>NZ_JBMKHV010000004.1:0-381031 GCF_049238585.1 Enterobacter cloacae complex sp. IR5428 | reverse complement strand
GTCTTAAAATCAGTAGTCAGGGGCAACCAATCCGCGCCTATCCCAAACTGCCCTACAGTTAGCACACCATCAGCAGGGTAAGTCTCGTTGGACCGCGCATTAAGTATGGCTGATGTTCCTAAACCGACGTTTTATAGATTGCCCTGCGGCATCCATGCCGATAACTTCACCTGATTTTTTGCAGAAAATATTGGGTGAAAAACATGCTAATTGGCTACGTAAGGGTGTCAACAAATGACCAAAACACAGATCTTCAGCGACAAGCTCTCGAACGCGCAGGATGTGAACAGGTTTTTGAGGAAAAAATGAGCGGGACGGTAGCGAACCGGCCAGCGCTTAAAAAGCTTCTTCGAACGCTGAGTGAGGGCGATACGCTGGTAGTGTGGAAGCTGGATCGCCTCGGGCGAAGCATGCGAAATCTGGTACTGCTGGTCGACGAACTCCGGCAGCGCGGCATCCACTTCAAAAGCCTTACGGACAGCATCGACACTTCCAGCCCAATGGGGCGTTTCATATTCCACATCATGTCAGCCCTGGCCGAGATGGAGAGGGAGTTAATCGTGGAACGCACCCGGGCAGGACTGGCGGCAGCCCGGGAGAAAGGGCGCATAGGCGGCAGAAGGCCGAAGTTAACCCCTGAGCAATGGGCGCAGGCTGGCAGGCTGATCGCAAACGGAATGGACAGAAAGCAGGTGGCGATTATTTACGACGTTGCGGTGTGCACCTTGTATAAAAAATTTCCGGCGCGGTAGGGGTAGAGGAAAAAAATATTGAACATTTAATCCAATTTTCGTAATAAAGTATTGAAATGATGTAATAAAGTTGTTGAAATTTTGGTAAGCGGTTGGGTTGAGCATTGGGGGTATTCATGGCAAAAACAGATTCTATTACACCTGAAGAGTTTAGGGCTATTCACTTTGAATTGTCTAAAATCTCATCAACTTGGGCAGACTTATGGCTAACATTGTTTTCTCTCCGTGCTGAAGGCAGCAGGGTGATTACTATTAGATATTCCGATATCGAAGATGACATGCTGCACTTGGCTGGAACTCCAAAGTTTGAGCCACGAACAATTAGATTAAATTTATTGCTTTCTAAGTTAATTGCGTACAGAAAGGATTGCAATCCTTCTGATATTTATGTTTTCCAGAGTAGATCAAATCGAGTTAAAGGGTTAGCTAGGCCTGTGACTGTAATAGCAATGAATAATGCCTTAAAACAAGCATCCAAATATGTAACAAGGAAAAACATCACCATGAAAAGTGCTTTAAGGGTAATCGGAAGGAACTAGTTGGACGAGGGTTCATACACTAAATACCCACCTGTTTATGGAAAGTTAGGACGATGGTCAATGATCACGTCCTTTATCAAGTCATTATTCTCCCTGATGATTTTCGATTTACTACTCGATTGGATGTAAGATATGTACATGCATGAATCTTAGGAGGGATTTCGAGTAAGTAAAATGAGATCCTGATCAGAATAAATCAAACCTGGCATTGAGTAGAGTAAATAATAAAGCAGCGCATGCAAGATTTAATAGTATAACAAAACGGGCAGAAACATTCACTGAACAAATCTCCTGATCATGTATTAGACAGAGAATGACTGTAATGTAAAACCATCTTACATACACCTACTAAAAAAGACAGATAAAACAAGGTGCCATCCGATGAGATAGCTAAGCATTTGCGCCTTGGATAGGTCTTACCATCGGAACATCGGGTTATGCTCGCTTGTTGAGTGCTGAGAAATGAAGAGATTAGAGGTTTATAAGAGGTAGCCAGTTTGTCAAACGAGATAGTTTATTTATGATGCTCAACATATTGAATTGTTTAGCTTTATCATGGTGGTTTAGGGGGCGTTAAAACGAACTTATCACATTGTATTAAAAGTAAACAACTATCTTTCGTTTGATGCCTGAAAGCAGATGGGGATGGTTTTTCACTTTTTCTTCTAAAGGTCCAGAGTACGTTGCCGATAGTGAACATAGCGGCGCAGGAGCCAAATGGTGGAAGCCGTAAACTTAATTTAAGTTCAGTCAAATAGGAATTACTATCATGGCACAAGTCATCAATACCAACAGCCTCTCGTTGCTCACTCAGAACAACATCAACAAAAACCAGTCTTCAATGTCTACTGCCATTGAGCGTCTGTCTTCCGGTCTGCGTATCAACAGCGCAAAAGATGATGCTGCTGGCCAGGCGATTGCCAACCGCTTCACCTCTAACATCAAAGGTCTGACTCAGGCTGCGCGTAACGCCAACGACGGTATCTCCGTTGCACAGACCACTGAAGGCGCATTGTCTGAAATCAACAACAACTTACAGCGTATCCGTGAGCTGACTGTTCAGTCTTCTACTGGTACTAACTCTGAATCCGATCTGAACTCAATCCAGGACGAAATCAAATCCCGTCTGGACGAAATTGACCGCGTATCCGGCCAGACCCAGTTCAACGGCGTGAACGTGCTGGCAAAAGACGGTTCCATGAAAATTCAGGTTGGTGCGAACGATGGTGAAACCATCACAATTGACCTGAAAAAAATTGATTCCTCTACTTTAAACCTGACTGGATTTAACGTTAACGGTAAAGGTGAAGTAGCGAATACCAAAGCAACAGCTGACGATCTGAAATTAGCTGGTTTTACTAAAGGCACTACAGATGCGAATGGTGTGACTGATTATAAGAACACCATTGCTAACAGTAAGGCATCAGCTTCTGATTTATTAGCAAATATCTCAGATAAATCCGTTATCACTGGCGGCGGCGCAAATGCGTTCGGTGTGGCTGCAACCGCAGGTTACAAATATGACGCGGCAAGCAAATCATACAGCTTCGATGCGACAGGCGCAGATTCAGCAAAGACACTAAGCATTATTAACCCAAATACAGGGGATTCTTCTCAGGCAACGGTTACGATCGGTGGTAAAGATCAGAAAGTTAACATCTCCCAGGATGGTAAAATCACTGCGGCAGATGATAACGCGACGCTGTATTTAGATAAGCAAGGTAACCTGACGAAAACCAATGCGGGTGGCGATGCTGCTGCAACTTGGGACGGATTAATTTCAAACAGCGACTCGACTGGCGCAGTTCCTGTTGGTGTTAAGACTAAAATCACTCTTACGTCCGGTGCTGCTTCCGGGATGTCTGTGAGTTCAGAAGGTGCCGGCAGTCAGACTTCAACAAATGCCCAGATTCTGGCGGATGGCGCATTTGCTGCCAAAGTGAGCATCGACGGTGGCGCGGCAACCGATATTATGGTTGCTAATAATGGTAATATCACTGCGGCTGACGGTAGTGCGCTTTATCTTGATGCAACAACTGGTGGCTTCACTGCTACTGCAGCGGGGAATACAGCTGCAACATTAGACGCATTAATTGCTAATGGTAAAACAGCGACTATGACCGTCGCATCAGGTACCAGTCAGAACACTGTTTATAGCACTACTGGCAGCGCTGACTTCACCAGCCTGGCTAAAGTTGACACTGTTAATATCACCAATGCACATGTAAGTGCTGAAGGCATGGCCAACCTGACTAAAGGTGCAAACTTCACCCTTGATCTGGGTGGTACAGGTACAGCCACTCACACCGTTACCGCAGGTGTTGTTAAAGATGCTGCCAATGACGATGTTTATGTTGACGACGGTGCGCTTTCCAGCGAGCCGACAAAAGATGTGACCTACTTTGAACAGAAGAACGGTGCTATCACCAACAGCACTGGCGGTACCATTTATGAAACTGCTGATGGTAAGTTGACCACCGAAGCTACCACCGCTTCCACCTCTACTGCCGATCCACTGAAAGCGCTGGACGATGCAATCAGCCAGATCGACAAATTCCGTTCTTCCCTGGGTGCTGTACAAAACCGTCTGGTTTCTGCAGTAACCAACCTGAACAACACCACTACCAACCTGTCTGAAGCGCAGTCCCGTATTCAGGATGCGGACTATGCGACCGAAGTGTCCAACATGTCCAAAGCGCAGATCATCCAGCAGGCTGGTAACTCCGTGCTGTCCAAAGCTAACCAGGTTCCTCAGCAGGTTCTGTCTCTGCTGCAAGGCTAATTTCAAATTAAGTGTCAAAGCCCCATATATGTGGGGCTTTTTATTGGTTGAATAAGGTCGTTAAAAGTAGTCAAATCCTTTAATCAACGCTCGCACGATGATTTAGCATTTAACCAGTTTCGCTCCGTTTACACAGGTCCAGTTGTGATTAAAAAACAGGCATTCAAATTTTTGCTTGAACCTAACAAAGGTCAGTTATCAGACTTTTTGGCCTTTGCTGGCTCCTGTCGTTTTGTTTACAACAAAGGCCTTGCTCTTCTTAACGAGAATTACCGTTCTGGTAAAAAATTCATAGGCTACATTCATCTGGCTTCTGAATTGGTTGAATGGAAGAATGAAGAGAGCCTTTCTTGGTTGAAAGAAGCCCCTTCTCAGTGTTTACAGCAATCGTTAAGAGATTTAGACAGAGCATTCAGAAACTTTTTTACCGGCAAATCACAATATCCAAAGTTTAAAAAGAAAGGTCGGCATGATTCTTTCCGTATACCATGCCAAAGGGTTAGAGTAGATCAAGAAAAAAAATTGGTATCTCTTCCTAAAGTCGGCTGGGTAAAGTATCGCAAGAGTCGTGAAATCATTGGTGATTTAAAAAACGCAACTATTTCCCTGAATCAGGGGAAGTGGTATATCAGTTTTAATACAGAGCAAACAGTCCCTGATCCAATACACCCCTCTGATATCAAATCTACAATTGTACTTAATAATGTGGATAGCGTTCATCTGTCATCTGGGGGCGGCGGTGATAACACTTACCAAGCGGAAGAAAAGAAAAAATTAATCCGTCTTAATAAAACACTGACCAGAAGAAAGAAACACAGCCAAAATTGGCTAAAAACCAAAGGTAAAATTGACAGAGTAAAATCAAAGGCAGCAAGGATAAGACTCGATAATATCCATAAAGCAACCACGGCAATTTGTAAAAATCACGCAGTTGTTGAGGTTGTGAACTTGATGGATTCTGTATCTGACAAGAACGATAACACTCTGAGTATGAGATACGAATTTGTCAGGCAGTTGATATACAAACAAGAATGGCTGGGTGGTGAAGTTATTCGCCGGGAGAGTAAACCCTTGTAAGGGGGTTCAGTGATAATGTAGTATATGATGAATTTTAAGCGGCAGGGCATGTCGTTTCTGCTTGTGGAGGAAGGTTAATTCAACTTCCGTTGAAGCAAGAATCTCTTGATTGTTATTGAGAATGTCAACGTCTGGTCCAATACTTTACAAGTAGAAGTATATAAGTATGTTGAAATGGATTTGCGAGTTTTCAGTTGTGAAAGTTAAAAGCTAACTCAAAACGTAATTTATAAACCACTCGGTATCTCAACTAGTACCGCCCCTCAATGATTCTTGAAAATAGGCTTAAAACTTACTGGGTCTGCGACAGACTCAGGTTACCAAGCTTGTTTACAAAATAGGATTACTTGACTGCTCTATTGGCTGTCTACGGAACAATGAGTGGAAATTGAAGTATAAGAGCAATTTACGAGGCAGAAAAAGAAGATAAAAAAAGCTGAGTAATACACGCATTATTCTCAATAGAACGAGTAAAGTAAACTGCCGCCTGTCGTATGCAAAACGGGCGGCGACTGGCCGGTGATGGGGCGATAGTAAGAGTTGCAGAGCGAGCTTCGAAACTGATACAGGCTTTGCGGTAATCGAACCTGTAATGAAGAAGACGCCAGGTGATGTGTTGTTGATTCTGTGCGACTGCCACACACAGTTTGCCAATCTGATGGGGCTGTCACTCATGACAGATGATGGCGAAGCGATCGAAGGTGCTGCTCTGGAAGGGGGGAGGTGCTTGGTAGAGTGACGTTCTTCATCAACCGCGCGCTGGGTGATGATGACTGCCCAACAATTTAATTTACATTGCTTAACTGTAGGCACTCGTTATCACTCAATGAACAGGAGATCGTATGCTGACGATTTGGGCGCTACAGTGTAATATGCATGCCAGTCGTTGATGGGGTAGTTACTGTGGAGTGTCCACCGCTGTGTCCATCAAGAAGATTTAATCCGCATAGCGAGTAAATAAATCCATACATATGAAAAACATAAGAAATTTCTCCATCATTGCTCACATTGACCACGGTAAGTCGACGCTGTCTGACCGTATTATCCAGATTTGCGGTGGCCTGTCTGATCGTGAAATGGCAGCCCAGGTTCTGGACTCCATGGACCTGGAACGCGAACGCGGTATTACCATTAAAGCCCAGAGCGTGACGCTCGACTATAAGGCTTCCGATGGTGAAACCTACCAGCTGAACTTTATCGACACCCCAGGGCACGTTGACTTCTCTTATGAAGTGTCACGCTCGCTGGCGGCCTGCGAAGGCGCGCTGCTGGTGGTGGATGCCGGGCAGGGCGTAGAGGCCCAGACGCTGGCAAACTGCTATACCGCCATGGAAATGGATCTCGAAGTGGTGCCGGTTCTGAATAAAATCGACCTGCCAGCCGCCGATCCTGAGCGCGTAGCGGAAGAAATTGAAGACATCGTCGGTATCGATGCGACCGATGCAGTGCGCTGCTCGGCAAAAACCGGCGTAGGTGTTCCGGATGTACTGGAACGTCTGGTGCGTGACATTCCGCCGCCGGAAGGTGACCCGGATGCGCCGCTCCAGGCGCTGATCATCGACTCCTGGTTTGATAACTACCTGGGCGTTGTCTCGCTGGTGCGTATTAAAAACGGCACCATGCGTAAAGGCGACAAAATCAAGGTCATGAGCACCGGGCAGGTCTACAACGCTGACCGCCTCGGCATCTTCACGCCAAAACAGGTTGACCGTACCGAACTGAAATGCGGCGAAGTGGGTTGGCTGGTCTGTGCAATTAAAGACATCCTCGGCGCGCCAGTGGGCGATACCCTGACCGGCGCACGTAACCCGGCAGATAAAGCGCTGCCAGGCTTCAAAAAGGTGAAACCGCAGGTTTATGCGGGTCTGTTCCCGGTCAGCTCTGACGATTACGAAAACTTCCGCGATGCGCTCGGAAAGCTGAGCCTCAACGATGCTTCCCTGTTCTATGAGCCAGAAAGCTCAACGGCGCTGGGCTTCGGCTTCCGCTGTGGCTTCCTCGGTCTGCTGCACATGGAGATCATTCAGGAACGTCTGGAGCGTGAATACGATCTGGATCTGATCACCACCGCCCCGACGGTTGTCTACGAAGTAGAAACCACGTCGAAAGAGGTCATCTACGTCGACAGCCCTTCCAAGCTCCCGCCGCTGAATAATATTCAGGAACTGCGCGAGCCTATCGCAGAGTGTCACATGCTGCTGCCGCAGGAGTTCCTCGGTAACGTGATCACCCTGTGTATTGAGAAGCGTGGCGTGCAGACCAACATGGTGTACCACGGTAACCAGGTGGCGCTGACCTATGAAATTCCGATGGCGGAAGTGGTGCTCGACTTCTTCGACCGTCTGAAGTCTACCTCCCGTGGCTATGCGTCACTGGACTACAACTTCAAACGCTTCCAGGCCTCGAACATGGTTCGCGTAGACGTGCTGATCAACGGCGAGCGTGTTGATGCCCTGGCGCTGATCACCCACAACGATAACGCACCGTACCGTGGTCGTGAGCTGGTTGAGAAGATGAAAGAGCTGATCCCGCGTCAGCAGTTTGACATTGCGATTCAGGCGGCCATTGGTAACCACATCATTGCCCGTTCAACCGTGAAGCAGCTGCGTAAAAACGTTCTGGCTAAGTGCTACGGCGGCGACGTCAGCCGTAAGAAAAAGCTGTTGCAGAAGCAGAAAGAAGGTAAGAAGCGTATGAAGCAGGTCGGTAACGTTGAGCTGCCGCAGGAAGCATTCCTTGCCATCCTTCATGTTGGTAAAGACGGAAACGGTAAATAACCTTAAGGAGTTGGCATGGCGAACATGTTTGCCCTGATCCTGGTCATCGCTACCCTGGTAACAGGTCTGTTATGGTGCCTGGATAAGTTTATCTTCGCCCCAAAACGCCGTGAACGTCAGGCTGCCGCGCAGGCAGCCACGGGCGATACGCTGGACGCGAAAACCCTGAAAAAAGTCGGCCCAAAACCGGGCTGGCTGGAAACAGGGGCATCGGTCTTCCCGGTGCTGGCGATTGTGCTGGTGGTGCGTTCATTTATCTATGAACCGTTCCAGATCCCGTCAGGATCGATGATGCCAACGCTGCTGATCGGTGATTTCATTCTGGTTGAGAAGTTTGCCTATGGCATCAAAGATCCGATCTACCAGAAAACGCTGATCGAAACGGGTCATCCGAAACGTGGCGACATCGTGGTGTTTAAATATCCGGAAGATCCACGGCTGGATTATATTAAACGCGCGGTAGGTCTGCCGGGCGATAAAGTAACCTACGATCCGATAGCGAAGGAAGTGAGGATTCAGCCAGGCTGTAGCTCTGGAACTGCATGTGAAAATGCGCTGCCAGTCACTTACTCCAACGTTGAACCAGGTGATTTTGTGCAGACCTTCGCCCGCCGTAATGGCGGTGAAGCGACCAGCGGATTCTTCCAGGTGCCAAAAGGTGAAACCAAAGAGAACGGTATTCGTCTGGTTGAACGCAAAGAGACGCTGGGCGATGTCACTCACCGCATTCTGACCGTGCCAATCGCACAGGACCAGCTGGCAATGTACTACCAGCAGCCGGGCCAGCAGCTGGCGACCTGGATTGTGCCGCCGGGACATTACTTCATGATGGGTGATAACCGCGATAACTCCGCGGACAGCCGTTACTGGGGCTTTGTGCCGGAAGCGAATCTGGTCGGTAAAGCAACCGCTATCTGGATGAGTTTCGAGAAGCAGGAAGGCGAGTGGCCGACCGGCGTTCGCCTGAATCGTATTGGCGGAATTCATTAATTTTCGTCAAAAATAACACGTAGCGGCTTTTATTCGCCGCTACGTGAATTATTTCAGCGATAAATCTCTTTGAACTAACGACATCCCCTGTCGTTGCGTATAGAATATTCCCCCGAAGTTTAAGGTTGGCCCTGCAAGGGTGCCACGGCACACGAAACCGCGTTGGTTTTCTCAGGTCGGTTTCGTGTGCTGCATTTTTGACGCATTCATTTATTGGTATCGCATGAACCCCATCGTAATTAATCGGCTTCAACGGAAGCTGGGCTACACTTTTCATCATCAGGAGTTGTTGCAACAGGCATTAACCCATCGCAGTGCCAGCAGCAAACATAATGAGCGTCTCGAGTTTTTAGGCGACTCTATTTTAAGTTTCGTGATTGCAAATGCGCTTTATCATCGTTTTCCGCGTGTGGATGAAGGTGATATGAGCCGCATGCGCGCCACGCTGGTGCGTGGCAACACCCTCGCTGAAATCGCACGCGAGTTTGAGCTGGGTGAGTGTCTGCGTCTGGGGCCGGGTGAGCTGAAAAGTGGTGGGTTCCGTCGTGAATCCATTCTTGCCGATACGGTCGAGGCTTTAATCGGTGGCGTGTTCCTGGACAGCGATATCCAGACCGTAGAAAAGATGATCCTGAACTGGTATCAGACCCGTCTGGACGAAATCAGCCCGGGCGATAAACAAAAAGATCCGAAAACGCGTCTGCAAGAATATTTGCAGGGTCGTCACCTCCCGCTGCCATCCTATCTGGTGGTGCAGGTACGTGGCGAAGCGCACGATCAGGAATTTACCATCCATTGCCAGGTCAGTGGCCTGAGTGAACCGGTGGTCGGCACGGGTTCAAGCCGTCGTAAGGCTGAACAGGCTGCCGCCGAACAGGCGTTAAAAATGCTGGAGCTGGAATGAGCGAAGAAAAAACGTATTGCGGATTTATTGCCATCGTCGGACGTCCGAACGTTGGCAAATCCACCCTGTTGAATAATCTGCTTGGACAGAAGATTTCCATTACCTCACGTAAGGCGCAGACCACGCGTCACCGCATCGTCGGTATCCATACTGAAGGCGCGTATCAGGCGATCTACGTCGATACCCCGGGCCTGCACATGGAAGAGAAGCGTGCCATCAACCGTCTGATGAACAAGGCGGCGAGCAGCTCCATTGGCGACGTAGAGCTGGTGATTTTCGTTGTGGAAGGCACCCGCTGGACGCCGGACGACGAAATGGTCCTGAACAAGCTGCGTGACGGCAAAACGCCGGTGATCCTCGCGGTCAATAAAGTGGACAACGTGCAGGAAAAAGCCGATCTGCTGCCGCATCTGCAATGGCTGGGCAGCCAGATGAACTTCCTGGACATCGTCCCGCTGTCTGCGGAAACGGGTCTGAACGTCGATACCATCGCGGGTATCGTGCGTAAACATCTGCCGGAAGCGACTCATCACTTCCCGGAAGACTACATCACCGATCGCTCTCAGCGTTTTATGGCGTCTGAAATCATCCGTGAGAAGCTGATGCGTTTCCTGGGCGCTGAACTGCCGTACTCTGTAACGGTGGAGATCGAGCGTTTCCAGAGCAACGAGCGTGGCGGCTACGATATTAACGGTCTGATCCTCGTTGAGCGTGAAGGTCAGAAGAAGATGGTGATCGGCAATAAAGGTGCCAAGATCAAAACTATCGGAATCGAAGCCCGTAAAGACATGATGGACATGTTTGAAGCACCGGTTCACCTGGAACTGTGGGTGAAAGTGAAATCTGGCTGGGCCGATGATGAGCGTGCGCTGCGCAGCCTCGGTTACGGCGAAGATCAGTAACCTAAGACGACGAGCATATGGATGGATGGCAGCGCGCCTTTGTCCTGCATAGTCGTCCCTGGAGCGAAACCAGCCTGATGCTGGACGTCTTCACGGAAGAGTCCGGTCGCGTGCGCCTTGTTGCCAAAGGCGCACGTTCCAGACGTTCTAATCTGAAAGGTGCCTTGCAGCCTTTCACCCCGCTGCTGGTCCGCTTTGGCGGGCGAGGGGAAGTCAAAACCCTGCGCAGTGCTGAAGCCGTCTCCCTGGCGCTTCCTCTTTCTGGTATCACGCTCTACAGCGGTTTGTATGTCAACGAACTCATTTCACGGGTTCTTGAACATGAGACCCGCTTCTCTGAACTTTTCTTTGATTACCTGCACTGTATTCAGGCACTTGCTGGCGCAACCGGCACCCCTGAGCCTGTGCTGCGTCGTTTCGAACTGGCGCTGCTCGGGCACCTTGGTTACGGCGTTGATTTTCTGCACTGTGCGGGAAGCGGAGACGAGGTAGAAGACACCATGACCTATCGCTATCGTGAGGAAAAGGGCTTTATTGCCAGTGTCGTCGTCGATAACAGCACTTTTACCGGGCGCCAGCTCAGAGCACTGTATGAACGCGAGTTCCCGGACGCCGACACCCTGCGTGCGGCAAAACGCTTTACCCGAATCGCGCTCAAGCCGTATCTTGGGGGCAAACCTTTAAAGAGCCGCGAATTATTCAGGCAGTTTATGCCGAAACGCTAATGTTTTACCCCTCACCCCAGCCCTCTCCCGGAGGGAGAGGGAGAAGGTAAATGACCAAAAATACCGAGGATTGTCATGGCTGAATTACTGTTAGGCGTCAATATCGATCACATCGCCACGTTACGTAATGCACGCGGTACCGCGTATCCCGATCCGGTTCAGGCGGCATTTATCGCTGAGCAGGCTGGCGCCGACGGCATTACCGTCCACCTGCGTGAAGATCGTCGCCACATCACTGACCGCGACGTGCGCATCCTGCGTCAGACGCTGGATACCCGCATGAACCTGGAGATGGCGGTGACAGAAGAGATGCTGGCGATTGCCTGCGAGACCAAACCGCATTTCTGCTGCCTGGTGCCGGAAAAGCGTCAGGAAGTGACCACCGAAGGCGGTCTCGATGTGGCCGGGCAGCTCGACAAAATGCGCGATGCCTGCAAACGCCTGGCGGATGCCGGTATCCTGGTATCTTTATTTATCGACGCCGATTTCACCCAGATTAAAGCCGCTGCCGACGTGGGCGCGCCGTATATTGAAATTCACACCGGCTGCTATGCCGATGCCGAAAACGACGCAGCGCAGGCGAAAGAGCTGGAGCGAATCGCCAAAGCGGCAACCTACGCCGCGAGCCTGGGACTGAAGGTGAACGCCGGACACGGCCTGACCTATCACAACGTAAAAGCCATTGCTGCCCTGCCGGAAATGCATGAGCTGAACATTGGCCACGCCATTATTGGTCGTGCGGTGATGAGCGGCCTGAAAGAGGCGGTGTCCGAGATGAAGCGCCTGATGCTGGAAGCGCGTCAGTAATGGCTATTCTGGGCTTAGGCACCGACATCGTCGAAATAGCCCGCATTGAAGCGGTGATCGCCCGCAGCGGCGATCGCCTCGCAAGACGCGTGCTGAGCGATAACGAATGGGCTATCTGGGAGGCGCATCAACAGCCGGTGCGCTTTCTGGCAAAGCGCTTCGCGGTAAAAGAGGCGGCGGCGAAAGCGTTCGGCACGGGCATTCGTAACGGCCTGGCGTTCAACCAGTTTGAAGTGTTTAACGATGAGCTGGGTAAGCCACGTCTGCGTTTATGGGGCGAGGCGCTTAAGCTGGCGGAAAAGCTGGGCGTGGCGCACATGCACGTAACGCTTGCAGATGAACGCCACTATGCCTGTGCGACGGTGATTATTGAGAGTTAAATTTTGTCCGCATGGTGCATCAGGACAAACTTATCCCACAACTGTTCTTC
Organism: Enterobacter cloacae complex sp. IR5428; assembly: GCF_049238585.1. Classification (NCBI taxonomy): domain Bacteria; kingdom Pseudomonadati; phylum Pseudomonadota; class Gammaproteobacteria; order Enterobacterales; family Enterobacteriaceae; genus Enterobacter; species Enterobacter cloacae complex sp. IR5428. The sequence continues at coordinate 368,346 of NZ_JBMKHV010000004.1, read as the reverse complement.
GTTCTCGACGTGTGCCGGATCTTTTAAGATCGTATTGGGAATTGGGCACACTTTCTGGCAGGTCGGCGTTTCATAGTGGCCGATGCATTCGGTGCAGCGGTCGCTGTTAATCTCATAAATGCTGTCGCCCATCGAAATCGCCTGGTTCGGGCATTCGGGTTCGCACATATCGCAGTTGATGCATTTTTTGGTGATTAACAGCGCCATCAGGAAATTCTCAGAAACATCACAAACAGGGCGGGCATTATACGCTCATTCGTTGTTCAAACCAGTTTTTTTACCAGCTCTTCGCTGTGACGAATACGCTCTGGCGCACGCTCCAGATCCTGCTGAACCAGCGCCATAAACAGCAGGTCCGTCAGCATCATCTGCGCACTCGTCGACGAAATCGCCGCGCTGCGAGTGGCCTGTTCCTCGGCAATGGTATACAGGCAGCGGGTTGCCCGTTGCTGAAGCGCATTCGGGCTAAAACCGGTAATCGCCAGAATTTTTCCCCCTACGCGCAGGGCTTCGTCAGTGGCCATATTAATTTCACGTCGCTCGCCGGAATAGGAGATGGCCAGCAGTAAATCGTCAGGATCCATGGCCTGCACGGTCGCCAGCAGCGCGTGCATATCCTGTTCAACGATGGCGTTATAGCCGATTTTTGTCAGCTTCCAGCCAAAGTTACGCGCAACCAGTCCGGAGGCGCCGATCCCGGTCAACACAATGCGCCGCGCGTCGCGAAGCATGGCTACGCTTTCCAGCAGCTTCTCTTCCGTGTTCACATCCAGCGTGGCATGCATTGCCGCCACGTTCTCCTTGATCAGCTTTTCGCCCACCAGACGCATCGGATCGTCGCCACGGATCTGGTTATGCACCGGCATTGACTGCGGATTCGGGTTGCTCACCAGTGCTTCACTGATCGCCAGCTTTAGCGCCGGAAAGCCCTTATAGCCTATTTTCTGGGCGAATTTCACCACGCTCGACTGGCTCACCCCGGCTTCGCCTGCCAGCTGCTGGGAGCTGAGGTGTCGCGCGCGATCGGGCTGAGAAAGTAAAAAATCCGCCAGCTTTTTATCACTCTGGGCAAACCCTGCGTAGCGCTGACGAATACGAATTAAACAGTTCATACGGTCTCCTGGCGAAAATGTGATTACCCGCGCAAATACGAATTTTGCTCGCCTGAATGAATTTTATATTCCATTATAGTGCGTTTATTATGAATTAAAAATTCCAGAGGTAAATAACATGAATCTTGGCTCTCTTGTTTCTGAAACGCGTAACCCGCAAACCATGGATCTTGATGCACTGTCCACGCTGGAGCTGGTAAACCGCTTTAATCAACAGGATACCCTCGTCGCGCTGGCAGTCAAAGAGACATTGCCTGAGGTAGCAAAAGCCGTAGACGCCGCTGCCGACGCTCTCAAAGCAGGAGGACGCATTATTTATATGGGAGCGGGAACCAGCGGGCGCCTCGGGGTGCTGGATGCCTCAGAATGTCCGCCGACTTTTGGCGTTCCGCACGGGCTGGTCGTTGGCCTGATTGCCGGTGGCCCCGGCGCGCTGCTGAAAGCGGTAGAAGGGGCAGAAGACAATAAACAGCTTGGGGAAGATGATCTCAGGGCGCTAAACCTGACCGCGCAGGATCTGGTGGTCGGGCTGGCGGCTTCTGGTCGTACGCCGTACGTCATTGGTGGACTGGAATATGCCAGACAGACCGGGTGCACCACAGTGGCCATCTCCTGTAACCCGGGCTCGCCGATTGCGCAGGTGGCCGCCATTGCCATCTCTCCGGTCGTCGGGCCGGAAGCGCTCACCGGCTCCACACGGCTGAAGTCGGGTACCGCGCAGAAGCTGGTGCTCAATATGATCTCCACCGGCGCGATGGTGAAATTTGGCAAGGTCTACCAAAACCTGATGGTGGATATGCAGGCCACTAACATCAAGCTGGTGGACAGAGCGTGTCGCATGGTGATGGAAGCGACAGGTGCCAGTCGTGAAGAGGCGGAAAAGGTGCTTCAGCAGACCGATCACGATGTAAAACCCGCCATTCTGATGATATTAACCGGGCTGGATGCAGCCGCGGCCAGAGCCAGACTCGAAGCCCATCACGGGTTTTTACGGGCGGCATTAGAACACCAATAAGAGGCGTGTATGGACAAAACAGCAGCGCTCGCCAGCGACATCCTGCTCGGGATCGGTGGGGAAAAAAATATTCAGCGTCTTGAGAACTGTATGACGCGTGTTCGCGTCGAGGTGCATAACGACGAACAGCTTGATTTGACGCGCCTTAAGCAGCTTCCCGGCGTGAGCGGGTACGTTAAGCAGGGGCAACAGCACCAGTTGATTGTCGGTCCGGGCAAAGCGGCGCAGGTGGTAGATGCCATGCGCGCCCTGATGACGGGCGGTGAAACGGCTCCCGCCTTTGACGATACGGAACGCACCAAAGCGCAGGCGAAAGCCAAATACAAAGCCCCTATGAGCGATGCGCTGCGCCAACTGGCTAACGTCTTTATTCCGCTGATCCCGGCGTTTATCGCGTCGGGGCTGATCACCGGGATTATCAATATTCTTAAGCGTCCGGATATTGTCGGGGATTTTGCCACGCAGTATCCGAACCTGCTGGGTATTCTGGCGATTTTCGGCAGCGCGGTGTTTGCCATCATGAACATTCTGGTGGGGGTGAACACGGCCAAAGTGTTTGGCGGCTCGCTGGCGATGGGCGGCGTTATGGCGGGTATCCTCTCCAGCCCGCAGCTGGCGCAGATTACGCTGTTTGGCGAGGCGCTTCAGCCTGGCCGCGGCGGGGTGATTGCCGTGCTGCTGGTGGTCATTCTGATGTGCTGGATCGAGAAAAAGCTGCGCGCGGTGCTGCCAGGCTCGATTGAGCTGATCCTCAACCCGCTGCTGACCACATTGATTACCGGGAGCGTGGCGATTGTGGCGCTGCAACCGTTAGGCGGCGCCATCTCTGAAGCCATCGCCCACGGCGCGTCTCTGGCTATCGATCGCGGTGGGTTATTGGTGGGGGCTGTGCTGTCCGGAACCTTCCTGCCGTTAGTGCTGACCGGTCTGCATCAGGGGCTAGTGCCGATTCACGTCGAACTGGTACAGGCGCACGGCTATAACGCCCTGCTGCCGATCCTGTCGATGGCGGGCGTTGGGCAGGTCGGCGCGGCCATCGCGGTGCTGATGAAAACCCGCAACGCACGTCTGAAAAAGGTCATTAAAGGGGCGTTGCCGGTCGGGTTGCTCGGTATCGGCGAGCCGCTGATTTTCGGCGTTACGCTGCCGCTGGGCAAGCCGTTCCTGGCCGCCTGTCTCGGTGGCGCGGTGGGCGGGGCGTTGATTAGCTACTGGAAAGTGGCGACCGTTATCACCTTCGGGATTTCCGGTTTACCGCTGGCATTAACCATCGTGACCGGAAAAGTGATGCTCTATCTGTTAGGCTATCTGGTAGCGGTGATCGCCGGGTTCCTGTTTACCTGGCTATTAGGATTCAACGACCCAGAGGAGTAAGGTTTGGCAAATCACGAGCGTCGCGTTGTCTTTTTTGATCTGGATGGAACGCTGCATCAGCAGGATATGTTCGGCACCTTTATGCGCTATCTGCTGCGGCGCCAGCCCCTTAACGCGTTGCTGGTATTGCCCCTTTTACCCGTTATTGGCATCGCGCTACTGGTGAAAGGCCGTTCAGCGCGCTGGCCGATGAGCCTGCTGCTCTGGGGATGCACGTTTGGTCATAGCGAAGCGCGTCTTAAGCAGCTTGAACAGGATTTTGCCCACTGGTTTCGCGGCCACGTCGCCGCGTTTCCCGTGGTCCAGGCGCGCCTGACCAGCTATCTCGACGCCAACGATGCCGATATCTGGCTGATTACCGGCTCCCCGCAGACGCTGGTGGAGCAGGTCTATTATGATACGCCCTGGCTGCCGCGCGTAAACCTTATCGCCACGCAGATCGCGCGCGGCTACGGCGGCTGGGTGCTCACCCTGCGTTGCCTCGGACATGAAAAAGTGGTGCAGTTGGAGAAACGCATCGGTACGCCGCTGCGTCTGTACAGCGGCTACAGCGACAGCAAGCAGGACAACCCGCTGCTCTATTTTTGCCAGCACCGCTGGCGCGTCACGCCTCTGGGCGAACTTCAGCAACTCGAATAGTCTTATCTGTACCGGCTGTGTATAATGCCGCCCGCTTTTCGACTGGAGTATCAGCCCTTGTCCAACCCTGAACACAATCATGAATACTGGATGCGCCACGCGCTGGCGCTGGCTCAGCGCGCCTGGGAAGAGGGCGAAGTTCCCGTGGGCGCGGTGCTGGTCCATAACAATCAGGTAATTGGTGAAGGGTGGAACCGTCCGATTGGCCGTCACGATCCTACCGCGCATGCTGAAATTATGGCGCTGCGTCAGGGCGGGCTGGTGCTGCAAAACTATCGTCTGCTTGATACCACCCTGTACGTCACCCTTGAACCGTGCGTGATGTGCTCCGGGGCGATGGTGCATAGCCGAATCGGTACGCTGGTGTTTGGCGCGCGGGATGAAAAAACGGGCGCTGCTGGTTCACTGATGGACGTGCTTGGGCATCCGGGGATGAACCACCAGGTGAAAACTATCGGTGGGGTACTTGCACCAGAATGTTCGGGTCTGTTAAGTGACTTTTTTCGAATGCGTCGGCTGCAGAAAAAGCAACAAAAGGCAGAATTGAAACCGCAGGGTGATTAAGCTCGTCCGGTGCGACCACCGGATAGCTTTCAGCCAGCTGTTGCGCCTCGGCCGCCTCTTTTTCTTTCTCCAGCAGATATCCCACCAGGCTTATCTGATACTTACGAATATTTTCCACGTAGGCATACGCTTCATGCCCGCGCGCATAGCCGTACGTCAGCTTCTGGTACCACTGTTTCTGGCTAAGCAGCGGCAGGCGCTGTTTTACATCTGACCAGCTGTCCGGGTTACCTTTGGTTTTTGCCGTCAGCGTCCGCGCGTCGAGCATATGGGCATAACCCATGTTATAGGCGGCCAGCGCAAACCAGATCCGCTCCCCTTCAGGGACCGTCTCCGGCACTTTCGCCATCATATCCTGTAAATATTGCGCGCCGCCGCTGATGCTCTGTTCCGCATCGGTTCGATCGCTAATGCCGAGGCTCTGCGCGGTATTTTTGGTCAGCATCATCAACCCGCGCACGCCCGTGGGGGAGGTGGCCTGAGCATCCCAGTGCGATTCCTGGTAGGAAATTGCCGCCAGTAACTTCCAGTCAATCTCCTGAGCGTACTTCTCGAACAGCGGTTGCAGGTCCGGCAGCACGCTATCTACCGCGCGCAGGAAGGAGCGGGTGTCAACGTAATCAAAATCGTCACCGTGACCGAGATATTTCTCTTCCAGACGCGCCAGGGTGCCGTCTTCATTGATGGAATTAAAGAAATCGAGCATAGCCGCAGAGACGGTTTGATCGTCGTCTAACTGGGTAAACCAGGTTACCGGCTGTTCATCGGTCACATCCAGCGCCACGGCGATTTCAGGATGAACGCGCTGGAAAAGGCTGATCGCCACCGAATCAGCAATGGTATAGGCCAGCTTTTTATCTTTTACCTGCTCCAGCAATTCGGTAGTGCCGAGTTTAGGATCGACCGTCCAGCTGAGGTTCGGGTATTTTTTCTCTTTCAACGCCCGCAGATCGTCAATCACGACATGGCCCGGCGCAATGGTCAATTGCTGGTCGGTAATGTCGGCCAGTGAGCGCGGGCGCAAGCTACCCACACGATAAACCACCTGCTGCGACACAGAGTAATAGGTCGGGCCCGGCTGATAATTTTTGCTGCGTTCGCTGTTGTACACCAGACCTGCGGCGAGAATATCGGCACGGTCATGGTCTAAATCATCAAACAGCTGGTTGATGTTCTGCCGCACGGTGACTTTCAGCTTCACGCCCAGATAGTCCGCAAACAGCTGTGCCAGTTCGTAATCAAGACCAATGGTTTTACCGTTGATATCGTCGTATATAAGCGGAGAGGAGAGGGTACTGACGCGCAACTCCCCCCGCTCCTGAATGGCGGCGATACGGTTTTCGGCTTTGCCGAACCAGGGGATAGACGGCCAGAGGGCCACTGCCAGCAGCAACGTAACAATGCCGATGAGCAGATAATTAATCTTTAATTTTTTCAATTAGTTAATTCTCTGCGACGCCGGTTGCCTCAGTGTGCTGTAGTCATGTTAAGAGTAGAGTTTGCCATTGATTGAGCGGCATTTTGCGCAAAGTAGCGCCAGTTGGCAACCAATTAGAGAGACAGGTCACATCTATTGTTAAACAAAAAGGATGATTTTATTTCGACGCAAACGGTTTCGTCAGCGCTCAGGATTCTCTATAATGACGCCCGTTTTCCCCCCTTGCGCACACTGTAAGCGCCCCGGCGCTTCGAAGACGAGAGACTTATGATGGAAATTCTGCGTGGTTCGCCTGCACTGTCTGCCTTCCGTATTAACAAACTGCTGGCACGTTTTCAGGCGGCCGACCTTCCGGTAAGCAATATTTACGCTGAGTATGTCCATTTTGCTGACCTGAATGCCCCCCTGAATGCAGAGGAGCGCGTACAGCTGGAACGTCTGCTTAAATATGGCCCAAGCCTGAGCAGCCATACGCCGACCGGCAAATTAATCCTCGCCACGCCACGCCCTGGCACCATCTCCCCCTGGTCTTCCAAAGCAACAGACATCGCTCACAACTGCGGCCTGAACCAGATTAACCGTCTGGAGCGCGGTGTGGCGTACTACGTGGAAGCCTCTACCCTGAGCGACGCGCAGTGGCAGGCCGTCACAGCGGAGCTGCACGACCGCATGATGGAGAGCGTGTTTGACTCTCTGGATGATGCGCAGAAACTGTTCTCCCACCATCAGCCTGCGCCGGTACAGAGCGTGGATCTGCTGGGGCAGGGGCGTCAGGCGCTGATCGACGCAAACCTGCGTCTTGGTCTGGCGCTCGCAGAAGATGAAATCGACTACCTTCAGGATGCATTCGTTAAGCTGAATCGCAACCCGAACGACATCGAACTGTATATGTTCGCGCAGGCCAACTCCGAGCACTGCCGCCACAAAATTTTCAACGCCGACTGGATTATCGACGGCGAACAGCAGCCGAAGTCGCTGTTCAAAATGATCAAAAACACCATGGAGCAAACCCCTGACCACGTGCTGTCTGCCTATAAAGACAACGCCGCAGTGATGGAAGGTTCCGAGGTGGGCCGCTTCTTCGCCGACCGCGAAGCAGGGCGCTATGACTTCCACCAGGAGCCTGCGCATATCCTGATGAAAGTGGAAACCCACAACCACCCGACGGCCATCTCTCCGTGGCCGGGTGCGGCGACCGGCTCCGGCGGTGAAATCCGTGACGAAGGTGCGACCGGTCGCGGCGCGAAACCAAAAGCGGGTCTGGTCGGTTTCTCCGTTTCCAACCTGCGTATCCCGGGCTTTGAACAGCCGTGGGAAGAAGATTTCGGCAAGCCAGAGCGCATTGTGACCGCGCTGGATATCATGACCGAAGGCCCGCTGGGCGGCGCGGCGTTCAACAATGAATTTGGTCGTCCGGCGCTGAACGGTTACTTCCGTACCTACGAAGAGAAAGTGGACAGCCATAACGGCGAAGAGCTGCGCGGCTACCACAAACCAATTATGCTGGCGGGCGGGATCGGCAACATTCGCGCCGATCACGTGCAAAAAGGTGAGATCGTCGTGGGCGCGAAGCTGATCGTGCTCGGCGGCCCGGCCATGAACATTGGTCTGGGCGGTGGTGCAGCCTCGTCTATGGCTTCCGGCCAGTCTGATGCGGATCTCGACTTCGCGTCCGTGCAGCGCGACAACCCGGAAATGGAGCGCCGCTGTCAGGAAGTGATCGACCGCTGCTGGCAGCTCGGCGATGCCAACCCGATTCTGTTTATCCACGACGTGGGCGCGGGTGGACTCTCTAACGCCATGCCGGAACTGGTGAGCGACGGCGGTCGCGGCGGGCGCTTCAACCTGCGCGATATCCTGAGCGATGAGCCAGGCATGAGCCCGCTGGAAATCTGGTGTAACGAATCCCAGGAGCGCTACGTGCTGGCGGTTGCTGCCGATCAGCTGCCGCTGTTTGACGAGCTGTGCCGCCGCGAGCGCGCGCCGTATGCCGTCATCGGTGAAGCGACCGAAGAGCAGCACCTGACTCTCAGTGATACCCATTTCGACAACCAGCCGATCGATCTGCCGCTCGACGTGCTTCTCGGCAAAACGCCGAAGATGACCCGCGACGTTACAACCCGCAAAGCGGCGGGTAAAGCGCTGGATCGTCAGGGCATTATTGTGGCGGAAGCGGTTAACCGCGTGCTGCACCTGCCTGCGGTGGCGGAGAAAACCTTCCTGGTCACCATCGGCGACCGTACCGTGACCGGTATGGTGTCACGCGATCAGATGGTCGGCCCGTGGCAGATCCCGGTCGCTAACTGCGCCGTGACCACCGCGAGCCTCGACAGCTACTACGGCGAAGCGATGGCGCTGGGTGAACGCACCCCGGTGGCTCTGCTGGACTTCGCCGCTTCTGCCCGTCTGGCGGTCGGTGAAGCGCTGACCAATATCGCCGCGACGCAGATTGGCGACATCAAACGCATCAAACTTTCCGCGAACTGGATGGCCGCTGCCGGTCACCCTGGCGAAGACGCGGGCCTGTACGAAGCGGTAAAAGCGGTGGGTGAAGAGCTGTGTCCTGCGCTCGGCCTGACCATTCCGGTGGGTAAAGACTCCATGTCGATGAAAACCCGCTGGCAGGAAGGCAGCGAGCAGCGCGAGATGACTTCGCCTCTGTCGCTGGTGATCACCGCGTTTGCGCGCGTGGAAGACGTGCGTCATACCGTTACGCCGCAGCTTTCCACTGAAGATAACGCCCTGTTGCTGATTGACCTCGGCAAAGGCCATAACGCGCTGGGTGCCACCGCGCTGGCACAGGTTTACCGCCAGCTCGGCGAAAAGCCAGCCGACGTGCGGGACGTCGCACAGTTGAAAGGCTTCTACGACGCAATTCAGGCGCTGGTGGCGCAGCGTAAGCTGCTTGCCTACCATGATCGTTCCGATGGCGGCCTGCTGGTGACGCTGGCAGAGATGGCCTTCACCGGCCACTGCGGCGTTGAAGCAAACATTGCAACGCTTGGCGAAGACCGCCTGGCGGCGCTGTTTAACGAAGAGCTTGGCGCGGTCATTCAGGTACGCGCCGCAGATCGCGACGCGGTGGAAGCGATTCTGGCGCAGCACGGTCTGGCAGACTGCGTGCACTATCTCGGTAAAGCGGTGCAGGGCGACCGCTTCGTGATTGAAGCCGACGGCCACCCGGTGTTCAGCGAAAGCCGCACCACGTTGCGTATGTGGTGGGCGGAAACCACATGGCAGATGCAGCGCCTGCGTGACAACCCGGAATGTGCCGATCAGGAGCATAACGCGAAGGCGAACGACAACGATCCTGGCCTGAACGTGAAGCTCACCTTCGACATCAACGAAGACATTGCCGCGCCGTACATTGCGACCGGTGCGCGTCCTAAAGTAGCCGTGCTGCGCGAGCAGGGCGTTAACTCCCACGTTGAAATGGCAGCGGCCTTCCACCGGGCGGGCTTTGACGCCATCGACGTCCACATGAGCGACCTGCTGGCAGGGCGTACCGGGCTGGATGATTTCCAGGCACTGGTAGCCTGCGGGGGGGTCTCCTACGGTGACGTGTTGGGTGCGGGCGAAGGCTGGGCGAAGTCCATCCTGTTCAACAGCCGCGTACGTGACGAGTTTGAAACCTTCTTCCACCGTCCGCAGACGCTGGCGCTGGGCGTGTGTAACGGCTGCCAGATGATGTCTAACCTGCGCGAGCTGATCCCGGGCAGCGAAGCCTGGCCGCGCTTTGTGCGTAACCAGTCTGACCGCTTTGAAGCGCGCTTCAGCCTGGTAGAAGTAACCCAAAGCCCGTCTCTGCTGTTGCAGGGGATGGTCGGTTCGCAGATGCCAATCGCGGTTTCGCACGGTGAAGGTCAGGTTGAAGTCCGTGATGCGGCGCACCTGGCTCAGCTTGAAAGCAAAGGACTGGTGGCGCTGCGCTTTGTTGATAACTTTGGCAAGGTCACCGAAACCTATCCGGCTAACCCGAACGGTTCGGCAAATGGCATTACCGCGGTCACCAGCGAAAGCGGTCGGGTGACGATTATGATGCCGCACCCGGAGCGTGTCTTCCGTACCGTGAGCAACTCCTGGCACCCGGAAAACTGGGGCGAGGACAGCCCGTGGATGCGCATTTTCCGCAACGCACGTAAACAACTAGGTTAAGTTTCAACGCCCTGACTGTAGGCCCGGTAAGCGCGAGCGCCACCGGGCTTTTTTGTCTCTGTCGCAAAATCGCGACAACTCTCTGGTCTGAGTGTCTCCAAAAGGAGACATTTAACCTGTTGATTTATATGCGGCAGGACAGGTTCCCGTTAAGGTGTTGCTTAATAGCGACACTTAGCCTGGAAATCATTCACGTAACAATCAATACGTTTTGATAATAAAAATATTACTAATCATAAGGATAGCATTAATTTTTGCAATCTGGCACGCGTGTTGCATAATAGTAACCAGTGGCTCATTCACCTTCTTATGTCAGCCCCTTCGGGACGTGCTACATAAACTTCGAATGACGCACAAAAAGGTGCCTGCCGTCCAACTACTGATTATTGCAATGCTTTATCAGGCCAGGGCGAAACGTCGAGTTAGGCACCGCCTTATTCCATGACAAAGCCGGGTTTTTACCCGGCTTTGTTGTATCTGAAGGGCAGACTCAGTTACGCTCTCCTCAAACCCGGATGAAGAGAGTAATGTGTTGAAACGCTGGCCCGCTTTCCCTCGCTCCCTGCGACAGCTCGTTATGATGGCCTTCCTGCTGATCCTGCTACCTTTGCTGGTTCTGGCCTGGCAGGCCTGGCAAAGCCTGAACGCGTTAAGTGCTCAGGCGGCCCTGACTAACCGCACCACGCTTATTGATGCTCGCCGTAGCGAGGCGATGACCAACGCCGCGCTTGAGATGGAGCGTAGCTATCGCCAGTACTGCGTGCTGGACGATCGCACGCTGGAGAGGGTCTATCAGAACCAGCGTAAACGCTACAGCGAAATGCTGGACGCCCACGCCGGGGTGCTGCCAGATGACAAACTCTATCAGGCGCTGCGTCAGGATCTGAACGATCTGGCGCAGCTCCAGTGCAAAAACAGCGGTCCTGATGCCGCCGCCGCCGCCCGACTTGAAGCCTTCGCGAACGCCAATACGGAGATGGTTCAGTCCACCCGTACGGTTATCTTTTCCCGTGGTCAGCAGCTCCAGCAGGAGATTGCCGAGCGCGGCCAGTTCTTCGGCTGGCAGGCGCTGGTGCTGTTCCTCGTCAGCCTGGGGCTGGTGCTGCTCTTTACCCGCATGATCATCGGCCCCGTGAAGGGGATCCAGCGGATGATTAACCGCCTGGGGGAGGGTAAATCTCTCGGGGATACGGTCGTTTTTAAAGGCCCGCGCGAGCTGCGCTCGGTCGGTCAACGCATCATCTGGCTTTCAGAGCGCCTGGCGTGGCTGGAATCGCAGCGCCACCAGTTCCTGCGCCATATCTCACACGAACTCAAAACGCCGCTGGCCAGCATGCGTGAAGGTACGGAACTGCTGGCCGACGAAGTGGCGGGGCCGTTAACCCCTGAGCAAAAAGAGATCGTGGCGATTCTGGATGCCAGCAGCCGCAATTTACAAAAGCTTATTGAACAACTGCTGGACTATAACCGCAAGCTGGCGGATGGTGCTGTGGTGCTTGAAAGCGTTGAGATTGAACCGCTGGTGGACATGGTGATCTCCGCCCATAGCCTGCCAGCAAGAGCTAAAATGATGCATACCCAGGTGGAACTCAACGCGCCAGCCTGTCTTGCAGAACCGATGCTGTTAATGAGCGTACTGGATAATCTTTATTCCAATGCGGTGCACTATGGTACTGAATCCGGTACCATTTATATCAGAAGCAATAACAACGGTTCGCGGGTATTTATTGACGTAGCGAATACCGGAAGCCCGATTCCGGATGATGAAAAAACGATGATCTTTGAACCCTTCTTCCAGGGGAGTCATCAGCGAAAAGGTGCGGTAAAAGGAAGTGGTCTGGGGCTGAGTATTGCCCGCGACTGCATACGACGCATGCAGGGTGAGCTTAACATCGTGAGTGATGAACGCGCCGATGTCTGTTTTCGTATCGAACTGCCTCTTGAGCCGGAAAAATCAATGAAATGAATAACAACCTGGTGAGTATGTCACACGTCTTTTACCGCGCACTGCGCGCGGTGTTTTCCAGCAAAAATGTGCGCCTCAGCCTGCCCTGCTTACTGCTGGCAGGCTGTGTAACCCATGCACCGAAAAGTGCAATTAGCCACAAACAGGAAGATAAATGGCCGCAAAAACAGCTGGCTGATTTCCTTTCGACACGTTGCGATGATATCTGGAGCCTGTCGGGGCGTGATGTTGAATCCAATCCGCTGTTCTGGCTGCGCGGAATAGACTGCGCCCAGCGGCTGGCGCCCGCTGAGGCCCGTGCCCAGGCGGCGATGCTGGTGGACGATACCTGGCAGGTCGCGTTTAAACGCGGGATCGTGATGGCGGATGCCAGAATCACGCCTGTCGAACGCCGCGCCAACGTGACGCGGCTGGATACTTACGTGATCAATATTCCCCCGCAGGTGCGCCCGGTCTATCAGCTCTGGCGGGACGGACAAACCCTGCAATTACAGCTGTCTGAAGAGCGTTTCCGCTACAGCAAATTGCAGCAGTCAAGCGACAGCGAGCTTGATGCGCTTCGCCAGCAGCAGGAGTCGCTGCGCGAGCAGCTGGAAACCACCACCCGCAAGCTCGAAAATCTGACCGATATCGAAAGACAGCTCTCGACGCGTAAGCCGGCAGGCAGCTATCTGCCTGATGGGTCGAAAGGCAACTCTGCCACGACGCCAGACAGTGAGACGCCGAAACAAGAGGATGTGAAGCCATGACAAGCCGTAAACCTGCCCATCTGTTACTGGTGGATGACGATCCCGGGCTGTTAAAGCTGCTGGGGATGCGTCTGGTCAGCGAAGGCTACAGCGTGGTCACCGCTGAAAGCGGGCAGGAGGGGCTGAAGGTGCTCAGCCGTGAGAAAATCGATCTGGTGATCAGCGATTTGCGCATGGATGAAATGGATGGCCTGCAACTGTTCACGGAGATCCAGAAGCAGCAGCCCGGGATGCCGGTGATTATCCTCACCGCTCACGGATCTATTCCTGATGCGGTGGCCGCGACGCAGCAGGGGGTATTCAGCTTCCTCACCAAACCGGTGGATAAAGACGCCCTCTATAAAGCGATCGACAGCGCCCTTGAGCACGCAGCGCCATCCGGCGACGACGCCTGGCGTGAATCCATCGTGACGCGTAGCCCTGTGATGCTGCGCCTGCTGGAACAGGCGCGGATGGTGGCGCAATCCGACGTTAGCGTGCTGATCAACGGCCAGAGCGGGACCGGGAAAGAGATCCTCGCCCAGGCGATCCACAACGCCAGCCCGCGCAGTAAAAATGCTTTTATTGCCATTAACTGTGGCGCGTTGCCGGAACAGCTGCTCGAATCAGAGCTCTTTGGCCATGCCCGCGGCGCCTTTACCGGCGCGGTGAGCAGCCGTGAAGGGCTGTTCCAGGCGGCTGAGGGGGGCACGCTGTTTCTTGATGAAATTGGCGATATGCCCGCGCCGCTGCAGGTCAAATTGCTGCGCGTGTTGCAGGAGCGGAAAGTACGTCCGCTCGGCAGCAACCGCGATATCGATATCAACGTGCGTATTATTTCCGCCACCCACCGTGATTTACCCAAGGTGATGGCGCGCAACGAGTTCCGCGAAGATCTCTACTATCGACTGAATGTCGTCAACCTGAAAATCCCGGCGCTGGCCGAGCGTGCGGAAGATATCCCGCTGCTGGCAAATCACCTTTTGCGCCAGGCCGCTGACCGCCACAAACCGTTTGTGCGCGCGTTCTCCACCGATGCGATGAAACGCCTGATGACCGCAAGCTGGCCGGGTAACGTACGCCAGCTGGTGAACGTGATTGAGCAGTGCGTGGCGCTGACGTCATCGCCGGTGATCAGCGATGCGCTGGTGGAGCAGGCGCTCGAGGGGGAAAACACGGCCTTACCGACGTTTGCGGAAGCGCGAAATCAGTTCGAGCTGAACTATCTGCGCAAGCTGCTGCAAATCACCAAAGGCAACGTGACCCACGCGGCGCGCATGGCCGGGCGTAACCGTACCGAGTTCTATAAATTGCTCTCACGCCACGAGCTGGAAGCGAACGATTTTAAAGAGTAATACCGCAAAATTCGCCTGAATATGATACTGTGAGCAACCGATTACGAGGCTGCTTACTGGCAAGAGTTTAAGGACCCACCATGAAAAAAATTGATGCGATTATTAAACCTTTCAAACTGGATGATGTACGTGAAGCGCTGGCAGAAGTAGGCATCACCGGGATGACCGTAACTGAAGTGAAAGGTTTTGGTCGTCAGAAGGGCCACACCGAGCTATACCGTGGCGCAGAGTACATGGTGGACTTTCTGCCGAAAGTGAAAATCGAGATCGTGGTGAGCGATGATATCGTCGATACCTGTGTGGATACCATCATCCGCACGGCGCAGACCGGTAAAATTGGCGACGGGAAAATCTTCGTCTTTGACGTGGCGCGCGTGATCCGTATCCGTACCGGCGAAGAAGACGACGCGGCGATTTAACATTCTTGCCGGGTGGCGCTGCGCTTACCCGGCCTACAGAACCCTTCGCAGGTCCGTGCAAGCGCAGCGCCGCCGGGCGATTACAGCACTTTATGCGGGCCGAAACATTCGTAATGAATGTTGTCTTTGTTCACGCCCAGGTCTACCAGCTGCTTCGCGGCATACTGCATAAACGCTACCGGCCCACACACGTAGAACTGCATCCCCGGTGCGCTAAACGCCCCTTCGTGCTGCCCTAAATTCATCAGGCCTTCGCTGTCAAAACGTGCCGCTGCGCGGTCAGCTTCCGTGGGTAAACGATACCAGGTATGCGCGGTAAAGTGTGGCAGACCCGCTCCGAGCGCTTTCACTTCATCTGCAAAGGCGTGCACATCACCGTTTTCGGCCGCGTGGAACCAGTTAACCTGCGCGCTGTGGTTTGATTTTGCCAGCGTATCCAGCATCGCCAGCATTGGCGTTTGACCAACACCTGCGGAAATCAGCGTCACCGGGGTACCCGATTCCACCGCCATAAAGAAATCACCCGCTGGCGCGGCCAGATGAACGATATCACCCACGCTGGCGACGTTATGCAGCCAGCTGGATACCTGACCGCCTTCCTCACGTTTAACCGCAATGCGATAGCCTTTGCCGTCTGGCTTGCGGGTCAGGGAGTACTGGCGAATCTCCTGGTGCGGGAAGCCTTCAGGCTTCAGCCAGACGCCCAGATACTGCCCCGGCTGGTAATCGGCAACTGGCTGGCCGTCCACCGGCTCAAACTCAAAGCTGGTGATCAGTGCGCTGCGCGGGGTTTTCTCAACGATGCGGAAAGCACGCGTGCCTTCCCAGCCGCCATTCTTGCTGGCGTTTTCGCTGTAGATCTGCGCTTCACGGTTGATGAACACGTTTGCCAGCACGCCGTATGCCTTACCCCAGGCATCCAGCACTTCCTGGCCCGGGCTGAACATTTCGTCCAGGGTTGCCAGCAGGTGACTGCCCACGATGTTGTACTGCTCAGGTTTGATCTGGAAGCTGGTGTGCTTCTGGGCGATTTTTTCCACCGCAGGCAGCAGAGCCGGCAGGTTTTCGATGTTGCTGGCATAGGCGGCAATAGCGTTAAACAGCGCTTCGCGCTGATCGCCGTTACGCTGGTTGCTCATGTTGAAAATCTCTTTGAGCTCCGGGTTATGCGCGAACATGCGATCGTAGAAATGAGCGGTCAGTTTAGGACCCGTTTCAACCAGCAGGGGGATTGTGGCTTTCACGGTAGCGATGGTTTGGGCGTCGAGCATAGCAGCTTCCTTCTGATGTTACTTTAATGATGTATTTTATATGCATCTTATAAAAATACCCCTGCAATGTAAATGGTTCTTTGCATCGTGAAAAATATGCATCACAAAGCTGAAAAGAAATCCGTTGAAAATGGCGAGAGCTTTATTGCTCAAACCCTTGCGTGGCGTGGAGGTAAACGTTTGCGTAAAATCGTTTGTCAAGACCTGTTATCGCAGAACTATTCAGTTATACTGTTGCCCGTCGTCCAACAGGACTGCCTTTTCAGGCCAAAAATTTACTTGTTAGCTGAGTCAGGAGATGCGGATGTTAAAGCGTGAAATGAACATTGCCGATTATGATGCCGAACTGTGGCAGGCTATGGAGCAGGAAAAAGTACGTCAGGAAGAGCACATCGAACTGATCGCCTCCGAAAACTACACCAGCCCGCGCGTGATGCAGGCGCAGGGTTCTCAGCTGACCAACAAATATGCTGAAGGTTATCCGGGCAAGCGCTACTACGGCGGTTGCGAATACGTTGATATCGTTGAGCAACTGGCGATTGACCGTGCGAAAGAACTCTTTGGCGCTGACTACGCGAACGTCCAGCCGCACTCTGGCTCTCAGGCTAACTTCGCTGTTTACACCGCGCTGTTGCAGCCGGGCGATACCGTTCTGGGTATGAACCTGGCGCAGGGCGGCCACCTGACTCACGGCTCTCCGGTTAACTTCTCTGGCAAACTGTACAACATCATCCCTTACGGTATTGATGAGTCCGGTAAAATTGACTACGAAGACATGGCGAAGCAGGCCAAAGAGCACAAGCCGAAGATGATCATCGGTGGCTTCTCTGCTTACTCCGGCATCGTTGACTGGGCAAAAATGCGTGAAATCGCTGACAGCATCGGCGCGTACCTGTTCGTCGACATGGCGCACGTTGCCGGTCTGATTGCCGCTGGCGTTTACCCGAACCCGGTTCCACATGCGCACGTTGTGACCACCACCACCCACAAAACCCTGGCGGGTCCACGCGGTGGCCTGATCCTGGCGAAAGGCGGTGACGAAGAGCTGTACAAAAAGCTGAACTCCGCCGTGTTCCCAAGTGCCCAGGGCGGCCCGCTGATGCACGTTATCGCCGCGAAAGCCGTCGCGCTGAAAGAAGCGATGGAGCCAGAGTTCAAGGTTTACCAGCAGCAGGTTGCTAAAAACGCCAAAGCGATGGTGGAAGTGTTCCTGAACCGTGGTTACAAAGTGGTGTCCGGTGGGACTGAAAACCACCTGTTCCTGCTGGATTTGGTCGATAAGAACCTGACCGGTAAAGAAGCTGACGCAGCCCTCGGCCGCGCCAACATCACCGTGAACAAAAACAGCGTGCCAAACGATCCGAAGAGCCCGTTCGTGACTTCCGGTATCCGTATCGGTTCTCCGGCCGTAACTCGCCGTGGCTTTAAAGAAGCGGAAGTGAAAGAGCTGGCGGGCTGGATGTGTGACGTTCTGGACAACATCAATGACGACGCGGTTATCGAGCGCGTTAAAGGTAAAGTTCTGGACATCTGCGCACGCTTCCCGGTGTACGCATAATTCTCTGCGTTTCAGAACTGAAAAAGGCCGCTTATGCGGCCTTTTTTTATGGGCTAACGTCGGTCGAGGGAGATGGCCCCCGGCCCGGTTATCGCCAGCAAAATAAAGGCGCCAGCGATACTCACATTTTTATAGAAGTTAATCATATTTGGCAGGACCGCATCGCCCGTCATATCCCAGTAGTGGTGTCCAATCACCGCCGTTCCCAGCGTATAGAAGACAAAGATCACCGCGAGGGGGCGGGTAAAAAAGCCCAGAACGATCAGAATCGCGGCGGGGATTTCCATTACCACCGCAATAATCGCGGCCAGCATGGGCATGGGGGCGCCGAGCGACGTCATGTACTGAACGGTGCCGCTAAACCCCGTTAGCTTGGGATAACCGAAAATAATAAACAGGACCACGATAGCAATGCGGGCAATTAAAAGCAGGAGAGAACGAGAGGATCCGAAATCGAAATAACGTAAGCTGTTCATGGCAAACGACCTCTTCAGGCGATGTCTTATAAACGTAATACAGTTTTACCGCTCTCGCCATACGCTGTACGGCTGGTGATGATGTTAATTTTTAGTTAATTTATAGCGCGCTAACGACTTGCTAAAGTCAGGGATTAACGCCAGACTATCGCCTCCATTTCGGGAGGGATTCATGGTCTTGCATTCCACGCGCTGGCTGGCGCTCAGCTATTTCACCTATTTCTTTAGTTACGGTATTTTTTTGCCTTTCTGGAGCGTCTGGCTCAAGGGAATTGGTCTGACGCCTGAGACCATCGGCATCCTGCTGGGCGCGGGGCTGGTGGCGCGTTTCCTGGGTAGCCTGCTGATTGCGCCCCGCGTCAGCGATCCCTCCTTACTGATTAAAGCGGTGCGAATTCTGGCCCTGCTGACGCTGGTCTTTGCGGCCTGCTTCTGGGTCAGCCACCAGTTTGCCTGGCTGATGGTGGTGATGGTTGGCTTTAATCTGTTCTTCTCCCCGCTGGTGCCGCTGACGGATGCCCTGGCGAACACCTGGCAAAAGCAGATCACCATGGACTATGGCCGCGTGCGCCTGTGGGGATCGATTGCCTTCGTGATCGGCTCTGCGCTGGTCGGGAAACTGGTCAGCCTCTATGACTATCACGCCATTCTGGCCCTGTTAACGCTCGGCATCGCCTCGATGCTGCTCGGTATGTTGCTGCGTCCGTCGGTGATGCCGCAGGGCGAAAGCCGCCATCAGGAGAGCGCTGGCTGGCCCGCCTGGCGCTCGCTGGTGGCGCAAAGCTGGCGTTTCCTGGCCTGCGTCTGTCTGCTTCAGGGGGCGCATGCGGCCTATTACGGCTTCAGCGCCATCTACTGGCAGGGGGCGGGCTACTCGGCTTCTGCGGTAGGCTACCTGTGGTCGCTCGGCGTGGTAGCGGAGGTCATTATCTTCGCGCTGAGCCAAAAACTGTTCCGTCGTTTCGGGGCGCGTGACCTGCTGCTGCTTTCCGCCGTTTGCGGCGTAGCGCGCTGGGGCATCATGGGCTGGACGACGGATCTGCCGTGGCTGATTGTGGCGCAAATTCTGCACTGCGGAACCTTCACCGTCTGCCATTTGGCGGCGATGCGCTATATCGCGGCGCGAGAGGGTGGGGACGTTATTCGTCTTCAGGCAGTCTATTCAGCGGTGGCGATGGGCGGCAGTATTGCGGTGATGACCGTATTTGCCGGTTTCCTCTATCAGCACCTGGGCCACGGTGTGTTCTGGGTGATGGCGCTGGTCGCTTTACCGGCCATCGTCATCCGCCCTAAAGTCGCTGCTCGCACGTAACTAAGATTCGAGCATAACGCGAATATGTTCCTGCTGCTGCGTGTTCAGGGTCTCAACGGCATGAATGAGCGGCGGCGAGAACAGCGGCAGGGCGGTTGGATAAGGCGTAATAACCAGCGCCGCCTCGCGGGGGGCGCCCTCCTTCTTAAACGCTTCCAGGCTAAGATAACGAATATTGAGCGGCAGCAGCGTTAGCTCGCGAAGCTGCTGCTCAATTAACTCCTCGCAGGCTTTATCTTCCCCCGTTAACAGGACCACCTGTTTTTCATGAAGATCGGTTTCCTGCATCAGCCAGGCACCAAAAATCACCGCCACCAGAGCCATCTCTTCACCGGAGAATCGCAGGCCAAATTCGGCTTCCAGCTCAAACAGCGCCTCTTTAGTGGTGCGCAGCAGCCGGGGGTATAGACGGTGGATCTCTTCCGGCAGACTGTTGTCGATGCCGATGTCAAATAAGGAGCGGTCCAGCGCCTGAGCCAGATGAATATACAGCTGATCGGTCAGCCCTTGCTCATCGCTGAAGTTCATCCCGGTTTGCGCCCGGAAACGGGCAATCATACGCACGATGGCCCGACGCAGGCGCTGATCCTGCTGGTGTTTATCCAGTACCGGGTCGGGTGTGCGGAGCATCATAAACAGCAGCGCCAGGAACAGCTGTTCATCACTGTGCGTTCCCTGCGGGACGCGCCGTTTCCAGTGACGGACAATTTCCTGCGCCGTAAAGTATTCCCCTCTCGATTGCGTCCAGCTGCGCTGAACGGGTGAAAACTCCGGCGTATTGCCCAGATGATGCTGAATAAGACAATATTGCAGATAAAGCTGTAAAAACTGTACGTCGCGGGACTCAAACTGGCGCTGAAGCTTGCGCGCGCAAAAGTTGATAAGCGCCCGAAGGTTCGCATCGTCATAAAGCGGGCGGGCAATGCCGTGCTGTTTGAGCGCGGTTTTTAAGGCAGGGGTAAACTGTTGGGCGACAAAATGTGGACACAGCCGAAGCGCCCTGCGCAGCCAGTGCAGCAGGCACAAACGCTGATTCAGGGCGGAGCCCTCAATACGGTAGCAACCGTCATGGTGCGTGACGATATCAAGCCGATGATAGCGCTGGATTTCATCGCGCGTCTCGGCTATATCTTGCCGTGCCAGGACGTCGTCCACGCCGTTGGCAGCGATTATGCTCTGTGCGGTGACGGCAGCATCGGGCAGGTAAAGCATCAAAAGCACCTGGCAACGGCGCTGCGAACTGGAAAGCACAGATGGAATTTCAAGCGTCGTCATCATCTGTCGGGTATCCAGTGTGAATGTTTGATAAGAATAGCTAAAGGATGGGCGCTGAAAAGCGCGCCGGCAGGCCTTTCATTCAGGATTGCTGGCGAACATCACAGAATTTTTGACGTGAGGAATTGATGCAAACAGTTAAACAAAGCGTGACAGCGTTATTTTTGGCGGTTATCACCTCCGCCGCCAGCGCACATCCTCACAGCTTTATCAGCCTGAAAACCGAACTGGTGACGGACGGCACACAGCTCAGCGGCCTGAAGATGCGCTGGACGATGGATGAAATCACCTCCGCCGACCTGCTGTACGATGCCGGAAACGCAAAGCCCGGCGACGAGATCTGGAAAAAGCTGGCGGCGGAAGTCATGGCCAACGTGCTGGGTCAGCACTACTTCACCGAGTTCTGGCACAACGGACAAAAGGTGAAATTTCTTAACCGTCCCACGGAGTACGGTATGACCCGCGACGGCCATCAGGCGGTGCTGACGTTTATCCTTCCGCTGGCGCACCCTCAGCCGCTGGCCGGGCAGAAGTACAGGTTTTCCACGTTTGACCCAACCTACTATGTCGATATGCATTACGCCCAGGACAGCGACGTACAGTTGCCAGAAATATTGCAAAAAAGCTGCAAAATTGCCGTGCACACGCCGACGCCCAGTGAAGAGACGCTGAACTTTGCCGTTTCCCTTGATAAAGAAGATGCGCCCCCAGAAGACATGGAATTAGGAAAACAGTTTGCGCAGGAGGTGACGTTGCAATGTCAGTGATCTCCTCTCCCGTCAGTAAGCCGCGTCGCTGGCTGCACCTCTGGCCTCTGGCGCTCTTTTTGCTGTTAGCGTCTGGCGGCGCGCTCTGGCTGTGGCAGGCATGGCCGCAGGTGATGATGAAAAGTATCCTCTGGCAGCGGGAAGTTAATCAGCAGATGAGCGGGCTGCTGAAAGCCGTGGCGGAAAATCCGTCCAAAGCGGGCGGCTCTCTTCTGGCGTTCAGCTTTATCTATGGCGTGCTGCATGCCCTGGGGCCGGGGCACGGCAAAATCGTCATCACGACCTGGCTTGCCACCCAACCGTCGAAGCTGAAATCGAGTATCGGCCTGACGCTGGCTTCCTCTTTACTTCAGGGCGGTGTGGCAATTGCGCTGGTCGTGGTCGTCCTTTCGCTGCTACAGCTCCCGGCCCGCCAGCTGCATATGAGCAGCTTCTGGCTGGAGAAGGGAAGTTACGCGCTGGTAGGCGTGTTGGGGCTGATTCTCTGCTGGCGGGCGCTGAAAAAATTGCGCGCGTTGCTGCAAAAACCAAAATTCAAAATCTTTACGCCGCATCACGTTCACCATAAAAACTGCGGGTGCGGGCATCAGCATCTGCCGACGCAGGAACAATTACAGAATGGTGACGACTGGCGTGCGCGCCTGATGATTGTTCTCTCAATGGGGATGCGTCCGTGCTCGGGCGCAATCATGGTGCTGTTGTTCAGCAAAGTGATAGGTGTATTTGGCTGGGGCATGATCTCGGCGCTGGCGATGGCGGCGGGAACATCTCTGACTATCTCTTCGTTAGCCTTGCTGGTGCACAGCTTCCGTCAGCTGGCGGTAAAACTCAGCGGCAATAAAACGCCGGTATTGTGGCGACAGGTTGGCTGGACGACGCTTGCGCTGGCGGGCGGGGTGATTCTGCTGGTGGCTGCGGTCACGATGTGGATGAGCGCGGTGCCGGTGGGAAGGGGGTTGCGGCCTTTTTAGCCATACCTGAGGGGTTTGTAGGCCCGGTAAGCGTAGCGCCACCGGGCTTAACAGACTGGATTAACGCTTCAGCGCATCGCTCAGTTCTTCACGCATGTTTGCCAGCATGGCTTTAACAACGCGCGGGTTACCTGCAACGATGTTGCCGGTAGACATATAGTTATGGCCGCCGGTGAAGTCACAAACAATCGCGCCAGCTTCACGTGCGATCAGCTCGCCCGCCGCGAAGTCCCACGGCTTCAGTGACAGCTCAAAGTAACCGTCAACGCGGCCGGTCGCCACGTAGGCCAGATCCAGTGCAGCAGAGCCGGTGCGACGGAAGTCCGCGCATTCGGTGAACAGTTTGCCGAGGATATTCATATAAGTGGTTGCGTGCTGCTTCGCCTTGAACGGGAAGCCGGTCGCCAGAATCGTGCCGTCCAGATCGCGTGCATTGCTGCAGCGCAGACGGTAGCCGTTCAGCTGCGCGCCCTGACCGCGGGTCGCGGTGAACAGTTCGTTACGCATTGGATCGTAAACAACGGCGACTTCAGTACGGCCTTTGATGCGTACTGCGATAGACACAGAGAAGTGTGGCAGGCGCTTAACGAAGTTGGTGGTGCCATCCAGTGGATCGATAACCCATTGAACATCCTGATCGGTACCTTCATGTTCACCGCTTTCTTCGGTGATGATGGTGTGCTGCGGGTAAGATTTGCGGATCGTTTCGATAATAATCGCTTCGGCGGCTTTATCGACGTTAGTCACGAAATCATTGCTGCCTTTCTGGCTGGTTTCTACGGAGTCTGGGGTTTCGTAGTGTTTGGCAATTACATTACCCGCCTTGCGCGCTGCGCGCACGGCGATGGTCAGCATCGGATGCATCGGTCTCTCTCACTGGATGTTAAAGAACAGGAAAATCGGCGCAGAGTATAGCAGCGGGATCGGATTATGTCTCTCGTTTATGATAATATGCCCGAATATTCTTCAGACACTGAATCCAGACATCTAAAAATTATGCTGCAAAACATTCGAATCGTGCTGGTCGAAACATCGCACACCGGCAACATGGGCTCTGTGGCCCGCGCTATGAAAACCATGGGCTTAACGAACCTGTGGCTGGTTAATCCGCTGGTGAAACCAGACTCTCAGGCTATTGCGCTGGCGGCCGGCGCCAGCGACGTGATAGGGAATGCACAGATTGTGGACACCCTGGACGAAGCCCTGGCCGGTTGCAGTCTGGTGGTGGGGACCAGCGCGCGCTCCCGTACGCTGCCCTGGCCGATGCTGGACCCGCGCGAATGCGGCCTGAAAAGTATCTCAGAAGCGGAACAGGCGCCGGTTGCGCTGGTGTTTGGTCGTGAACGCGTTGGCCTGACCAACGAGGAACTACAGAAGTGTCACTACCACGTGGCGATTGCCGCAAACCCGGAATACAGCTCGCTGAACCTGGCGATGGCGGTGCAGGTGATTGCCTACGAAGTGCGCATGGCATGGCTGGCGACGCAGGAGAAACCGGTCGAACCTAAAGAAGAGACGGCCTACCCGCTGGTGGACGATCTGGAGCGCTTCTACGGCCACCTGGAGCAGACGCTGCTCTCGACCGGCTTTATCCGTGAAGGCCATCCAGGGCAGGTGATGAACAAGCTGCGCCGTATGTTCACCCGGGCGCGCCCGGAAAGCCAGGAGCTGAACATCCTGCGCGGGATCCTGGCGTCTATTGAGCAGAAGAATAAAGAGTAGTGCCGTGTGTTCGCCGGGTGGCGCTTCGCTTACCCGGCCTACAAAGCCCGTAGGCCCGTGCAAGCGCAGCGCCGCCGGGCAAAAAATACGGCACAGAAGGTTAAATACCTGACTAAAACAGTCAAGTAAATAGTTGACCAATTTAGTCAGGAATGTCAGACTTGGCCCTGCTATGCAATACCCCCATTTTACAATAAAAAACCCCGGGCAGGGGCGAGTTTGAGGTTAAGTAAGACATGAGACTGACATCTAAAGGGCGTTATGCCGTGACCGCGATGCTGGACGTTGCGCTCAACTCCGAAGCGGGCCCGGTTCCGTTGGCTGATATTTCTGAACGACAGGGGATCTCCCTCTCTTATCTGGAACAGCTGTTCTCCAGACTGCGTAAAAATGGACTGGTTTCCAGCGTTCGTGGCCCAGGCGGCGGCTATCTGCTGGGTAAAGACGCGGGCAGTATTGCAGTTGGCGAAGTGATCAGCGCCGTTGACGAATCCGTTGACGCGACCCGTTGCCAGGGTAAAGGCGGCTGCCAGGGCGGCGATAAGTGCCTGACCCACGCGCTGTGGCGCGATCTGAGCGACCGTCTGACCGGCTTCCTGAATAACATCACCCTGGGTGAACTGGTGAATAACCAGGAAGTTCTGGACGTATCGGGTCGTCAGCAAAGCCATGAATCACAACGCAGCACCCGCGCGCAAGACGCTATCGACGTCAAACTGCGCGCGTAATAAAAAGATAAGTATTTCAGAATCAGGCCGGGGCGGTCACGCCCCGTGTACTCGGTCGTACATCCAGCCGGTTGCCTGATTCCTTGCATTGAAGCGATGTACGGAGTTTAAAGAGCAATGAAATTACCGATTTATCTCGACTACTCCGCAACCACGCCGGTGGACCCGCGTGTTGCCGAGAAAATGATGCAGTGTCTGACCCTGGACGGAAACTTTGGTAACCCAGCTTCCCGTTCACACCGTTTTGGCTGGCATGCTGAAGAGGCGGTTGATATCGCCCGTAATCAGATTGCTGACCTGGTCGGTGCCGATCCGCGTGAAATTGTTTTCACCTCCGGTGCGACCGAATCCGACAACCTGGCGATTAAAGGTGCAGCCAACTTTTATCAGAAAAAAGGCAAGCACATCATCACCAGCAAGACCGAACACAAAGCTGTGCTGGACACCTGCCGTCAGCTGGAGCGTGAAGGGTTCGACGTGACTTACCTGGCGCCGCAGAGCAACGGGATCATCGACCTGAAAGAGCTCGAAGCGGCCATGCGTGATGACACCATTCTGGTTTCCATCATGCACGTTAACAACGAAATCGGCGTCGTCCAGGACATCGCGACCATCGGTGAAATGTGCCGCGCGCGCGGTATCATCTACCACGTAGACGCGACCCAGAGCGTGGGCAAACTGCCTATCGACCTGAGCCAGCTGAAAGTCGACCTGATGTCCTTCTCCGGCCACAAAATCTATGGCCCGAAAGGGATCGGCGCGCTGTACGTTCGTCGTAAGCCACGTATCCGCATCGAAGCACAGATGCACGGCGGCGGTCATGAGCGCGGCATGCGTTCCGGTACGCTGCCTGTTCACCAGATCGTGGGCATGGGCGAAGCGTACCGCATCGCGAAAGAAGAGATGGAAACCGAGATGGCGCGCCTGCGCACGCTGCGTAACCGTCTGTGGGACGGCGTGAAGGATATGGAAGAAGTGTATCTGAACGGCGATCTCGAGCAGGGCGCACCGAACATCCTCAACGTCAGCTTCAACTATGTTGAAGGCGAATCGCTGATCATGGCGCTGAAAGACCTGGCCGTTTCTTCCGGTTCTGCCTGTACGTCTGCAAGCCTGGAGCCATCCTACGTGCTGCGTGCGCTGGGCATGACTGACGAGCTGGCACACAGCTCTATCCGTTTCTCTTTAGGTCGTTTCACTACCGAAGAAGAGATTGACTACACCATCAAACTGGTTCGTAACTCCATCGGCCGTCTGCGCGACCTTTCTCCACTGTGGGAAATGTTCAAGCAGGGCGTGGATCTGAACAGCATTGAATGGTCACATCACTAATCGGTACATAAGGAGAATTCAATCATGGCATACAGCGAAAAAGTTATCGATCATTACGAGAACCCGCGCAACGTTGGCTCTTTTGACAACAGCGACGAATCTGTCGGTAGCGGTATGGTTGGCGCGCCAGCGTGTGGCGACGTGATGAAGTTGCAGATTAAAGTCAACAATGAAGGTATCATTGAAGACGCGCGCTTCAAGACCTACGGCTGCGGTTCTGCTATCGCCTCCAGCTCCCTGGTCACCGAGTGGGTGAAGGGCAAGTCTCTGGACGAAGCACAGGCAATCAAAAACACGGACATTGCTGAAGAACTCGAACTGCCGCCGGTGAAAATTCACTGTTCAATTCTGGCAGAAGACGCGATCAAAGCCGCCATTGCGGATTACAAAAGCAAACGTGAAGCAAAATAATTGAGGTTTGAGTATGTCGATTACCCTTAGCGACAGCGCTGCCGCGCGAGTAAGCTCTTTTCTGGCGAACCGTGGTAAAGGCTTTGGCCTGCGACTGGGCGTACGTACCTCCGGCTGTTCTGGTATGGCTTACGTACTGGAGTTTGTTGACGAACCGGCGTCTGATGACACCGTGTTTGAAGACAAGGGCGTGAAGGTGGTGGTCGATGGCAAAAGCCTGCAATTTCTCAACGGCACTCAGCTGGACTTTGTAAAAGAAGGCCTGAACGAAGGGTTCAAATTTACGAACCCGAACGTCAAAGACGAGTGTGGTTGCGGCGAAAGCTTCCACGTTTAACCGCGTTCCGCTGTTATACCGATTAATTCGTGTTGCAGAAAGGCGGCAAGCGAGTGAATCCCCGGGAGCTTACTTAAGTAAGTGACTGGGGTGAACGAGCGCAGACAACGCATCTGCAGCGCGAAGTAAGAAGGTATAACCCCACCGTGGCTGTGCTACGCGTGGGGTTTGTTCTAACAGGCTACCCCTGAGATTGTTATGGATTACTTCACTCTCTTCGGACTACCCGCTCAATACCCGATTGATCTCCAGGCGCTGACGATCCGTTTTCAGGATCTCCAGCGTCAGTACCATCCGGATAAATTCGCCAGCGGGACGCAGGCAGAGCAGCTGGCTGCGGTATCACACTCCGCAACCATCAACCAGGCCTGGCAAACGCTGCGTCATCCGCTGGCGCGTGCAGAATATCTGCTCTCGCTCCACGGTTTTGATCTGGCGAGCGAACAGCATACCGTGCGCGACACCGCGTTTCTGATGGAGCAGCTGGAGCTTCGCGAAGAGCTGGATGAAATTGAACAGGCTAAAGACGAAGCGCGTCTGGAACGTTTTCTCCAGCGCGTAAAGGGCATGTTCGATACCCGCCATCAGCAGATGGTTGAGCAACTGAACAACGAGACCTGGGACGTGGCGGCAGACACTGTGCGCAAACTCCGTTTTCTCGATAAACTGCGAAGCAGTGCTGAACAACTCGAAGAAAAGCTGCTCGATTTTTAATTTCGGAAGCAATTATGGCCTTATTACAAATTAGTGAGCCAGGCTTAAGCGCCGCACCGCACCAGCGTCGTCTGGCGGTCGGTATTGACCTGGGCACCACCAATTCTCTCGTGGCGACCGTGCGTAGCGGCCAGGCGGAAACGCTGGCTGACGAGCAGGGCCGCCATCTGCTGCCTTCCGTGGTCCACTACCAGCAGCAGGGTCACGCGGTCGGCTTTGATGCCCGCGCCAATGCCGCGCGCGATCCGGCTAACACCATCAGCTCGGTTAAGCGCATGATGGGCCGCTCGCTGGCGGATATCCAGACCCGTTATCCGCATCTGCCGTACCAGTTACAGGCCAGCGAAAACGGCCTGCCGATGATTGCGACATCTGCCGGTCTGCTGAACCCGATTCGTGTTTCTGCTGACATCCTCAAAGCGCTGGCGGCGCGCGCGACGGCGACGCTCGGTGGCGATCTGGACGGCGTGGTAATCACCGTTCCGGCCTACTTTGACGATGCACAGCGTCAGGGCACCAAAGACGCCGCGCGTCTGGCGGGCCTGCACGTGCTGCGTCTGCTGAACGAACCGACAGCGGCAGCCATTGCCTACGGCCTCGATTCCGGTCAGGAAGGGGTGATTGCGGTTTACGATCTCGGCGGCGGGACGTTTGATATCTCTATCCTGCGCTTAAGCCGCGGTGTGTTCGAAGTGCTGGCCACCGGCGGGGATTCCGCGCTCGGCGGCGATGACTTCGACCATCTGCTGGCGGACTACATCCGCGAGCAGGCGGGCATCAGCGATCGCAGCGATGCGCGCGTCCAGCGTGAACTGCTGGATGCGGCCATCGACGCCAAAATCGCCCTGAGCGATGCGCAGTCCGTCAGCGTGAACGTCGCAGGCTGGCAGGGTGAGATCACCCGCGACCAGTTCAGCGAACTGATTGCGCCTCTGGTTAAGCGTACCCTACTGGCCTGCCGTCGCGCATTGAAAGATGCGGGCGTTGAGGCTAACGAGGTGCTGGAAGTGGTCATGGTTGGCGGCTCAACCCGCGTGCCGCTGGTACGTGAGCGCGTAGGGGAATTCTTTGGCCGCACGCCGCTAACCTCTATCGACCCGGACAAAGTGGTTGCCGTGGGTGCCGCTATCCAGGCCGATATCCTGGTCGGCAACAAGCCGGACAGCGAAATGCTGCTGCTGGACGTCATCCCGCTGTCTCTGGGTTTAGAAACCATGGGCGGCCTGGTGGAGAAAGTTATTCCCCGTAACACCACCATTCCGGTGGCGCGCGCACAGGAGTTCACCACCTTCAAAGACGGCCAGACCGCGATGTCCATCCACGTGATGCAGGGCGAGCGCGAGCTGGTGCAGGACTGCCGCTCTCTGGCGCGCTTTGCGCTGCGCGGAATTCCGGCGCTGCCGGCGGGCGGGGCGCATATTCGCGTCACCTTCCAGGTGGATGCGGACGGTCTCCTGAGCGTGACGGCGTTGGAAAAATCCACCGGCGTCGAATCGTCCATTCAGGTGAAGCCGTCCTACGGCCTGACCGATGGCGAAATCGCCTCCATGATTCAGGACTCAATGAGCTACGCCGAGCAGGATGTGAAGGCGCGTATGCTGGCGGAACAAAAAGTGGAAGCCGCACGCGTGCTGGAAAGCCTGAACGGCGCGCTTGCTGCCGATGCCGCGCTGTTAAGCGCCGCTGAGCGCCAGGTGATTGACGAGGCTGCTGCGCGCTTAAGCGTAGTCGCCGAAGGCAATGACGCTGACGCAATAGAAGAAGCCATTAAAAACGTTGATAAACAAACCCAGGACTTCGCTGCTCGCCGCATGGACAAATCTGTCCGCGTCGCGCTGAAAGGCCAGTCCGTGGACGAGGTTTAATATGCCAAAGATTGTTATTTTGCCTCATGCGGACCTCTGTCCGGATGGCGCTGTTCTGGAAGCGAAGACCGGTGAAACCATTCTCGATGTAGCCCTGCGTGCAGGTATCGAAGTGGAACACGCCTGTGAAAAATCCTGTGCCTGCACCACCTGCCACTGCATCGTGCGTGAAGGTTTTGATTCTCTCGCCGAGAGCACCGAAGACGAAGACGACATGCTGGATAAAGCATGGGGTCTGGAGCCTGACAGCCGCTTAAGCTGCCAGGCGGCGGTGACCGATGAAGATCTGGTCGTGGAATTCCCACGCTACACCATCAACCACGCACGCGAGCATTAATATGGGACTGAAGTGGACAGACAGCCGTGAAATCGGCGAAGCGCTCTACGACGCGAACCCGGATCTCGATCCGAAGACCGTACGATTCACCGACATGCATCAGTGGATCTGCGATTTAGAGGATTTTGACGACGATCCAAACGCATCCAATGAAAAAATTCTGGAGGCGATTCTGTTAGTCTGGTTAGATGAAGCAGAGTAAATCACTTAACGGGCTGCCTTCAGGCGGCCCGTTTGCTAATAAGGACAAATAAAATGACCGAAGCGATGAAGATTACGCTCTCCACGCAGCCAGCCGACGCACGCTGGGGCGAGAAAGCCACCTGGAGCATCAATAACGACGGTATTACCCTGCACCTGACGGGTAACGATGATTTGGGCCTGATCCAGCGCGCCGCGCGTAAAATTGACGGCCTGGGCATTAAGCATGTCACTCTGGCTGGCGAAGGCTGGGACACCGACCGCAGCTGGGCTTTCTGGGCGGGTTACAAAGGGCCGAAAGGCACCCGTAAAATTGAGTGGGCGAACCTCGATGAAGCCGGTCAGAAAGAGCTGGAAAGCCGCCTGAAAATTATCGACTGGGTGCGCGACACCATCAACGCCCCGGCGGAAGAGTTGGGGCCTGAGCAGCTGGCGCAGCGCGCGGT
The DNA here is from genome assembly GCF_049238585.1 of Enterobacter cloacae complex sp. IR5428. Taxonomy (NCBI): domain Bacteria; kingdom Pseudomonadati; phylum Pseudomonadota; class Gammaproteobacteria; order Enterobacterales; family Enterobacteriaceae; genus Enterobacter; species Enterobacter cloacae complex sp. IR5428. Next base: position 337,858 of record NZ_JBMKHV010000004.1, on the reverse strand, counting down.
TGACCTGCTGTGCGGCGTGGCGGACGACAAGATGTCCTACCGCATCACCAAAGGTGAAGACCTGCGCGAACAAAATTACATGGGTATCCACACCGTGGGTCGTGGCTCCGAGCGTCCTCCGGTCCTGCTGGCGCTGGATTACAACCCAACCGGCGATAAAGAAGCGCCGGTCTTTGCCTGTCTGGTCGGGAAAGGTATCACCTTCGATACCGGCGGTTACAGCCTGAAGCAGAGCGCGTTCATGGATTCCATGAAGTCCGACATGGGCGGCGCGGCGACCATTACCGGCGCGCTGGCGTTCGCCATCACCCGTGGTCTGAACAAGCGCGTGAAGCTCTACCTGTGCTGCGCGGATAACATGGTGAGTGGCAACGCCTTCAAGCTGGGCGACATCATTCGCTACCGCAACGGTAAAAATGTTGAGGTGATGAACACCGATGCCGAAGGCCGTCTGGTGCTGGCCGATGGCCTGATCGACGCCTCTGCGCAGAAGCCGGAGCTGATTATCGACATGGCGACCCTGACCGGCGCGGCGAAAACTGCCCTTGGCAACGATTACCATGCGCTGTTCAGCTTCGACGACAAGCTGGCCGCTCGCCTGCTGGCCAGCGCGGCGGCGGAAAACGAGCCGTTCTGGCGTCTGCCGCTGGCCGAGTTCCACCGCAGCCAGCTGCCGTCTAACTTCGCCGAGCTGAACAACACCGCGAGCGCGGCGTACCCGGCGGGAGCCAGCACAGCAGCAGGCTTCCTGTCTCACTTCGTTGAGAACTACCATGAAGGCTGGCTGCACATTGACTGCTCCGCAACCTACCGTAAAGCGGCGGTTGAGCAGTGGTCAGCAGGCGCAACCGGTCTGGGTGTGCGTACCGTGGCGAACCTGCTGACGGCTGAGTGATCTTTTTTGCCGGGTGGCGCTACGCTTACCCGGCCTACAAAACCCGTAGGCCCGTGCAAGCGTTGCGCCGCCGGGCAATTGTGAAGTAGCCAAACTATGTCAGAAACCAAAAACGAATTAGAAACCCTGCTGGAGCAGGCGGCGACCGAGCCCGCCCACCGTCCGGCCTTTTTCCGCACGCTGCTGGAATCCACCGTCTGGGTGCCGGGCACCGCCGCGGAAGGGGAGCAGGTTGTCGAAGACAGCGCCCTGGATCTGCTGCACTGGGAGAAAGACGACGGCACATCGGTGATCCCGTTCTTTACCTCGCTCGAGGCTTTGCAGGAAGCGGTAGAAGACGAACAGGCGTTCGTGGTGATGCCGGTGCGCACGCTGTTCGAAATGACCCTGGGGCAGACGCTGTTCCTCAACGCCAAACTGCCGACCGGGAAAGAGTTCACTCCGCGTGAAATCAGCCATCTGATTGGTGAAGAAGGCAACCCGCTCAGCACCCAGGAGGTGCTGGAAGGGGGCGAAACGCTGCTGCTGTCTGAAGTGGCCGAGCCGCCCGCGCAGATGATTGACTCCCTGACCACGCTGTTTAAAACCATCAAGCCGGTAAAACGCGCGTTCCTCTGCTCCATCAAAGAGAGCGCTGACGAAAAGCCTGTTCTGCTGATTGGAATTGAGGCCGATGGCGATATCGACGAGATCATCCAGGCGGCGGGAAGCGTGGCGACCGACACCCTGCCGGGCGATGAGCCGATTGATATCTGTCAGGTGAAGAAAGGTGAGCAGGGCATCAGCCACTTTATTACCGAGCACATCACCCCGTTCTACGAGCGTCGCTGGGGCGGCTTCCTGCGCGATCTCAAGACCAACCGCATTATCTGATTACGGCGGGGTGACCTTCACCCCGTTGCTTCCAGCAACAGTAAATCCATCAGCAGCACCAGATTCGACTCAAACGACGTCACCCCTGCGGCTTCGGCAGCGAAATGTACCGCTTCGTCATAGAGGGCAAAATGCACGTCGGCCATACCTGCCAGCGTATTGGCCGACGCGCGGGTAAACGCGACAATCGTCATGCCGACGTTTTTGGCGATCCGCGCTTTATCCAGCACCTGCTCCGTTTCGCCGCTGCGCGAAACGGCAATAAATACCTGATAGCGTGCGGCGTTGCTGAGAAAAATATTCCGGCTGTCCCCCGGTCCGGAGATGAACGCGGTTTTTCCCAGCACCTGCAACTTCTTGGTCAGGTACTCGGCAAAAAGATATGAAAACCCGGCGCCGTAGAGAAAGAAGCTCTCTTTCTGGCGCAGCAGGCTGGCAAACTGCTGGCGTTTGTCCTGGGTAACCCACTGGAAGGTCTGCTGATAGTTGGCAATAAACCGGGCAAAAAGCGCGGGCATTTCTGCATGTTGCGCAGACTGTACGGTGATATGCGGCGTGTCAGAAAGCAGCTGCTTGCAGTGCCAGATAAACTCGCTAAATCCGCTGAAGCCCAGCTTCTGGCACAGCCGCATAATCGTCGCGGTGGAAACAAATGTCGCCTGCGCCAACTCGCGCACCGTGATATTGCCCACCAGCAGCGGATGCTCAGTGAGGTGGGCGAGGACGCGATACTCCGCGCGGGTCAGTGACGACCCGCGTGTTAACAGCGTTGCCAGGCGGTTATCCATTATTTCGCCGGTTCTACCGGCAGATCGTCCCGTGCACCCCATTCACTCCAGGCGCCGTCATACAGCGTCACGTCATTCGCGCCAAGGGTTGCCAGCGCCAGGATCACCACGCAGGCCGTCACGCCGGAGCCGCAGCTGGCAATAACCGGACGATGCAAATCCACGCCCTGACGTTCAAAAATGGCACGCAATTCATCGGTGGTTTTCAGCTCGCCTTCAAACACCAGATCGCCCCACGGCACGTTCAGCGCCCCCGGGATATGTCCGCGCTTCAGCCCCGGACGCGGCTCATCCGCTTCAGCGTTGAAGCGTGGAGCGGGACGCGCATCGACGATTTGCGCCGTGTTTTCATGGCTCACGACCAGCACATCGGTCAGGCGTTTCACCACGTGTGCGTCGAACGTGGCATCGAATTCGCCTTCCGGCAGCGTCACGTCGCCCTGCTGAAGCGGCAGCTCGTCGCGCTTCCAGCCCGCAAGCCCGCCCGCCAGAATCGACACTTTTTCCACGCCGAAGTTTTTCAGCATCCACCACGCCCGCGGGGCGGAGAAGAGGTTACCCTCATCGTAAACAACGAGGTGTTTGTCTTTGCTGATGCCGAGCTCGCGCATCGCCACGGAAAACGCTTCCGGACGAGGCAGCATGTGCGGCAGGGGAGAGGTGTGATCGGAGAGGGCTTCGATATCGAAAAAAACCGCGCCAGGCAGGTGCCCTGCGCGATATTCAGCGGGAACGTCACGATGCTCCTGGCCCGGAGGGGCCATGCGCGCGTCGATAATCTGAACTTCCGGGTCGTCGCCGTGCTCAATCAGCCAGTCGGCGGCGACAAAATATGAGGTGGACATGGTTGCCTCCATTCTTTTCCGTAAAAAAGGATTGTCGGTGTTTTTTCTGACACCGACAAGTTAACCACGTTCAACTCGCGAGCAAGCCCCTATTTTTTCACCGCTTCACCGTCCTGCCATGCCTTTTGCAGCGCAGGCCAGTAGTCGCGGTTGGCTTCGATCATCTCATCCAGAATCGCTTTCGCGTGCTCCATGGTCGGCACGGTGCGGTTCAGGGTGAACGCCTGAAGTGCTTTCTCATAGCTGCCTTCGATTGTCGCCTCAACCAGCAGCTGTTCAGAAGCGAGCTGCTGTTGCAGGAGCGTCTGGTGGAACAACGGCACCTGACCCACGCGGACAGGCTCCGGCCCTTCGGAGGTGATATAGGCAGGTACTTCCACCACCGCATCGTACGGCAGATTGGTAATCGCCCCGCGGTTTTCCACCATCACCAGATGACGTTGGCGCAGGTTGAACGCCAGCGAGCAGGCGACATCGACGATAAATTCGCCGTGAACACCTACGTGGAAGGCGTCCGGTAAGATCCCGCTGCGCTGGTACTCTTCGGCGGCGGCAAACAGCTTTTTCTCACGTCCGTTCATCACTTCGTTGGCACGGGTATAGTCCGGGTTCTGATGCTCCACAATCTGGTTCGGCATCAGGTAGTACTGTAGATACGGGTTCGGCAGATACTCCGGGAAGTTGTCCATGATCGGCTTAATGTTGCGCCAGGTTTTTACCCACGACGGATCCGAATGCTGCGGGTCGGTTTTGGCCGCATCTTCCGTCAGCAGGCCAAACTTCGCGATATGTTTGCGCAGCTCCGGCAGCTTGTCTTCGCCGTCCACCAGCACGCGGGTAAACCAGCCGAAGTGGTTCAGACCGAAGTAGTCGACCTCCAGCTTGCGACGATCGACCCCCAGAATCGCCCCCATGTTACGCATGGCAGCCACCGGCATATCGCAGATGTTCAGCACGCGCGCGTTCGGGCGCAGGCGGCGCACGCCTTCCGCGACGATCGCCGCCGGGTTGGAGTAGTTCACGATCCAGGCTTTCTCGTGCGCGTAGCGATCGACCAGATCGATAAGCTCCACCATCGGCAGGATCGTGCGCAGTCCGTACGCCAGCCCCCCGGGGCCGCATGTTTCCTGGCCGACCACGCCGTGACGCAGCGGGATCTTTTCATCCTGCTCGCGCATCTTGTACTGGCCGACGCGCATCTGGGCGAAGACAAAATGTGCGCCGCTGAAGGCCACTTCCGGGTCACTGGTGACGGTAAATTTGATGCTCTGGCTGTGGTCGCGAATGACCTTCTCTACGACGGGCGCAATGGTGTTCTGACGCGCCTCGTCGATATCGTAAAGGCGAATTTCGGCCAGCGGGAAATCCTGCAGGCGCACCATCAGGCTTTTCACAATACCCGGCGTGTAGGTGCTACCGCCGCCGGCAATCGACAGGATAAATGGGGGTGTAAACATCTTTAGCTCCTCTCAGAGAAACGTCTCAACGGCTTCTCGCATTTTTTTGACGTGCAGCCCGTAGACCACCTGAACGTTGTTACCTTGTTTGATAATCCCTTTCGCGCCAGTCGCCTTCAGGCGCGGCTCGTCGATGATGGAGACATCCTTCACCGTGACGCGCAAGCGGGTGTAGCAGTTATCTACCACTTCAATGTTTTCCCGGCCGCCCAGCCCCACCACGATGGATTCGCCAAGCCCGTCATTATTGCCTTTGGCCTGGTACTCCTGCTTGCTGTAGAGGCGCGTCTCTTTATCGTCATCCTCACGGCCCGGCGTCTTCATGTTGAAGCGCAGGATCAGGAAGCGGAACACCACAAAGTAGAGGGCGAACATGATCAGCCCGACCAGGAGGTACATCGGCCAGTTGGACTTCTCCGTGCCGAGCGGCAGGTTGTAAAGGATGAAGTCGATAATCCCATTGGCGCCGATGGCGTGAACGCCCAGCAGCGAGAACAGCATCATGCCGATGCCGGTCAGCACCGCGTGCACCACGAAGAGCAGCGGGGCGACAAACAGGAAGGAGAACTCAATCGGCTCGGTCACGCCGACCAGCAGCGAAGTCAGCGCCGCCGGGATCAAAATGGCTTTCGCAATGGCTTTACGCTCCGGCTTCGCGGTCATGTACATCGCCAGCGCGGCGGCAGGCAGGCCGAACATTTTGCTGATGCCGCGCGCATCCCACACCACGGTGCTGCTGAGCTGCTTCACGTCCGGGCAGGCCATCTCGGCAAAGTAGATATTGCGCGCGCCCTGATAGGTTGCGCCGCATACCTCCTGCGTGCCGCCCAGCTCGGTATAGAGGAACGGCGTATAAACCAGATGGTGCAGGCCGGTGGGGACCAGAATGCGTTCCAGGAAACCGTAGATTGCTACGCCAAACGGCCCGGAGCCTTTGATGGCCAGCGCCAGGGCGCTAATGCCGTGCTGGGCAAACGGCCACAATTCACTCATCACCACGCCGAGCAGCATGGAGACGGGGAGCATGACGATAGCGACAAAGCAGTGGCCGGAGTAAATCGCCATCGCGCCGTTAAACTGTACGCCGGAGTATTTGTTGTAGAGATAACCGGAGAGCGCGCCGGTCAGGATCCCGGCGAACACGCCCATCTCCAGCACCTGCACGCCCAGCACCATGGTCTGTCCGGCCGCTTTCATCTGCTCGGCAGGCGCAAGCGCGCCCTGTAGCTGCAGCGTGACGTTCATGGCGTTGATGAACACCACAAAGGTCACCAGCCCAATCAGCGCGGCATAGCCTTTATCACGTGTCGCCAGACCAATCGGGATACCGACGGCAAACACCAGTGCCAGGTTAACCAGTACCGATACGGCAGATTTCGCGATGAGTTGGCCGATATTCTGAATCAGAGGATGGCCAAGAAACGGCAGGTACTCGGCAAGATTGCCGTTACCCAGCACGTTACCAAAGGCGATAAAAAGACCGACAATCGGTAAGATAAGTACCGGTCCGTACAATGATTTTCCGAAATTTTGTAGGGCGTTCACGGCTCGTTTCATGGCTTTCTCTCTTATTGAACCGCGCACTCGGGGTGCGTCATGGTCATAAAACTAGCAGTCTTCAGGCACGCTTATCCAGCTATCTTCTTGTTTTAAAGACAAATGACGTGAAAGGTAACATGTGACGTTATGTGCTGTGATCGCGGTTCCATCACGGCGTAGCGGCGTGATGCGATTCTGCGAGGCGCTTTCAAGATTCTAAAATTGGACTTTTTGAATTAATGAAACTTGCGGATAATACTTATCCGGACGACGACCAACAGGCTCCATGGGCCAGGGACAAAGGATGAAACCGTTTCGCTTAGCCGCGCTCTCTCTTGCGCTGCTTACCACGTTTACGCTTGTCGGCTGTGATAACAGCGACGATAAATCTCAGGCTGCGGCTCCCGCGGCATCCTCCGCATCAACACCGAAAGCCGCGGAAAAGCCCAATGCAGAAACGCTGGCTAAACTCGCCGCCCAGAGTCAGGGAAAAGCGCTGACGTTGCTGGATACCTCTGAAGTTCAGCTCGACGGTGCCGCCACGCTGGTGCTGACCTTTTCTGTTCCGCTGAATCCCGATCAGGATTTCGCGAAAACAGTGCATGTCGTGGATAAGAAAAGCGGCAAGGTTGACGGGGCGTGGGAACTTGCGCCTAACCTGAAAGAGCTTCGACTGCGCCATCTGGAGCCTAACCGCAGCCTGGTCGTCACCGTTGAACGCGACCTGCAGGCGCTGAATAAAGCGACCTTTGGTATTGATTATGAAAAAGCCTTAACCACCCGGGATGTCGAACCGACGGTCGGTTTTGCCAGCCGGGGCTCACTGCTGCCGGGTAAAGTGGTGGAAGGCCTGCCGGTGATGGCGCTCAACGTTAACAACGTGGACGTGAACTTCTACCGCGTGAAGCCGGAGTCGTTGGCTTCCTTTGTCAGCCAGTGGGAATACCGCAATTCTCTGACCAACTGGGAATCTGATAACCTGCTGAAGATGGCAGAGCTGGTTTACACTGGTCGATTCGACCTTAATCCGGCGCGCAATACGCGCGAAAAATTGCTGTTGCCCCTGAAGGATATTAAACCACTCCAGCAGTCTGGCGTTTATATCGCGGTCATGAACCAGGCAGGGCACTACAACTACAGCAACGCCGCAACGCTCTTTACCCTGAGCGATATCGGCTTGTCCGCTCACCGCTATCACAACCGTCTGGACATCTTCACTCAGAGCCTGGAAAACGGTGCGGCGCAGTCCGGCGTGACCGTTACGCTGCTGAATGACAAAGGCCAGACGCTTGCCGAGGCGAACAGCGATGCCGACGGTCATGCGAAGCTTGAAACCGACAAAGAAGCCGCGCTGATCCTGGCCAGTAAAGACGGCCAGACCACGCTGCTCGATCTCAAGCTGCCTGCGCTCGACCTGGCGGAGTTCGATATCGCCGGTAGTCCTGGCTACAGCAAACAGTTCTTTATGTTTGGCCCGCGCGATCTCTACCGTCCTGGGGAAACTGTGATCCTTAATGGCCTGCTGCGCGACAGCGACGGAAAACCGCTTCCCGATCAGCCTGTGAAGCTTGACGTGCTGCGTCCGGATGGACAGGTCGCGCGTACGATTGTCGTCAAGCCAGAAAACGGACTCTATCGTTTTAACTATCCGCTGGACAGCGGGGCGCAGACCGGTATGTGGCATATTCGCGCTAACACCGGCGACAACCTGCAGCGGCTGTGGGACTTCAACGTTGAAGATTTTATGCCGGAGCGTATGGCGCTCAACCTGACCGGGCAAAAAGCCCCGGTATCACAGCAGGATAATGTCGACTTTAACGTTGTGGGGTACTACCTGTACGGCGCGCCAGCTAATGGCAATTCGCTGCAGGGCCAGCTTTACCTGCGTCCGCTGCGTGAGGCGGTGGCTACGCTGCCGGGCTTCCAGTTTGGCGATATCGCCGAGGAAAACCTGAGCCGCAGCCTGGATGAAGTACAGCTTACGCTCGACGAGCAGGGGCGTGGACAGGTTAGCACCGAAAGCCAGTGGAAAGAGGTACACTCTCCGCTGCAGCTGATCCTGCAGGCCAGTCTGCTGGAGTCCGGCGGCCGTCCGGTAACGCGTCGTGCTGAACAGGCTATCTGGCCTGCGGCTGAACTGCCGGGGATTCGTCCGCAGTTCGCCAGCAAGGCCGTTTACGACTACCGCACCGACACCACCGTCAACCAGCCGATTGTGGATGAAAACGGCAACGCCAGCTTCGACATCGTTTATGCCGACGCCAGCGGTACGAAAAAAGCGGTTTCCGGGTTACAGGTTCGCCTGATCCGCGAACGCCGGGACTATTACTGGAACTGGTCGGAGAGTGATGGCTGGCAATCCCAGTTTGATCAGAAAGACCTGGTCGAAGGTGAGCAGGAGCTGACGCTCAAGGCCGATGAGACGGGTAAAGTCACCTTCCCGGTGGAGTGGGGCTCATACCGCCTGGAAGTTAAAGCGCCTGACGAGATGGTCAGCAGCGTCCGTTTCTGGGCAGGATATAGCTGGCAGGATAACAGCGACGGCACCGGTGCGGCACGCCCTGATCGCGTGACGCTAAAACTGGATAAGCCAGCCTATCAGCCAGGCGATACCATCAACCTGCACATTGCAGCACCGGCTGCGGGCAAAGGCTATGCGATGATCGAATCCAGCGAAGGACCGCTGTGGTGGAAAGAGATCGACGTACCGGCAAATGGGCTGGATCTCTCCATTCCGGTAGATAAAGCCTGGAAACGTCACGATCTCTACCTCAGCACGCTGGTGGTTCGTCCTGGCGATAAGTCCAAATCCGCCACGCCGAAACGCGCGGTTGGTCTGTTGCATCTGCCGATGGGTGACGAAAATCGCCGTCTGAATATTGCGCTGGATACTCCGCAGAAGATGCGTCCGAACCAGACGCTCTCTGTGAAAGTGAAAGCCAGCGTGAAAGAGGGGGCTGTGCCACAGAAGGTGAACGTGCTGGTCTCGGCTGTTGATAGCGGCGTGCTGAACATTACCGACTACGTCACGCCGGATCCGTGGGAAGCTTTCTTCGGTCAGAAGCGCTATGGCGCGGACATCTATGATGTTTACGGCCAGGTGATTGAAGGTCAGGGACGTCTGGCCGCACTGCGCTTTGGCGGAGACGGCGATGAACTGAAACGCGGCGGTAAGCCACCGGTGAACCATGTCACCATTATTGCTCAGCAGGCGCAGCCGGTTACGCTTGATGCCAACGGTGAAGGCACCATCACGCTGCCGATCGGTGATTTCAACGGCGAACTGCGCCTGATGGCGCAGGCCTGGACGGAAGACGATTTCGGCAGCAGCGAAAGCAAAATCATTGTGGCGGCTCCGATTATCACCGAGCTTAACACGCCGCGATTCCTCGCAAGTGGCGATACCTCTCGCCTGACGCTGGACCTGACCAACCTTACTGACCAGCCGCAAACGCTGAACATTGCGTTAACCGCAACCGGTAAGGTGTCGCTCGAAGGTGCTCAGCCAGAGCCGGTTAAGCTGCCGCCTGGCGCTCGTAGCACTCTGTTTATTCCGGTGCGCGCGCTGGAAGGCTATGGCGATGGTGAAGTAACTGCTCAGGTGACGGGGCTTCAGCTCCCTGGTGAGACGTTTGCGCCGCAGCAGAAGAGCTGGAAAATTGGTGTACGCCCCGCATTCCCGGCGCAAACGGTGAATACGGGCACGATGCTGAACCCTGGCGAATCCTGGAGCGCGCCAGCACAGCATATCGACGGTTTCTCGCCTGCCACGCTACAGGGACAGCTGTTGCTCAGCGGTAAACCACCTTTGAACCTGGCGCGCTACATTCGTGAACTTCAGGCCTATCCATACGGATGTCTTGAGCAGACCACCAGCGGCCTGTTCCCGTCCCTCTACACCAACGCGGCACAGCTTACGGCGTTGGGCATTAAAGGCGACACCGACGATAAACGCCGTGCGGCCATTGATATCGGCATCTCCCGTCTGCTGCAAATGCAGCGTGACGATGGCGGTTTTGCCTTATGGGATAAAAACGGCCCGGAAGAGTACTGGCTTACCGCCTATGTTACGGACTTCCTGGTGCGGGCAGGGGAGCAGGGTTACAGCGTGCCTGCCGAGGCGGTGAATAACGCCAACAGCCGACTGCTGCGCTATTTACAGGATCCGGGGATGATGTCCATCCGCTACAGCGACGACACCCAGGCCAGCAAATTTGCTGTCCAGGCGTATGCTTCGCTGGTGCTGGCTCGTCAGCAAAAAGCGCCGCTCGGTGCATTGCGTGAAATCTGGGATCGCCACGCTCAGGCTGCTTCCGGGCTTCCGTTGATGCAGCTGGGCATGGCACTCAAACTGATGGGGGATACACCGCGCAGCCAGCAGGCGCTGGATCTGGCTCTCAAAACACCCCGTAACGACAGCCGAAACTGGATGGCGGATTACGGCAGCCAGCTGCGTGATAATGCCCTGATGCTCTCCCTGCTGGAAGAGTACAAGCTGCTGCCGGATGCGCAAAACAGGCTGTTGAACGCGTTATCTGAAGACGCGTTCAGCCAGCGCTGGCTGTCAACCCAGGAGAGCAATGCGCTGTTCCTGGCTGGACGTTCACTGCAAACCTTGTCAGGCGCGTGGCAGGCAACGACCACCCTCTCTGAACAGACCCAGAGCAGTGATAAAGCGCAGGTAGAAAACCTGAACGGCGACCAGCCTGGTGCCTTGCAGGTGACGAATACCGGCACGACGCCGCTGTGGGTACGACTGGACACTACTGGCTATCCGGAGTATGCGCCCCAGCCATCTTCTCACGTCTTGCAGATTGAACGTCATATCCTGGCGACAGACGGCAGCAGCAAGTCGCTCTCTTCACTTAAGAGCGGTGAGCTGGTTCTGGTGTGGCTGGAAGTGAAGGCAAGCCAGAACGTACCGGATGCGCTGGTGGTGGATCTGCTCCCGGCAGGTCTGGAGCTGGAAAACCAGAATCTGGCGAGCAGCAGCGCCAGCTTGCAGGACAGCGGCAGTGAAGTGCAAAACCTGCTGAATCAGATGCAACAGTCTGATATTCAGCACATGGAATTCCGCGACGATCGCTTTGTGGCCGCCGTGCCGGTCAATGAAGGTCAGCCGGTCACGCTGGTTTACCTGGCCCGTGCCGTTACGCCAGGAACCTATCAGGTGCCTGTTCCGATGGTCGAGTCCATGTACGTTCCGCAGTGGCGAGCAACGGGGTCGGCCAGTGGCCCGCTGATCGTTGTTCCGTAAGATGCAGATAGCACGCCTGATTCGCTCCCGCTGGCTGTGGCTTGCGGGAGCGCTTCTCTTTTTAGGGGGGCTGATTGTCGCCGCTGACCGCGTGTGGCCGTTGCCCCTGAAAGAGGTCAACCCTGCGCGAGTGGTGGTGGATGAGCAGGGTGTTCCGTTGTGGCGTTTTGCCGACAGCGAAGGCATCTGGCGCTATCCGGTTACCATTGAAGAGGTTTCCCCACGCTATCTTGAGGCGCTGATCCAGTATGAAGATCGCTGGTTCTGGGATCACCCTGGCGTCAATCCGCTTTCTGTACTGCGTGCCGCCTGGCAGGATCTCACCGCCGGGAGAGTGGTTTCTGGCGGGAGCACGCTTACCATGCAGGTGGCACGCCTGCTGGATCCGCATCCGCGTACCTTTGGCGGTAAAATTCGTCAGCTGTGGCGGGCGATGCAGCTGGAGTGGCATCTCTCCAAGCGTGAAATCCTGACGCTGTATCTCAACCGTGCCCCGTTTGGCGGCACGTTGCAGGGCGTGGGCGCGGCAAGCTGGACTTATCTTGGCAAACCGCCGTCTCAGCTGAGCTATTCCGACGCGGCGCTGCTGGCTGTACTGCCACAGGCACCCAGCCGTCTGCGCCCCGACCGCTGGCCGGAACGTGCCGAAGCGGCGCGGAACAAAGTGCTCGACCGCATGCTGACTCAGGGCGTCTGGTCTGAGAAGCAGGTGAAAGAGTCCCGTGAAGAGCCGGTCTGGCTGGCCCCCCGGCAGATGCCGCAGCTGGCGCCGCTCTTTTCCCGCATGATGTTGAGTAAAAGCCGCGACACAAAAATAGTCACCACGCTGGATGCAGCTTTGCAACGACAGCTTGAAGAGCTGGCAATGAACTGGAAATCGCGCCTGCCTGCCCGCAGTTCACTGGCGATGATCGTCGTGGATCATACATCCATGAAAGTGCGTGGCTGGGTAGGCTCGGTAGATATCAATGATGACAGTCGCTTTAGTCACGTGGATATGGTCAATGCGATCCGATCGCCGGGATCGGTCCTCAAGCCATTCATCTATGGCATGGCGCTGGACGATGGCCTGATCCATCCCGCTTCGTTATTACAGGATGTTCCAAGAAAAACGGGGGATTATCGCCCCGGCAACTTTGACAGCGGTTTTCATGGGCCGGTCAGCATGAGCGAAGCCCTGGTGCGTTCCCTCAACCTGCCTGCGGTGCAGGTGCTGGAAGCGTACGGCCCAAAACGTTTTGCAGGCATGCTGAGCAACGCGGGATTACCGCTCATACTCCCTGCGGGTGCGCAGCCCAACCTCTCCCTGATCCTGGGGGGCGCAGGGGCACGCCTGGCTGATATCGCTGCCGCCTACAGTGCCTTTGCGCGGCAGGGGCAGGCGGGTCGGTTGCGTTTACAGCCGGGCGATCCGCTGATCGAACGTCCGCTGCTGTCGCAGGGGGCGGCGTGGATCATTCGTCGCATTCTCGCCAGTGAAGCACAGCCCCTGCCGGACAGTGCGCTGCCCCAGGTTGCGCCGCTGGCGTGGAAAACGGGCACCAGTTACGGCTACCGGGATGCCTGGGCCATTGGGCTGAACGCCCGGTATGTCATTGGAATCTGGACCGGACGTCCGGACGGCACGCCCGTTGCCGGGCAGTTTGGTTTCGCCAGCGCAGTTCCGCTCCTGAATCAGGTCAATAACATGCTTCAGTCCCGCTCGATGGTGGATGAAGCCCGTCTGCCGCGCGATCCGCGTCCTGCAAGCGTAGGACGGGGCGTGATTTGCTGGCCGGGGGGCCAGTCCCTGCCTGAAGGGAGCGAAAACTGTCGGCGTCGGCTGTCAACCTGGCTGCTGGAAGGCAGTGAACCGCCTACGCTGCTGCTGCCGGAACAGGAAGGTATTCGCGGGATCCGTTTCCCGGTCTGGCTGGATAAAGAAGGCAAACGCGTCGCAGCGGATTGTCCTGATGCGACAGAAAAAGTGCTGGATGTCTGGCCGCTGCCTCTGGAGCCCTGGCTGCCTGCTGCCGAAAAACGGGCAGCTCGTCTCCCCGCCCGTTCAGCGGTTTGCCCTCCGCTGGATAACCATAATGCGGCGCCGCTGATGTTGTCAGGCGTCAGAGAAGGGGCGGTAATTAAACGTCTTCCGGGTGAGAAAAACATGACCCTGTTCGTTTCAACCAGCGGCGGGGAGGGGCAACGATGGTGGTTTTTGAATGGCGAACCGCTGGACGGACATCAGAAGAATTATTCACTGCAATTATATTTGTCGGGTAAATATCAGTTAGTTGTATTAGATGAAACAGGACAAACGGCGACGGTCAATTTTGAGTTAGATCGCTAAGTGTTACTCCTCAAGAGTTAGCTTGATAATTATCAATATCCGTTCCTGAAAAAAAACGAGAATGCGTTTTTATTTTAAGGAACGAGCAATGGAAAAAAATAAACATCAGGGAGAGGGGACTATTCCCGCCATATCCCGGCGTCAGTTTATTCAGGCAGGATCGGCGCTCGCCGCTCTGCCTTTTGTCGTCAAAACCGGCAAAGTACAGGCACAGGGCGCGGCGGTTTCAGACACTACGCCTGAAGAAAAAGTGGTGCAAACCTGTAGTACGTTTGACTGCGGCGGCAAGTGTGATATTCGTGCTCACGTCAGTGAGGGCGTTGTGACCCGAATTTCTACGCGTCCGGATGACGCGTTGGATCCGCAAATGCCCATAATGCGCGCCTGCGTGCGTGGCCGGGCTTATCGGAAATTTGTTTACCATCCCGATCGACTGAAATACCCAATGAAACGTGTAGGGAAACGTGGCGAAGGAAAATTCGAGCGTATTACCTGGGATGAAGCCACCACCCTTATTGCGAATCAATTAAAAACTATTACGCAAAAATACGGTGCGGCTTCACGCTATGTTCATGTGGGCACCGCTGTGTCCGGCGGGACTTTTTCCGGCGATAAAATGGTTCGTCGTCTGCTCAACTTAACCGGCGGCTATCTCGAAAGCTATCACTCGGTCAGTATGGGTAACACGGCGGCAGCAACGCCGTATACCTATGGCACCGCTGCCAGCGGCAGCTCTCTTGACACGCTGCTGGACACCAAACTGGTCATCCTCTGGGGACATAACCCGACGGAAACGATCTTTGGTCACAGCAACCACTTCTACCAGAAGATGAAGCAAAACGGCACTCGCTTTATTGTTGTCGACCCTCGCTATTCCGATACGGTTTCCTCCCTGGCCGATCAGTGGATCCCGCTGCTTCCCACCACGGACAACGCCCTGATGGACGCGATGATGTATGTGATCGTCACGGAGAACCTGCACGATCGCGACTTTATTCAGCGCTACACCCTGGGCTTTGACGAAGACACTATGCCAGAAGGCGTTCCGGCCAATGAATCCCTGATGGCTTACCTGAGCGGCGCAAAAGATGGCGTGGCGAAAACGCCCGAGTGGGCAGAGAAAATCACCCACGTGCCTGCACAAACAATTCGGCAACTGGCGCGCGACTACGCAACCACCAAACCCGCTGCGCTGATCCAGGGCTGGGGACCGCAGCGTCATAACTGCGGCGAGCGCACCGCGCGCGGCTCGACGTTGCTGGCTACGCTCACGGGTAACGTCGGGGTGAAAGGCGGTTGGGCAGCAGGCTATGGCGGCTGCGCAAACCGGAAATTTGCCGCAGGACCAGAAATGCCGGACAACCCGGTCAAAGCCAAAATATCGGTGATGAACTGGGTGCAGGCCGCCGACGATGCCTCTCAGGTCACCGCGGACGTCGGCCTGAAGGATGCCGAAAAGCTGGACAGCAATATCCGCATCCTGTTCTCGCTGGCGGGAAATTATCTGGCTAACCAGAACCCGGATCTTCATCAGGCAACCCGTGTCCTGGAAGACGAGTCGAAAATCGAGTTTATCGTCGCAAGCGATCTGTTTATGACGCCGAGCGCCCGATACGCCGACCTTCTTTTGCCGGAAACCAGCTTTATGGAACGCTGGAATATCGGCGAAACCTGGGGCACGGCAAGCTATCTGATCCTGTCAGAAAAGCTCATTGAACCTGAATTTGAACGCCGTTCAGACTACGACTGGCTGCGGGAGGTCGCTGCTAAGCTTGGCGTCGAACCCGCGTTCAGTGAAGGGCGTGACGAAAAAGCGTGGATTGAGCACATCTGGGAGCAGACGCGTCTTTCCATGCCTGACGAAAACCTGCCGGACTTCGCGACGCTACAGAAGACGCGTCAGCACCTTTTCAAAAGCGCGCCGTTCGTCGCCTTTGAAGACAATATTCGCGATCCGCAGAATCATCCGTTCCCGACGCCGTCCGGAAAAATTGAGATCTTCTCGAAGCGTCTGTACGACATGCATCACCCGGAAATTCCGGCGCTGTCGCACTACGTGCCTGCCCATGAAGGGCCGGAAGACGCGCTGGCGAAACGCTTCCCGCTCCAGCTGATTACCTGGAAAGGAAAAAACCGCGCTAACTCCACCCAGTACGCCAACCCGTGGTTAATTGAGGCGCAGCAGCAAAAGCTGTGGATCAACCCGCAGGATGCGCAAAATCGCGGCATTGCGCAGGGAGATACCGTGCGTATTCATAACGCGCGCGGCATTTGCGAGATCCCGGCGGAGGTCACGCCGCGCATCATTCCAGGCGTTGTGGCCATGCAGGCGGGTGCCTGGTGGCAGCCGGACGAGCAGGGTATTGATAAGGGCGGCTGCGCGAACGTGCTCAGTTCCGCACGTATTACCGCGCTTGCGAAAGGGAATTCCCATCAAACCATGCTGGTGGAGGTAGCTAAAGCATGAGTCAGTTTAAACATTACGCACCGGTAAGCGACAAACAGCTGGGTTTTTATATCGACTCTTCTCGCTGCTCGGGCTGCAAAGCATGTCAGGTAGCGTGCAAAGATAAAAACAACCTTGAGGTCGGACGTCGTTTCCGTCGCGTGTACGAAGTTAATGGCGGGAGCTTTATCCCGACCGGGCAGGGTGGCGTCAGCAATAACGTTTTTGCCTACACGCTCTCTATCTCCTGTAACCACTGTGCCGACCCAATCTGCACCAAAAACTGTCCGACCACTGCGATGCATAAGCGTCCGGGGGACGGTATTGTGCGCGTAGATACTGATAAGTGCGTCGGCTGCGGCTACTGCGCGTGGTCATGCCCTTACGGCGCGCCACAGCTCAACGAGCAGACCGGGCAGATGTCCAAATGTGATTTCTGCGTGGATCTACAGGCGAAGGGGGAACAGCCTGTCTGTGTGGCAACCTGTCCTCTCGAAGCGATTAAATTCGGGCCGATTGATGAACTGCGGGCGAAGTATGGTGCGGTCTGTGATGTGAAAGGCTTGCCTGATTCCTCCATCACCAAACCGAACCTGGTGATCAAAGCGCATCAGGGCGCAGAGAAAGAGGGGAAACGTCATGCATGAGTTACCGCTGCTGATTTTTACGCTGTTCCTGCAAGGATCGGTTGGCGTTACGCTGTGGCTGGCCTTCGGAAGCACGCAACGCAGCGCGCTGCTGCCGGCTGCCGGAGCGTTTGTGCTGGCCAGCCTCGGTCTGCTCGCCTCCGCGTTGCACATGGGCTATCCACTTAATGCGTTCAACGCGCTGCGTCACGTATCCAGCTCCTGGCTGAGCCGTGAGATTATCTTTGCCAGTCTTTATCTTGCGGCACTTGGCCTCGCAACGCTGCTGATGTTTGTCAAAAAACCAGGCTGGAAGCCGCTGTTGGTTGTGGCAGGTCTTGTCGGGCTGGTAGATGTGTTCTGCATGGCGCAGATCTACATGCATGCATCCGTGGTGACGTGGCATCACATTAATACCCTGGTGCTGTTTATCGGTTCGGTGGGAATTATCGGTTCAGCCTGCATGGCCGTTGGGGCACGTTCCCAGACTCGCGTGCGAACGGCGATTGTCATTATCACGCTGCTGGTGATTGCACGTCTGGTGATGCAGCCCGTCTGGCTGGCAGATATTACGGCTATGGACAACACCGTTGTGACGTTCCCACACGCACCGTTACAAATGCTGGAGCAACTGCGAACCGTGCATCTGCTGAGCTGGTGCGTTTCCGTTGCGGGTATGCTGTGCTTTGCTGCGGGCGGCTTAAAAGCGGCGCGAGGCACAATGCTGTTGGGCAGCGCCTTGCTGATTGTGGGTGAGCTGATGCTGCGCTTTGTTTTCTTCAGTATTGGCTGATGGGCGGATTAACCTTTGCCCCGGCGATGGACGTGACGCATGCGTGCGTCCGTCGCCGTTTTCGCCACTCTTCCTGCTGCGCCTGCGCGGACGTCTGTCCCGTGCAGGCTTTTTCTTTTACCGACACCGGCGTCTCGGTTGATGACAGCCGCTGTATTGAATGCGGTGACTGCCTGTTTGTCTGCCCCGCTGTAGCCATCACCGGCATCACGCCGCGAAAACGTTTTCTGTGTGGCGATACGCTTGTTGGGCCTTTTACTGACCGTGCGCCAGGGGTGAATGAGCTTCTGCTGTGGCACGCGCAGCACCACGTTCGTTTTATCAGTATCGACGCGGAGCAGAATCCTGACTGGTTGCTGGCGATTGCCCGGCTGAATCTGGCGCTTCGTCGACGTGGTGAAGCAGCGTGGGCGTTTAAACATATACCCGTCAACGAGGTAAATACCGCCCGGCGTGCGCTGATGCACGTTCCCCGTGAGGATGTCCGGGTCTGTTGCGTCGTGCCCGGTCAGCGTGAGCTGCGCAGGGCGTTTTCTGCGTTTAGCGAGGCAGAGATAACTCTCGATACCGAATCCTGCGTACTCTGCGGCGCGTGCTGGCGGAGTTGTACGGAAAACGCGATTCGGTTTGAGAACGCTGAACTGGTCGTGGAAACCGGACGCTGTACGGGGTGTGGCGGCTGCGAAGCGGTATGCCAGCATGCGGCGATAAACGTGACGCAAACAGACGGGACAGCGAAAAGCGTGACCATACCGGCATATGAAGCCGTTTGTTTGACGTGCCACCGGCATTTCTGGTCATTTAGTTCTGATGAAAAGCAGTGTCCGCTCTGTTTTCACCATCAGTACGGCATGCGAAATACGAGCTGTTGCTAATCTTCGTCTCATTTTAAAAAAATGTTATGCATAACCATAGGCAATGGCGCTATTGCTCTTTATAATCCGCGCCACACCATACTCAGGTATGCAAAAACAACAGAACATTTTACAGAGGTTATCAATGGCTATTGAACGTACTTTTTCCATCATCAAACCAAACGCGGTGGCAAAAAACGTTATTGGCAGCATCTTCGCTCGCTTTGAATCAGCAGGGTTTAAGATCGTTGGCACCAAAATGCTGCACCTGACCGTTGAACAGGCTCGCGGTTTCTACGCTGAGCACGAAGGTCGCCCATTCTTTGACGGTCTGGTCGAGTTCATGACTTCTGGCCCAATCGTGGTATCCGTACTGGAAGGCGAAAACGCGGTACAGCGTCACCGCGATCTGCTGGGTGCAACCAACCCGGACAACGCGCTGGCAGGTACTCTGCGCGCTGACTACGCAGACAGCTTCACCGAGAACGGCACCCACGGTTCCGACTCTGTTGAATCTGCTGCGCGCGAAATCGCGTTCTTCTTTGCAGAAGGCGAAGTGTGCCCGCGCACTCGCTAATAATTTCGTAAATGCCGCGTGCAAACGTGGCATCCCTGCGCCAGACTTTGTACAATGCAACGCCCCGGACGAGCAGACTGCTTACCGGGGCGTTTCTTTTCAACCCACCAAGGGCCACAACGTGTAACAACGAGGCCGGAAAAAATTATGTCTGAATTAGTGAATACCTCCGAAGTCGCCATTCCTGCGGTTCCCAATAAAAATGGAAAAATTAACCTGCTGGACCTGAACCGTCAGCAGATGCGCGAGTTCTTTAAAGAGATGGGCGAGAAGCCGTTTCGTGCCGATCAGGTCATGAAATGGATGTACCACTATTGCAGCGACAACTTTGATGACATGACGGACATCAACAAAGTGCTGCGCAATAAGCTTAAAGAAGTGGCGGAAATCCGCGCACCGGAAGTGGTGGAAGAGCAGCGCTCTTCAGATGGCACTATCAAGTGGGCCATTGCCGTTGGCGATCAGCGTGTTGAAACCGTGTATATCCCGGAAGACGATCGCGCCACGCTGTGCGTCTCTTCTCAGGTGGGCTGTGCGCTGGAGTGCAAATTCTGCTCTACGGCGCAGCAGGGCTTTAACCGTAACCTGCGCGTGTCGGAAATTATCGGCCAGGTCTGGCGTGCCGCGAAAATCGTGGGTGCAGCGAAAGTCACCGGTACACGTCCAATCACCAACGTGGTGATGATGGGGATGGGTGAACCGCTGCTCAACCTGACCAACGTCGTTCCGGCGATGGAAATCATGCTCGACGATTTCGGTTTTGGTCTGTCCAAGCGCCGCGTTACGCTCTCTACTTCCGGCGTTGTGCCTGCGCTGGACAAACTGGGTGACATGATTGACGTTGCGCTGGCCATCTCCCTTCACGCGCCAAACGACGCCATCCGTGACGAAATTGTGCCGATCAACAAAAAGTACAATATCGAAACTTTCCTGGCTGGCGTGCGCCGTTACCTGGAGAAATCCAACGCTAACCAGGGCCGCGTGACCATTGAATACGTGATGCTGGATCATGTTAACGACGGTACCGAGCATGCACATGAGCTGGCTGAACTGCTGAAAGATACGCCATGTAAGATCAACCTGATCCCATGGAACCCGTTCCCGGGCGCGCCGTATGGCCGTAGCTCGAACAGCCGTATCGATCGCTTCTCAAAAGTGCTGATGGAGTATGGTTTCACCACCATCGTACGTAAAACGCGTGGCGACGATATCGACGCAGCCTGTGGTCAGCTGGCGGGTGACGTTATTGACCGTACCAAACGTACGCTGCGTAAGCGTATGCAGGGTGAGTCAATCGCGGTTAAAACCGTTTGATTATTATGCAGACACGGCGCATTTTTTGCGCCGTGAAGCATTAATTTACTGAATAACCAGCCACAATCATCACGACTGATTAATAATTACGGTGCGTTTCATACGACTTTCGGGCAGTATGTAACGACGTAACAACAGTTTAGCGTGAAGGCCTGCCAGCGCTGTCATCTGCGGCCCGACAGTCTTATACTGTTTGTTCCAGGTTAACTGACCTAAAGTTTCGCGGTGCGGGTGGCATTGTGACTCACCGGCACCTGAACCCTTATTTTCACGTACCAGTAGTTGTAGCGAATGAATACTGAAGCCACTCACGATCAAAATGCAGCACCCTCCACTGGCGTTCGTCTTCGCAACGCCCGTGAACAACTCGGACTCAGCCAGCAAGCCGTTGCAGAACGCCTGTGCCTGAAGGTTTCCACCGTTCGCGACATTGAAGAAGATAAGGCACCCGCCGATCTGGCTTCAACGTTTCTGCGCGGTTATATCCGTTCTTACGCCAAACTGGTTCATATTCCTGAAGACGAATTACTGCCGATGATGGAGAAGCAGGCGCCTGTGCGTGCGGCAAAAGTTGCGCCGATGCAGAGCTTCTCTCTGGGCAAACGTCGTAAAAAACGCGATGGCTGGCTGATGAGCTTTACCTGGCTGGTCCTGTTCGTGGTTGTCGGCCTGACGGGCGCATGGTGGTGGCAAAACCACAAAGCGCAACAGGAAGAGATCACCACCATGGCCGATCAGTCCTCCGCTGAGCTTAATCAGTCTGGTACTAACGGCGCGCAAAGCGTGCCGCTGAGCACCGAAGGGGCTGCGACCTCCAGCGAACCTCAGGCGACAGCAACCAGCACCCCTGCAACCGATCCAGCGGCGACGCCAGAATCGACGGCGAATACCGCACCGGCTACCCAGGCCCAGGATCAGAACGCGGTCGTATCACCTTCTCAGGCCAATGTTGATACCGCCCCTGCGGCAACGGCACCGGCAGATAACACCGCGGCGTCACTGCCAACTGACCCGGCGGGTACGGCGGCACCTGCCGTTGACCCGAATGCGCTGGTGATGAATTTCACGGCTGATTGCTGGCTGGAAGTGACTGACGCGACAGGTAAAAAGCTGTTCAGCGGCCTGCAACGTAAAGATGGCACGTTAAATCTAACGGGCCAGGCACCATACAAGCTTAAAATCGGCGCACCGGCAGCGGTACAGATCCAGTATCAAGGAAAACCTGTCGATCTGAGCCGCTTTATCAGAACTAACCAGGTTGCGCGTCTTACCGTTAATGCCGAACAATCAGCAGCACAGTAACAGACGGGCAATGCGGGAGATTTTACATGCATAACCAGGCTCCTATTCAACGTAGAAAATCGAAACGGATTTACGTTGGGAACGTGCCAATCGGCGATGGGGCGCCTATCGCCGTCCAGTCGATGACCAATACGCGTACTACGGATGTAGAAGCGACGGTTAATCAAATCAAAGCATTAGAACGCGTCGGCGCGGACATTGTTCGCGTCTCAGTGCCGACCATGGACGCCGCTGAGGCGTTCAAACTGATCAAGCAGCAGGTGAGCGTTCCGCTGGTTGCCGATATTCACTTCGATTACCGTATCGCGCTGAAAGTCGCTGAATACGGTGTCGATTGTCTGCGTATTAACCCAGGCAACATCGGCAACGAAGAGCGCATTCGCATGGTGGTTGACTGCGCCCGCGACAAAAACATTCCAATCCGTATCGGCGTAAACGCTGGCTCTCTGGAAAAAGATCTCCAGGAAAAGTACGGTGAGCCGACGCCGCAGGCGCTGCTCGAATCCGCCATGCGTCACGTCGATCATCTGGATCGCCTTAACTTCGATCAGTTCAAAGTGAGCGTGAAAGCGTCTGACGTTTTCCTGGCCGTTGAATCGTATCGTCTGCTGGCAAAACAGATCGATCAGCCGCTGCACCTTGGCATCACCGAGGCGGGTGGGCTGCGCAGCGGCTCAGTAAAATCGGCAATTGGTCTCGGCCTGCTGCTCTCTGAAGGCATCGGTGACACGTTACGCGTCTCCCTGGCCGCCGATCCGGTGGAAGAGATCAAAGTCGGTTTCGACATCCTGAAATCACTGCGTATCCGCGCGCGTGGGATCAACTTCATCGCCTGCCCAACCTGTTCACGTCAGGAGTTTGACGTGATCGGCACCGTGAATGCCCTGGAGCAGCGTCTGGAAGACATCATCACCCCGATGGACGTTTCCATCATCGGCTGCGTGGTGAACGGTCCGGGTGAAGCGCTGGTGTCCACGCTGGGCGTTACCGGCGGTAACAAGAAAAGTGGTCTCTATGAAGATGGCGTTCGTAAAGATCGTCTGGATAATAGTGATATGATCGACCAGCTTGAAGCCCGCATTCGCGCAAAAGCGACGATGATGGACGAAGCGCAGCGCATCAGCGTTCAGCAGGTTGAAAAATAACGTGATGGGAAGCAGGCTGCTTCCCATGTATGATTGAACCCATTCTTTGGGTTCTTTTTTGTATATAGAAAGAGAATAAACGTGGCAAAAAACATTCAAGCCATCCGCGGCATGAACGATTATCTGCCTGGCGAAACCGCCATCTGGCAGCGCATTGAAGGCACACTGAAGCAGGTGCTCGGCAGCTACGGTTACAGCGAAATTCGTTTGCCGATTGTAGAGCAGACCCCGTTATTCAAACGCGCGATCGGCGAAGTAACCGACGTGGTTGAAAAAGAGATGTATACCTTTGAGGACCGCAACGGCGACAGCCTGACCCTGCGTCCTGAGGGGACGGCGGGTTGCGTACGCGCCGGCATCGAACATGGTCTCCTGTACAATCAGGAGCAGCGCCTGTGGTATATCGGCCCGATGTTCCGCCACGAACGTCCGCAAAAAGGCCGCTACCGTCAGTTCAACCAGCTTGGCGTGGAAGTGTTTGGTCTGCAAGGACCAGATATCGATGCCGAACTGATTATGCTGACTGCCCGCTGGTGGCGTGCGCTCGGTATTTCTGAGCACGTTTCCCTGGAGCTGAACTCTATCGGTTCTCTGGAAGCGCGTGCGAACTATCGCGATGCGCTGGTGGCGTTCCTGGAACAACACAAAGAGAAGCTCGACGAAGACTGTAAGCGTCGTATGTACAGCAACCCGCTGCGCGTACTCGATTCCAAAAATCCTGACGTACAGGCGCTGCTGAACGATGCGCCAGCGCTGGGTGACTACCTGGATGAGGATTCCCGCGAACACTTTGCTGGCCTGTGCAAGCTGCTTGAAGCGGCGGGCATTGCTTATACCGTTAACCAGCGTCTGGTGCGCGGTCTGGACTACTACAACCGCACCGTATTTGAGTGGGTCACCACCAGCCTCGGTTCGCAGGGCACCGTCTGTGCTGGCGGTCGTTATGACGGACTGGTCGAGCAACTGGGTGGTCGCGCAGCACCGGCTGTAGGCTTCGCGATGGGCCTTGAGCGACTTGTTTTGCTGGTTCAGGCAGTTAATCCGGAATTTAAAGCCGATCATGTTGTCGATATATACCTGGTGGCCTCAGGTGCGGATACGCAGTCTGCGGCGATGCAGCTTGCCGAACGCGTGCGCGATGCGCTGCCGGACGTAAAGCTGATGACCAACCACGGCGGCGGCAACTTTAAAAAACAGTTTGCTCGTGCCGATAAGTGGGGCGCAAGTATTGCACTGGTGCTGGGTGAGTCCGAAGTGGCCAACGGCGAAGTGGTGGTTAAAGACCTGCGCTCTGGTGAGCAAACTACGGTAACGCAGGATGGCGTTGCGGCGCACTTGCGCACTCTATTGGGCTAAGGAGAAGGACTGCGTGGAAATGTACGAGAACGAACACGACCAGGTTGATGCGGTTAAACGCTTCTTTGCTGAAAACGGCAAGGCACTGGTTGTAGGGGTTATTTTAGGTGTTGGTGCGCTGGTTGGCTGGCGTTACTGGAACAATCATCAGGCTGACTCTGCTCGCGGTTCATCCCTGAACTACGAAAACACCGTTAGCGCAATCCGTGCCGATCAGCCGCAAACGCTGACGGCTGCGGAGAAATTTGCCGCTGACAACAAAAACACCTACGGTGCGCTGGCTGCGCTGGAAGTGGCTCAGCAGTATGTTGATAAAAACGAACTGGACAAAGCCGCTGCGCAACTGTCTCAGGGGCTTGCTGCTGCCAGTGACGAAAATCTGAAAGCGGTGATCAATCTGCGCCTGGCACGTATTCAGGTTCAGCAGAAAAAAGCCGACGACGCGCTGAAAACGCTTGATACCATCAAAGGTGATGGCTTTGCCGCTATTGTCGCCGATCTTCGCGGTGAAGCACTGCTGAGTAAGGGTGATAAAGCGGGCGCGCGTAAAGCGTGGCAAGCTGGCGTGGATAGTAAAGCTTCACCTGCGCTGAGCGAAATGATGCAGATGAAAATAAATAATTTGTCCGTCTGAGAGGGACCCAATGCAATTGCGTAAATTACTTCTGCCAGGACTGCTTTCTGTTACGTTATTGAGTGGTTGTTCACTGTTCAGTGGCGAAGAAGACGTTGTCAAAATGTCCCCGCTGCCGACGGTTGAAAACCAGTTCACTCCGTCCACCGCCTGGGACACCTCCGTGGGTGATGGTATTGGCGATTTTTATTCCAACCTGCACCCGGCATTTGCTGACGGCGTGGTCTATGCGGCCGATCGCAAAGGCACCGTTAAAGCGCTGAACGCTGATGACGGAAAAGAAGTGTGGTCCATTAACCTGGCGGAAAAAGACGGCTGGTTCTCCCGTAAACCTGCGCTGCTTTCTGGCGGCCTGACCGTTGCCGGCGGTCACGTGTATGTGGGCAGCGAAAAAGCGCAGGTTTACGCGCTGAATGCCAGCGACGGTTCGGTTGCATGGCAGACCAGCGTTGCCGGTGAATCCTTGTCACGTCCGGTTGTCAGCGACGGCCTGGTGTTGATCCATACCAGCAACGGCCAGTTGCAGGCGCTGAACGAAGCCGATGGTCTGGTAAAATGGACGGTTAACCTGGATATGCCAGCGCTGTCTCTGCGTGGTGAATCTGCTCCGGCGACTGCATTTGGCGCCGCCATTGTGGGTGGTGACAACGGTCGTGTCAGCGCAGTACTGATGCAGCAGGGTCAGATGATCTGGCAGCAGCGTATTTCCCAGGCGACCGGTTCAACTGAAATCGACCGTCTGAGTGACGTGGACACCACGCCGGTCATCGTTGACGGTGTGGTTTACGCGCTGGCGTATAACGGCAACCTGACGGCGCTGGACCTGCGTAGCGGCCAGAACATGTGGAAACGTGAGCTGGGTTCCGTGAACGATTTCATTGTCGACGGCAACCGTATTTATATGGTGGATCAGAACGACCGTTTGCTGGCGCTGAGCACCGAAGGTGGCGTGACGCTGTGGACGCAGAGCGATCTGCTTCACCGTCTGCTGACCGCACCAGCACTGTATAACGGCAGCCTGGTGGTGGGCGACAGCGAAGGCTATATGCACTGGATCGATCCAGAGAATGGCCGCTTCGTGGCGCAGCAGAAAGTGGACGGCTCAGGCTTCCTGACCGACCCGGTTGTGGCTGACGGCAAACTGCTGATTCAGGCAAAAGACGGCACGCTGTACGCGATCACGCGTTAATTACACGGCGGTTGTAGTATACTAAACGGCTCCTGTTCACTCAGGAGCCGTTTTGACATTTTTAAGAACGCTGCGAAAGCGACGTTATTTTGAATTTTATGAGGCTTCAAACATGGTACCTGTGGTCGCGCTTGTCGGGCGCCCTAACGTTGGAAAATCCACTCTTTTTAACCGTTTAACACGCACCCGTGATGCGCTGGTTGCGGATTTCCCGGGGCTGACGCGTGACCGTAAGTACGGTCGTGCAGAGGTGGAAGGACGCGAGTTCATCTGTATCGATACCGGGGGTATTGACGGTACGGAAGACGGCGTAGAAACCCGCATGGCAGAGCAATCTCTGCTGGCTATCGAAGAAGCGGATGTGGTTCTGTTTATGGTGGATGCGCGCGCTGGCCTGATGCCCGCGGACTCCGCTATCGCTAAACATCTGCGTTCACGCGAAAAGCCAACCTTCCTGGTGGCGAACAAAACTGACGGCATTGATGCCGATCAGGCCGTTGCGGATTTCTGGTCTTTAGGTCTGGGTGATATTTATCCTATCGCGGCCTCGCATGGCCGTGGCGTCACCAGCCTGCTGGAAACCGTTCTGCTGCCGTGGGTTGATGAAGTAAACCCGCCGGAAGAGGTGGACGAAGACGCCGAATACTGGGCACAGTTTGAAGCCGGAGAGGAAGGCGAGGAAGAGCCGGAAGATGACTTCAACCCGCAGGATCTGCCGATTAAGCTGGCTATCGTTGGTCGCCCAAACGTAGGTAAGTCTACGCTTACTAACCGTATTCTGGGCGAAGAGCGCGTGGTGGTTTACGACATGCCAGGCACAACGCGCGACAGCATTTACATTCCAATGCAGCGCGATGAACGTGAGTACGTACTTATCGACACTGCAGGGGTGCGTAAGCGCGGGAAAATCACCGATGTAGTGGAAAAATTCTCGGTGATCAAAACACTTCAGGCGATTGAAGACGCCAACGTGGTGCTGCTGGTTATTGACGCACGTGAAGGTATCTCCGATCAGGATCTCTCTCTGCTCGGCTTTATCCTTAATAGTGGGCGCTCACTGGTTATCGTCGTCAACAAGTGGGATGGTCTGAGCAATGAAGTACGCGAACAGGTGAAAGAGACGCTGGACTTCCGTCTGGGCTTTATCGACTTTGCCCGCGTTCACTTCATCTCTGCCCTGCACGGCAGCGGCGTAGGCAACCTGTTCGAATCCGTTCGTGAAGCCTATGACAGCTCTACCCGCCGCCAGAGCACGGCGATGCTGACCCGTATCATGAATATGGCTGCTGAAGACCACCAACCGCCGCTGGTGCGTGGCCGTCGCGTGAAGCTGAAATATGCCCACGCCGGGGGGTATAACCCGCCTATCGTGGTGATCCACGGTAACCAGGTGAAAGACCTGCCGGACTCCTACAAACGCTACCTGATGAACTACTTCCGCAAGTCGCTGGACGTGATGGGTACGCCTATCCGTATTCAATTCAAGGAAGGGGAAAACCCGTTTGCGAATAAACGTAACACCCTGACGCCGAACCAGATGCGTAAGCGTAAGCGTTTGATTAAGCACATTAAGAAAAGCAAATAATTCTTACCGAACTCACTAAAACCCGCGCCTGTCGCGGGTTTTTTTCGCTCATTCAAAAGGTCTGCCTTCCCTGTGTGATGTCAATCACTATTCGCTTTTAACCATGTTTATATCTAAGAAAGTAGACAATCGTCGAATTTTCATCTTAAAGTCCAGGGTTCGGTACTAGACAAAACTAGCGCCTGGTTATCAAATGGTTAACCAATATTTCGCCGCATGTAAAAAATCGATCGGATACGTAACCGTTCGGCGTACATGCTGGTGTTTACAAGCACGACACATACCTTTCGGGAGAATTATGCAATCCTCTGTTAATCAAAAAGAGAGCCGAACCTTCTTCGGCCATCCTTATCCGCTCGGTTCGCTGTTCTTCACTGAGATGTGGGAGCGTTTCTCGTTTTACGGTATTCGCCCGCTATTGATCCTGTTTATGGCCGCCACCGTGTATGACGGCGGAATGGGCCTGGCGCGTGAAAACGCCTCGGCGATTGTCGGCATCTTCGCGGGCACCATGTACCTCGCCGCACTGCCGGGCGGCTGGCTGGCGGATAACTGGCTCGGCCAGCAGCGGGCCGTCTGGTACGGTTCGATTTTGATTGCACTTGGGCACCTGTCGATTGCCCTGTCGGCCATTATGGGCGACAACCTGTTCTTCATCGGCCTGATGTTCATCGTGCTCGGCTCCGGCCTGTTCAAGACCTGTATCTCGGTCATGGTCGGTACCCTCTACAAAAAGGGCGATGCGCGTCGTGACGGCGGTTTCTCGCTGTTCTATATGGGCATCAACATGGGCTCGTTCATTGCTCCTCTGATTTCCGGCTGGCTGATTAAAACCCACGGCTGGCACTGGGGCTTTGGTATCGGCGGTATCGGGATGTTGGTCGCCCTGATTATCTTCCGCGTGTTTGCCGTTCCGGCCATGAAGCGCTACGACAGCGAAGTCGGTCTGGACTCCACCTGGAACAGTCCAGTAGTGAAACGTAACGGCGTGGGTGCCTGGCTGCTGGCGCTGGCTGTGGGTGTTGCAATCATCGTCACGTTGATTGCCCAGGGCGTGATTGTGATTAATCCGGTCGCGGTGGCCAGCGTGCTGGTATATGTGATTGCCGCCTCCGTCGCGCTCTACTTCATCTACCTGTTCATCTTCGCCGGGCTGAATCGCAAAGAGCGCGCAAGGCTGCTGGTATGCTTTATTCTGCTGGTCTCCGCCGCGTTCTTCTGGTCCGCGTTCGAGCAGAAGCCAACCTCCTTCAACCTGTTCGCCAACGACTACACTAACCGCATGATCGGTGATTTTGAGATCCCGGCGGTGTGGTTCCAGTCGATTAATGCCCTGTTCATCATTCTGCTGGCACCGGTATTTAGCTGGGCATGGCCGAAGCTGGCGAGCAATAATATTCGCCCGAGCAGTATCACCAAGTTCGTGATCGGTATTTTGTGCGCGGCGGCGGGCTTCGGCCTGATGATGCTGGCGGCACAGAACGTGCTGAGCAACGGTGGAGCAGGGGTTTCTCCGTTCTGGCTGGTAGGCAGTATCCTGATGCTGACGCTCGGGGAACTGTGCCTGAGTCCGATTGGTCTGGCAACCATGACCCTGCTGGCGCCGGAAAGAATGCGCGGTCAGATGATGGGCCTGTGGTTCTGCGCCAGTGCGCTGGGTAACCTGGCTGCGGGCCTGATTGGTGGTCACGTGAAGGCCGACCAGCTGGATATGCTGCCAGACCTCTTTGCCCGTTGCTCCATCGCGCTGTTGATTTGTGCTGCGGTGCTGATCGTCCTCATTGTTCCGGTGCGTCGCATGCTGGAAAATGTGCAGACAAAACCGGCTACCGAAGCCTGATACTATTCAGCATGCCGGGGCAGTTATCCAGCCCCGGCCCACCTCAACAGGAGAGAGCATGTCGATAACCTGTCCGGATTGCCACGCAGCGCTCGAGCCGCAAAACGGTATCGCGCACTGCGACAGCTGCAATAACGATATTCCCCTCGAAGCGCGCTGCCCTGACTGCCATCAACCGCTTCAGGTACTCAAGGCCTGCGGTGCGGTGGACTATTTTTGCCAGAACGGCCACGGGCTTATCTCTAAAAAACGCGTGGAGTTTGTTCGGGCTGAAGGTTAATCGCACACGCAGCCTTCACCTTTCTGCCACAGTTCCACCAGCGACTCGGGTGCTTCCTGCTCGGGTACCAGCACGATGATATCGGCGTAGTGCGCCTGATTTTGGCCGGTCCAGATAATCTGGATGCGGAAATAGCGCTGGTCACCGCTGCCGGGGGAAGAGGCTTGCCCGGGCGGCTGGCCGCGCGGGAAAGCCTGCTCCAGAATGCTCACCAGGCGCTGGCGCTGGGCCTCATTAAGCGAGGAGAGCGCAATGGTGCGCTGGCCGCTCAGCTTAGGGATAAAAGCGACGCCGCCTTCCCGGGCCAGCTCAACCACGGCGTCATCCGTCAGTTCCGGAACCTGCATTACAGCACTCCTACCTGTTCCCAGGCTTGTTTTATAGCCGCCCCAACGTCGCTACCGGAGCGTTTCTCGCCGTGCGCTATCGTCAGTTTTGCAAAGGCATCAAAATCCGCATCCTGCGCCAGGTTGCGATCGCAAACCGTGTCGTACCAGGCATAACCCGCTTTTTCCCAGGCGTAGCCACCGATCGCCGTTGCGGCCAGGTAAAACGCGCGGTTGGGGATACCGGAGTTAAGGTGTACGCCGCCGTTATCCTCGCGCGTTTTGATGAAATCTTTCATATGCCCGGGCTGCGGATCTTTACCGAGCAGCGGATCGTTATAGGCCGTGCCGGGTTCAGACATGGAGCGAAGCCCTTTCCCGTTGATGCCCTCCGCCAGCAGCCCTTCACCAATCAGCCAGTCTGCTTTATCGGCGGTTTGCTTAAGATAGTATTGCTTCACCAGCGAACCGAACACGTCGGATAACGACTCGTTCAGCGCGCCCGATTGTTCAAAGTAGATGAGTCCGGCTTCGGTCTCCGTCACGCCGTGGCTAAGCTCATGCGCTACCACGTCGATGGCAATGGTAAAGCGGTTGAAGATTTCCCCGTCGCCATCGCCAAAGACCATCTGCTGGCCGTTCCAGAAGGCGTTTTGATACTCACGGCCATAGTGCACGGTGCCGGTGAGGATCAGCCCTTTGTTATCGAGCGAATCGCGCTGATATTCCTTCCAGAAGAAATCATGGGTAATACCCAGATAATCGTACGCTTCATCCACCGCCACATCTCCGTTGGAGGGCTGGCCTTCATAGCGTACCTGGGTACCCGGCAGCTCCTGGGTCTGTTTCGCATCGTAGATGTCACGCTCAAGCTGACCGGCTTTATTCACATGCGGCGCGGCGGGTTTGCCCGGCATATGGGCCATCAGCGTCTGGACGTGGGTTAAGGTCTGACGGGCGCAGCGCTGCTGCGGCTCAGAACCGCTTTCGATAATACGGCGAAGAATATACGGAGGGATGACGCTATGTAGATGGGGCATGCTGCTCTCCTTATTAAAAAAGGCAATAGCAGCAGTATAGTTTGTAACCGGCGAAGATTTATCCGCTTTTACGCTGACGCGTTTTTTTCACCGGTTTGATCTCTTTCACTTCACTCTCGACCCAGCCGTCAGAAAGCCGGGTGGTGAGCACATCCCCTGCTTTAACCTGCTTCGTCTGCTTCAGCACTTTGCCGTCCGTCGCGGTGGTCACGCTATAGCCGCGGGCCAGCGTGGAGAGTGGGCTGACGGCTTCCAGATGGGTGACCGCATTGCCAAAACGCTCGCGGGTGGCGCTCAGGCGTGAGCGGATATTTTCCGCGAGGCGGAACTCAAGCTGCTGGATCCGCGTTTGTGCGCGATAAATCTTTGGCTGCGGATTCTGCTGGTTCAGACGCTGAGTCGTGCGCTGCTGGCGCGATATCGCTTTCTTAAGCTGGTTATCCAGCGCGAAGTTCATCCGCTGACGCAGACGCTCCAGTACGGTTTGCTGACGCGCCAGACGCAATTGCGGATGCTGCTGTTGCAGACGATGATGAAGCTGGGTAAAGCGGCGGGTACGGTTGGCGAGGAAGTAGTCCATCGCCATCTCCAGGCGCTGCTGCCCGTTCTGGATCTGGCGCAGCAGCTCCTGCTGATTACGGCTGACCACCTCTGCCGCCGCGGACGGCGTGGGCGCGCGTAAATCCGCGACAAAATCGGCTATCGTCACATCCGTTTCATGGCCGACGGCGCTCACCACAGGG
The DNA here is from genome assembly GCF_049238585.1 of Enterobacter cloacae complex sp. IR5428. Classification (NCBI taxonomy): domain Bacteria; kingdom Pseudomonadati; phylum Pseudomonadota; class Gammaproteobacteria; order Enterobacterales; family Enterobacteriaceae; genus Enterobacter; species Enterobacter cloacae complex sp. IR5428. The sequence goes on along the minus strand of NZ_JBMKHV010000004.1, from coordinate 305,825 downwards.
ATAAGGCTGGCAAAGATTGCCCGCGCCACGCGCTCGTCGTTAAAGCTCCACAGGTCTTCCAGCGAGCCGCCGCCGCGCCCGACGATCAGGACATCGCACTCCTGACGCGCATTCGCCAGCTCAATCGCGCGCACGATCTGCCCCGGCGCATCGTCACCCTGAACGGCAGTTGGGTAGATAATGACGGGCAGGGAAGGGTCACGGCGCTTCAGGACGTGCAAAATATCGTGCAGCGCCGCGCCGGTTTTCGAGGTGATAACTCCAACACAGTGGGCAGGTGAGGGCAGGGGCTTTTTAAACCGCTGGTCAAACAATCCCTCAGCCGAAAGCATGGCTTTTAACTGCTCGTACTTCTGCTGCAACAAGCCTTCACCGGCGGGCTGCATGCTCTCGACGATAATCTGATAATCGCCGCGCGGCTCATACAGGGTAATGTTGGCGCGAACCAGAACCTGCTGGCCATGCTGAGGGCGGAACGTCACGCGACGATTGCTGTTGCGGAACATCGCGCAGCGCACCTGAGCGGTGTCGTCTTTTAGCGTAAAGTACCAATGACCGGAAGCAGGCTGCGTGAAGTTAGAGATTTCACCGCTGATCCAGACCTGTCCCATTTCCTGCTCAAGCAGCAAACGCACCGTCTGATTAAGGCGGCTGACAGTATAAATTGAGGGGGATTGAGAGGATAACATGTGAGCGGGATCAAATTCTAAATCAGCAAGTTATTCAGTCGATAGTAACCTGCTGAGAGGCGATCGCAAGCATTTTTTTCAAAAAAGTGTAGATGCAATCGGTTACGCTCTGTATAATGCCACGGCAATATTTAACCACCCAGGTCAGAGATATTGCCCATGCTACGTATCGCTAAAGAAGCACTGACGTTTGACGACGTCCTCCTCGTTCCCGCTCATTCCACCGTTCTGCCGAATACTGCCGACCTCAGCACGCAGTTGACGAAAACCATTCGTCTGAACATTCCTATGCTCTCCGCAGCAATGGACACCGTGACTGAAGCGCGTCTGGCTATCGCTTTGGCACAGGAAGGCGGCATTGGCTTTATCCACAAAAACATGTCTATCGAGCGTCAGGCGGAAGAAGTTCGCCGCGTGAAGAAACATGAATCCGGTATCGTGTCCGATCCTCAGACCGTTCTGCCAACCACCACCCTGCACGAAGTGAAAGCGCTAACCGAGCGTAACGGCTTTGCAGGTTACCCGGTTGTGACCGAAGACAACGAGCTGGTGGGCATCATCACCGGTCGTGATGTGCGTTTCGTGACTGACCTGAACCAGCCTGTCAGCGTCTATATGACACCAAAAGAGCGCCTGGTGACCGTTCGCGAAGGCGAAACCCGCGACGTGGTGCTGGCGAAAATGCACGAAAAACGCGTTGAGAAAGCGCTGGTTGTGGATGCGAACTTCCACCTGCGTGGCATGATCACCGTTAAAGATTTCCAGAAAGCAGAACGTAAACCGAACGCCTGTAAAGACGAGCATGGCCGTCTGCGCGTCGGCGCTGCGGTTGGCGCGGGCGCAGGTAACGAAGAGCGCGTTGACGCGCTGGTTGCCGCGGGCGTTGACGTGCTGCTGATTGACTCCTCACACGGCCACTCCGAAGGCGTTCTGCAACGTATTCGTGAAACCCGTGCTAAATACCCGGATCTCCAGATCATCGGCGGTAACGTGGCTACGGGCGCAGGTGCTCGCGCACTGGCGGAAGCCGGTTGCAGCGCGGTGAAAGTGGGTATCGGCCCTGGCTCTATCTGTACTACCCGTATCGTCACCGGCGTGGGCGTTCCGCAGATCACCGCGGTGTCTGACGCGGTTGAAGCGCTGGAAGGCACCGGTATTCCGGTTATCGCGGACGGCGGTATCCGCTTCTCTGGCGACATCGCCAAAGCGATCGCCGCAGGTGCCGCAGCCGTGATGGTGGGCTCCATGCTGGCCGGTACCGAAGAATCCCCGGGCGAAATCGAACTCTACCAGGGCCGTTCTTATAAATCCTACCGCGGTATGGGCTCCCTGGGCGCGATGTCCAAAGGTTCCTCCGACCGTTACTTCCAGACCGATAACGCCGCTGACAAACTGGTACCGGAAGGCATCGAAGGCCGCGTGGCCTATAAAGGCCGTCTGAAAGAGATCATCCACCAGCAGATGGGCGGCCTGCGTTCCTGTATGGGGCTGACCGGCTGTGGTACCATTGACCTGCTGCGTACCAAAGCGGAATTCGTACGCATCAGCGGTGCGGGTATCCAGGAGAGCCACGTGCACGACGTGACGATCACCAAAGAGTCCCCGAACTACCGTCTGGGATCATGATTTTCTTCGCCCGACCTCGTGTCGGGCGATTTATTTAATCTGTTTCACTTGCCTCGGAATTAGCGTCAATGACGGAAAACATTCATAAACATCGCATCCTCATCCTCGATTTTGGTTCTCAGTACACTCAACTGGTGGCGCGTCGCGTGCGTGAGCTGGGCGTTTACTGTGAGCTGTGGGCGTGGGATGTCACGGAAGCACAGATTCGCGAGTTCAATCCAAGCGGCATCATTCTGTCCGGCGGCCCGGAGAGCACCACCGAAGAGAACAGCCCGCGCGCGCCGCAGTACGTATTCGAAGCGGGCGTACCGGTGTTCGGCGTGTGCTACGGCATGCAGACTATGGCGATGCAGCTGGGCGGCCACGTAGAAGGCTCTAACGAGCGTGAGTTCGGCTACGCGCAGGTAGAAGTCGTCACCGACAGCGCGCTGGTGCGCGGAATCGAAGACTCCCTGACCGCAGACGGCAAACCGCTGCTGGACGTGTGGATGAGCCACGGCGACAAAGTCACCGCTATCCCGTCGGACTTCGTGACTGTAGCCAGCACCGAAAGCTGCCCGTTCGCGATTATGGCGAACGAAGAAAAACGCTTCTACGGCGTGCAGTTCCACCCGGAAGTGACTCACACCCGTCAGGGTATGCGCATGCTGGAGCGCTTCGTGCGTGATATCTGCCAGTGTGAAGCCCTGTGGACCCCGGCAAAAATCATCGACGACGCCGTGGAGCGTATCCGCCAGCAGGTTGGTGATGACAAAGTGATCCTCGGCCTCTCCGGCGGCGTCGACTCCTCCGTGACCGCGATGCTGCTGCACCGCGCCATCGGCAAAAACCTGACCTGCGTCTTCGTGGACAACGGCCTGCTGCGTCTGAACGAAGCCCAGCAGGTCATGGACATGTTCGGCGACCACTTCGGTCTGAACATCGTTCACGTGGAAGGCGAGCAGCGCTTCCTGGACGCGCTGAAAGGCGAGAACGATCCGGAAGCGAAACGTAAAATCATCGGCCGCGTATTCGTGGAAGTGTTCGACGAAGAAGCGCTGAAGCTGGAAGACGTGAAATGGCTGGCGCAGGGCACTATCTACCCTGACGTGATCGAATCCGCCGCCTCCGCAACCGGTAAAGCACACGTCATCAAATCTCACCACAACGTGGGCGGCCTGCCGAAAGAGATGAAGATGGGCCTGGTTGAGCCGCTTCGCGAGCTGTTCAAAGACGAAGTGCGCAAGATTGGTCTGGAACTGGGTCTGCCGTACGACATGCTCTACCGTCACCCGTTCCCGGGCCCGGGCCTCGGCGTACGCGTGCTGGGCGAAGTGAAGAAAGAGTACTGCGACCTGCTGCGTCGTGCGGACGCGATCTTCATCGAAGAGCTGCACAAGGCTGACCTGTACAACAAGGTAAGCCAAGCGTTCACCGTGTTCCTGCCGGTTCGTTCTGTAGGCGTAATGGGCGATGGACGTAAGTACGACTGGGTTGTTTCCCTGCGTGCTGTGGAAACCATCGACTTCATGACCGCGCACTGGGCGCACCTGCCGTATGACTTCTTAGGCCGCGTGTCTAACCGCATCATCAACGAAGTGAACGGCATTTCCCGCGTGGTGTATGACATCAGCGGCAAGCCACCGGCGACGATCGAGTGGGAATGATTTCGCGTCTGGCTACAGCCTGTAGGTAAATGCAGTAAAGTATCTCTAAGCCCGCGTAACTGCGGGCTTTTTTGTTTTTTATGTCTGGCACTTTCTGGCAGCGTTAGCAACGAAGAGCATAATTTCAGAACGCACTGTGGCGCAGAAAGTAACAGAAATTTATGCTGTTGGCCTCTCGTACCATGAATTAGAGAATTGGATATTCCCATCTACAATACGCCATGTGATTTTTTCATATTGCATAGAGACGGATTCCATATGATTTAACTTATCATTGCCTGATAATTTAACATTGGGCACACCACAATTAACACCCGTTATTTTTACATTTTCCATTAATACGGTGTAATAACACACCTCCTGGCCCGCATCATTGATATGATAAAATTTTACTTCTGCACTTTTTAATGTTTGCCCTGTAGCTGCTGCTTTGTAGAGATAGGGACTGGAACTGTCGACTTCTTTTTCAAAATTAAATGATGAATGTTGGCGTGTTCCGGTGATCTTTCCATTGGCAGTATCGACGGGAAGGTTAACACCATGGCCCATACTGATTACCTCGATAGAGCCCTCACGATCCTGAACATCTACAGAGCCTTTGATATCTGCACCACCATCATCTTTTAGCCAAAGATAGGGAGGGATAGGCATTTTATTTACTCCTTATTAGTTTAATTAACTTCATTGTTATGATGTAGAAAAAGATAGAGGTAAGAGTGTTGAATGAAATTAATACATAATCATAACTATAATAGATATCTTCGGGTGTTGGGTTGTTGCTAATTAAATAGGAAATTCTAATAGCTGTTTCGTGACTTATTAATGGATGTTCAGTTAAGTAGCAAACATCTAACCATGAAACAATAGCGAATATGCCGATGAAAAGAACCATTCTAACAGAACTAAGGACAAGTTTTCTGATAACCACCAATACTGACCTCAATTGTTCCATAGGATTCTAAATCAAGACCTTTAACCTTTGCTGTCTTTGTTCTTAATAGTGCGTTTCTTAATCTATTGTAATCTGATTGGCTTGGTAAAGTTATACACCCTTCTGATACCTGACCGGGATGTAGCCTAAATCCACCTCTGGCTACGCTTTTGTAAAATGTAGAATCATCTATATTCCCATCGTCGCGAAATAAAGCAAACCATTCAGAATGATCAACATGATAACTAAAAGTGCTTTTATATGTATCGACTCCCCAGGCTCTAAATCTGTTAGCCATACTTCCTTTAGGCCTGTCTACTATATAATATTTACCTTTTGGTAGCGGTCCAACGTTAGGAATGATGCCACATGCTCCTTTGTTTCTGTATGCACCGTTACCAGAAAAAGCCATAAAGACTCCAACACCATCAAATTCAAGTGGTGAGTAATCAGCATCATTTATAATAAACTTTCCATGCAAAGTCATGTATCTCTCTTTTCTTTATAGATGCTTATGAAAATTATCTGCATATAGTGCGTGTGTTTTTAAAATAAACTATACATAAAGTGCGCATTTAATTATTTTACTCTAAAAAAGGTTGGCTTGCCTTTGGAAAGTAGATCTATATCAATTTTACAGCTACACCCGATAGTAGATCGTTTTAAGGGATGTGTTCATAAAAATATAAAGTGAAGTTCCACAGATAATCCCGACAAAAATCATCCCTACAGTTGTGCTCGGAACCTCGACGCAACGAGATTAAGGACAATATATAAGAAAGCCGATTATCGAGAATAGCGTAAAGCCAAAATACAAGGACTGAGCTGATATGATTGAGTGGGAATAAGCCCGTAAACCTTTCTGCACGTCATAAGCAGTTAAGACTGATAACCCCCCCTTTTACAGAGGGTTTTTCTTTTGTAACTGATATCCGAACGGGACGTGAGCTACTGGCTCATCTGCCGGGATCCACGGCAGCCGATACTGCGTCGCCATGCCCCTGGCGCCAGACCATACTGACGCTTAAAGCTGCGGTTGAAGGACTGCTGAGAATCAAAGCCCAGCGCGATCGCCACGTTCAGAATCGGTTCATCGCTTTGGGCTAAGCGCTCAACTGATTTTTGCAGCTTTTGCGCGCGAATATATTCAGCGAGAGGGGAGCCGGTATGTTCTTTGAAGATCCGCTGGAGATGCCATTTCGAATAGCCGGCTCGCCTGGAGACGGTTTCAATGTCCAGGCGGCTATCAAGGTTGTTGTCGATCCAGTCGAGCAAATCGTGAATGAATGCACCCGTGTTCATCTTGCTTCCCCCTACGCCACGCATTAAAAGCATCTTTGTTTGTTGCACTTAAAGGTGGCCCGTTTTGATATTAATTGCAAGTTTTATTGTTACATTTAAATCCCTTCTCAAAACCCGTGATTTACCTTCGCCGCAAATAGCACATAAAGTGCAACAATTATTCTTGCACTTAATTAAGCGCCTTCCTACAATCGCCGCGATAGTGTATTCGCAACTGTTACAGTTTTGTGGCGATGAACGACACAAATGGCCTTAAGCCAGACCGGACAAAGGAAGTGGCGCGGCGCCTCCCGCTGCGTCTTGCCCGGCGGCTACAATAACCGGAATAAAAATAATGAGCCTGCAAAAAACCTGGGGTTACTTTCATCTGAGCGCGACGGGGGTGGTTTTACTCTCCGCGCTTCTCGTCGGGTGCGATGACAGCGTCGCGCAAAATGCCGCACCGCAAGCGCCCGTCGTCAGCGCAGCTGACGTGGTGGTGAAATCCATTAGCCAGTGGGACAGCTTTAACGGTCGCATTGAAGCGGTGGAAAGCGTTCAGCTGCGCCCACGCGTCTCCGGCTACATTGATAAAGTGAATTACACCGACGGCCAGGAGGTGAAAAAGGGCGAGGTGCTGTTCACGATTGATGACCGAACCTATCGCGCGGCGCTGGAACAGGCGCAGGCGAACCTGGCGAGAGCCAAAACGCAGGCCAGCCTGGCGCGAAGCGAGGCTAACCGTACCGATAAATTAGTCAATACCAACGTGGTATCTCGTGAAGAGTGGGAGCAGCGCCGTTCCGCCGCTACCCAGGCGCAGGCCGATATTCGCGCGGCGCAGGCGGCGGTTGATGCCGCGCAGCTCAACCTCGACTTCACCAAAGTGACCGCGCCTATCGACGGTCGCGCCAGCCGGGCGCTGATCACCAGCGGTAACCTGGTGACTGCGGGTGACAGCGCCAGCGTGCTCACCACCCTGGTCTCACAGAAGACGGTTTACGTCTACTTCGACGTGGACGAGTCCACCTATCTTCACTATCAGAACCTGGCCCGCAGCGGGCAGGGGGCGTCCAGTCACCACACGGCGCTGCCAGTGGAGATTGGTCTGACGGGTGAGGAGGGCTATCCCCATCAGGGCAAAGTGGATTTCCTGGATAACCAGCTCACGCCGAGTACCGGTACAATCCGCATGCGCGCGCTGCTGGATAACTCACAGCGTCAGTTCACGCCGGGACTCTTCGCACGCGTGCGCCTGCCGGGCAGTGCGGAATTTAAAGCCACGCTTGTTGACGATAAGGCGGTGCTGACCGATCAGGATCGTAAGTATGTTTATGTCGTTGATAAAGACGGGAAAGCGCAGCGCCGCGATATTACGCCGGGGCGTCTGGCCGACGGTTTACGTATTGTACAGCAGGGGCTGAATCCCGGGGATAAAGTCATCGTCGATGGTTTACAAAAAGTGTTTATGCCGGGTATGCCGGTTAACGCGAAAACCGTTGCCATGACCGCCAGCGCCGCCCTCAACTGATCCCTTACCTGAGAATCCAATCCATGGACTTTTCCCGTTTTTTCATCGACAGGCCGATTTTTGCCGCCGTACTGTCGATTCTGATTTTTATCACAGGATTAATCGCCATCCCGCTGCTGCCGGTGAGCGAATATCCTGATGTCGTGCCGCCAAGCGTGCAGGTGCGCGCCGAGTACCCGGGCGCTAACCCGAAAGTGATTGCCGAAACCGTGGCGACGCCGCTGGAAGAGGCGATCAACGGCGTTGAAAACATGATGTACATGAAATCCGTCGCGGGCTCCGATGGCGTGCTGGTGACTACCGTCACCTTCCGTCCGGGTACCGACCCGGATCAGGCGCAGGTACAGGTGCAAAACCGCGTCGCACAGGCCGAGGCGCGTCTGCCGGAAGACGTTCGGCGTCTGGGCATTACGACTCAGAAACAGTCGCCAACGCTGACGCTGGTGGTGCATCTCTTTTCGCCTGGCGGTAAGTACGATTCACTGTATATGCGTAACTACGCCACGCTGAAGGTGAAGGACGAGCTGGCGCGTCTGCCCGGCGTGGGTCAGATCCAGATTTTCGGCTCGGGTGAATACGCGATGCGCGTCTGGCTGGATCCAAACAAGGTGGCGGCGCGCGGACTGACGGCCTCGGACGTGGTGACGGCGATGCAGGAGCAAAACGTACAGGTATCCGCCGGGCAGCTTGGCGCCGAGCCGCTGCCGAAAGAGAGCGATTTCCTGATCTCCATTAACGCCCAGGGCCGTCTGCATACCGAAGAAGAGTTTGGCAATATTGTCCTGAAAACAACGCAGGACGGTACGGTCGTCCGCCTGCGCGACGTGGCGCGTATCGAGATGGGTTCCGGCAGCTATGCGCTGCGCTCCCAGCTGAACAATAAAGACGCGGTCGGGATTGGTATCTTCCAGTCGCCGGGGGCAAACGCCATCGATCTGTCTAACGCGGTGCGCGCCAAAATGGACGAACTGTCCACGCGATTCCCGGACGATATGAAGTGGGCGGCACCTTACGACCCAACGGTATTTGTGCGCGACTCGATCCGTGCGGTTGTACAAACGCTGCTGGAAGCGGTGGTGCTGGTCGTGCTGGTGGTGATCCTGTTCCTGCAAACCTGGCGCGCGTCGATCATCCCGCTGATCGCGGTGCCGGTATCGGTGGTGGGTACCTTCAGCATTCTTTACCTGCTGGGCTTCTCGCTGAATACCCTGAGCCTGTTCGGGCTGGTGCTGGCCATCGGTATCGTGGTGGATGATGCCATCGTGGTGGTGGAGAACGTCGAGCGAAATATCGAAGAGGGGCTCGCCCCGCTTGCGGCGGCGCATCAGGCGATGCGTGAAGTGTCCGGGCCGATTATCGCCATTGCGCTGGTGCTGTGTGCAGTGTTTGTGCCGATGGCATTCCTCTCTGGCGTGACCGGCCAGTTCTACAAACAGTTTGCGGTAACGATAGCCATTTCCACGGTGATCTCTGCGATCAACTCGCTGACGCTTTCTCCGGCGCTGGCCGCGCTGCTGTTGAAGCCGCATGGTGCCCCGAAAGATTTCCCGACCCGGCTTATCGATCGTCTGTTCGGCTGGATTTTCCGTCCGTTTAACCGCTTTTTCCATCGCAGCTCGACCGGCTATCAGGGACTGGTAGGTAAAACGCTTGGCCGACGCGGTGCAGTGTTTGCGGTTTATTTGCTGCTGCTTTGTGCCGCGGGTGTGATGTTTAAAGTCGTACCCGGCGGGTTTATTCCGACGCAGGATAAGCTGTACCTGATCGGCGGCGTGAAAATGCCGGAAGGCTCGTCGCTGGCGCGTACCGATGCGGTGATCCGCAAAATGAGCGAAATCGGGATGAATACCGAAGGCGTGGATTATGCGGTCGCGTTTCCTGGCCTGAACGCGCTCCAGTTCACCAATACGCCGAACACCGGGACGGTCTTCTTTGGCCTGAAGCCGTTCGACCAGCGTAAACATACTGCGGCGGAAATTAACGCGGAGATCAATGCGAAAATCGCGCAAATCCAGCAGGGCTTTGGCTTCTCGATTCTGCCGCCGCCGATTTTAGGGCTGGGTCAAGGGTCCGGTTATTCCCTGTATATTCAGGATCGTGCTGGTCTGGGCTATGGCGCGCTGCAAAACGCGGTGAACACCATGTCCGGGGCGATTATGCAGACGCCGGGTATGCATTTCCCCATCTCAACCTACCAGGCTAACGTTCCGCAGCTGGATGTGCAGGTTGACCGTGATAAAGCGAAAGCGCAGGGCGTATCGCTTACCGATCTTTTCGGCACGCTGCAAACCTATCTGGGCTCGTCATATGTAAACGACTTTAACCAGTTTGGACGGACCTGGCGCGTAATGGCACAGGCCGACGGGCAGTTCCGCGACAGCGTGGAAGATATCGCGAATTTACGCACACGCAATGACCAGGGCGAAATGGTGCCGATTGGCAGTATGGTGAAAATCACGACCACCTACGGGCCGGACCCGGTGATCCGCTACAATGGTTACCCGGCGGCGGATCTTATTGGTGATGCTGACCCGCGCGTGCTCTCTTCCGCGCAGGCGATGACGCAGCTGGACGCCATGTCTAAGCAGATCCTGCCGAACGGGATGAATATTGAATGGACGGACCTGAGTTTCCAGCAGGCCACCCAGGGCAATACGGCGCTGATCGTCTTCCCGGTCGCGGTGCTGCTGGCGTTCCTGGTGCTGGCGGCGCTGTATGAAAGCTGGACGCTGCCGCTGGCGGTGATCCTTATCGTGCCGATGACGATGCTCTCCGCGCTGTTCGGCGTCTGGCTGACCGGGGGCGATAACAACGTCTTCGTGCAGGTGGGGCTGGTCGTGCTGATGGGGCTGGCCTGTAAAAACGCGATACTTATCGTGGAGTTTGCCCGCGAGCTGGAAATTCAGGGCAAAGGCATCATGGAGGCTGCGCTGGAGGCGTGCCGCCTGCGTTTACGCCCGATTGTAATGACCTCTATCGCCTTTATTGCCGGGACCATTCCACTGATCCTTGGTCACGGGGCAGGGGCAGAAGTCCGCGGCGTCACCGGGATCACCGTCTTCTCCGGGATGCTGGGCGTGACGCTGTTTGGTCTGTTCCTGACGCCGGTCTTTTACGTGACGCTGCGTAAATTCGTGACGCGCGGCAAAGCGGAAAGAGAGGTGTTGCCTGCGTAGGACGTAGCAGATAACAAAAAGCCGCCTTCATTGTGAAGGCGGCTTTTTTTTCGCAATCCGTCAGGATTAAGGCGCTTTTTTATGCTGCGTACAGAGTTCCGGCACCGGATCGCACCCGCTGGTATCGGCTTTTTTCACCTCTTCCAGCGCGCTGGCGACGGTATGGCGCGCTAAAACCGCTAACGAAGCCTGCTCTGCTTCATCAGCGATTGATTTGAAGTACCAGCAGGCGTTGGCGCTGACCACACAGCGGGCCGGGACGTCAGGACGGGACGCCCACAGCTTTTTATCTTCAGTGACGGAAAGGTAGATATCACGCAGGGTGATCTCTTCAGCCGGGCGGCCAAGGTGAATAGAGCCGTTGCGGCCAAGCGTGGAGACGATAATGCCGTCCCGGGCGAGAGGAACCATTAATTTGCGGATAAAGCTCGGATTCGCTTCCAGGCCGTAAGCCAGGATTGCACTCGTCGAACGTTCACCCGATTGCTCCGCCATCGCTACGCTGAGAACCATCTGCAAAGCTGTCGGGAAGCGGTAATCTAACATTTTTCTGTCCTGGGTTGCGGTGAATCTTGTTCTTTTTGGCACCGCAGAGGTGAATAATCAGTAAGTAACAATATAACAAATACGGTAATTTTATTGAAGCAATCTGCGGCATACGTGAAGTAACGCTGCGCTGACACATGTCAGGACGTGTAGCGCCGGGTTTACGTTCATGCGAACGCCGGATTCGGGAAATCAACGGTCACCATAAGACCACCTTCGGCTGACGTATTCAGATTGACCCTGCCGTTGTGTTGCTGCGTAACGGCTTTGACGATGGCAAGCCCCAGTCCACTCCCGCTTTGGGTCTGATTAGGATCGCGGAAAAATCTGTCGAACACGCGCTCCCGCAGTTCAACCGGGATACCGGGGCCCGCGTCTGAGACGCGCAGCTGAGCGGACGTATCACGCGATTGCAGTTGTACCTCAATGCGTCCACCCTCAGGGCTGTACTTCACGGCATTCTCAATTAAATTGTCGATCAGCGACACCAGACGTTCCCGAATGCCTGCGACATGGATTTCATCGTCACCGAAGAATTCAAACTCAATCCCGCGTGCCGATGCCAGCGGCTCCAGTGCGGCCATTCGCTCCTGAATAAGCGTTGTCAGCGGCACAGGCTCCATTACCGTGTCGATGTGCGCTTCGCTGTGCTTCATCAGCAGAAGCTGATTGACGAGACGAGCAGCACGGCTATTGCTGCGAACAATGCCTGCAAGCAGCTCCTGCTGGCTTTCGCTGATGACCCAGGACTGCAGCGCCTCGACGTTGATTCGCATCGCGGCCAGCGGCGTACGCAGCTCGTGCGCGGCATCGGCAATAAATACCCTTTCCCTTTCGGCGCTTTTCCGCACCCTGGCGAGAAAGTCATTAATCGCGTCCACCGTCTGGCGCAGCTCCCTGTGCCTGGGAACGGCTTTTAAGGGAGAGAGATCGTCTGGCGTGCGCAATGAAATTTCATTCACAACCCTGTTCCAGGGGCGCATCGCGATGCGGATTGACAGCCACGCGGGAAAAAGAAGAAAAGGGATGCATACCAGCAGCGGCATGACGTAATAGCCGCGCGAGTTCAGGTAGATAAAGAAATTCCAGCTGCCAGCCGGGGTGAAAAGGGTGACTTCAACGTCGGAGCGCGCGGATTTGAGCGTGCGGCTCGTCCAGGTGTGGTCTCCGGTCCGGACGCGCTGCATTTCCCCCAGGCGGCTATTTTTCACCTCCGTTGGCGCGCCACGCGAAGAAAAAATAATCTCATTATGCTTGCGAACGATCAGGTTGATAGCGAGTTCCGGATCTTCACCGCCGCCATACCCCTCCCGCAGCGCCTTGCTGAACGCGGCCAGCACCTCATTACGCGCCTGCGGCCTATCCTCCATGCTCTCAACAAGGGAAAAGAGGGTTTCGTAAGTCTCACTGCCCGTGAGTATTGGAGGGCTGCGCAGGTCCTCCAGCAAAATGAAGGTTAAAAAGAAACACCAGAGCAACGTAAGCAGCAGCATCTGGGCGACCAGCATTCGCCTGACCAGCGTAGGGAGCCTGAGGCGGTACCAAAAATTACGCATCAACCTGCCGCCTTCTGAACCGGTACGGTATCAATGACGTACCCTACGCCCCGCACCGTTCGCACAAAGCCATCGCCAATTTTTCGCCGCAGGTTACCCATATGCACGTCGAGCGCGTTGCTGAGATTTTCTTTCGTGCCGAATATCCTCTCTTCCAGATACCGCCGCGTAAGCACGCGATCGGCGCGCAGCATTAACGTTTCAAGCAGCGCATATTCGCTTGCCGTCAGCTCAACGTGGCGTGCGCTCACCGTTACGCGACGCGTCGGAATATGAAGCGACAAACCGCGAATTTCTATTGCCTCATTTTCAAAACCGTAACTGCGTCGCGCAAGGGCTCTCACGCGTGCCAGCAGCTCGGCGAGAACAAAAGGTTTGACCAGATAGTCGTCCGCGCCCGCGTCCAGCCCGCACAGGCGGTCCTGCAGCGTGCCTCGCGCCGTCAGGATAATGACGGGGATCCCCCGGAGCTGCTGACGCAGACGCGTCATCAGGCTCATGCCATCGCCATCGGGCAGCCCCAGGTCGAGCAGGATAAGCTCCGGCACGCAGAGCTCAAGCTGATGCAGCGCATCCTCTTTCCGGCGTACCCATATGACATCAAATCCTTGATCTGCAAGGGCGAAACGTACGCCGTTGCCGAGATCCAGGTCGTCTTCAATTAGTAGAATTTTCACAAAGGTAACGGTATCAGCAGTGGATGAAGAACAGCTTAAGAAAAAAACGGTATCAGGAAATCATTCAACTTTACAGAACCAGCACGTGCTTCAGCGTTTCTTCATTTTCGGCTCATAAGAACCTTAGGGAGGGTATTCAGAATGAGCGCGCTGGCGTTTAACACCGCTTGAATCGTAACCATCTGAATCCAAAAGGGCTTCTTTAATGAGAAACTGCAAACTGCGTCACAGGTTCCCCCGTTCACTCATCGGTCGCAGCGTGAAAAGCATCCTGTCGGGGGCCGTCCTGGCGTTACTGGCTACCCCGGCGCTGGCGGCCGGGCAGCGCCAGGACAACGTGTTAACCCTGGGGGGCGGCGTGGATGTTGCGCCACGCTATTCCGGTTCGGATAAGAGCCGCGTTACTGCGGCTCAGGTGGTTGATTACGCGATGGCAAATGGGTTCTTTATCAGTACCACCCGCGGGCTCGGCTACGGCAACCGCGTTGGCAACCTGGATTACAGCGCTGCGCTGAGCTATCGCGCAGGACGTAAGGATCGCGACGTAAGCAGCGATTCAATCGCCTCCGGCAGCGACTATCTGCGGGGGATGGGTGACGTCAAAGGCTCAGCCGTCGTTGTGCCGGGGCTGGGGTACAGGGTAACTGACTGGCTTAACGTGCAGCTGCAGGCTGAGGTCCCGGTTTCGGAAAGAGACAACGGTGAGGCTGTGCACTTCGGCATTGCCAGCCCGCTCTACACCTCTCCTGAAAACTCGGTGACGCTGGCGCTGACCGGCAGCTGGGGATCCAGCAAGTACATGCAAACGTACTACGGGGTCAGCGCCGCCCAGTCGGCCGCATCGGGATTTGCCCGACATGATGCCGGATCGGGCATATACGCCTATTCGCTGAACCTGGACTGGACCCATAAGCTCACCTCCCGCTGGAGCCTGCTTGCCGCAGCTGGCGTTACGCAGCTGACGGGAGAGGCGGGCGATAGCCCCATTGTTCAGCGAAAAACGTCTCCTGTGGGAAGTTTGAAGGTGACGTATAGCTTCTGATGGTTCAGTGAGGGCGAAGGCGCGTTTGTGACAAAACCGCACATAACCCCGTTACAGGAGCCGGAAGTACATAAAGCCCGTAGGATGGCGTGGCCCGAAGTCGGACCGTTCATCATGCGGGCTTTTTTTATCACTGTTGACCCGATAACGCCTGTTCAATCGTACGGGTAACAACGTCCGGCTGGCTGACCATCGATACATGGCTTGCCGCAACCTCCGTGGTGTTGGCGTTGATTTTCTTCGCCATTGCGCGCTCAAGCTCAGGATTGATCATCCGGTCATTTTTGCTGACCACATACCAGCTCGGTTTGTCATGCCAGGCGGCATGCGCGACTTTCTCCCCAAACGCATTGGCCTTAATGGGGCTCTGCGTCGCGGCAATCACGCTGCGCTCAACGTCCTTCACGTCAGGGGCAAAATTCTCGCTGACCGCTTTTGTCGGCAGATATAAATACCCCTCTGCCGTTTTAGCGAGGCTGGCGCTCCCTGGCGGAGCAGGGAAGCTATTTGCCAGTTCTGCCGTCGACTGGCCGGAATCCGGCGCAAAAGCGGCAACGTAAACCAGTGACTTCAGCGGGCATTGTTTCCCGCCTCGCTGATTACCGTCCCGCCCCAGGAGTGACCGACCAGCACCACATCCCCATGAGCCCGGGCAATAGCACGCTGCGTGGCGGCGACATCATCTTTCAGAGACGTGAGCGGAAGTTGTACCGCAATGACCTCGGTATGGTGTTTTTGCAGCCGGGTGATCACCTTATTCCAGCTGCTCCCGTCGGCAAACGCCCCGTGCACCAGCACCACGCTGGCTTTCGTCTCTGCCAGCGCGCTGGTGGAAACCGCCAGCAGCGCCGCTGTTAATACAGACAATGCTTTCATAACAGGCTCCTTAAAAGTGATGAACCGCCGCGTGGGGCGGTACGGTGAATTCAACGGTTTTATGGTCGATGGGCTTATGCGTCGGGTCGGCAACGATGATGGTTACCTTGTGTTTCCCGGCGGGCAGCCCGACCAGGATCACCGGCTCGCCGCTGGTATCAGCCCAGTGCCAGGGCGCGTCATCCACCACTACGTGAATATGGCCGATACGCGGAGTGACTTTCAGCGCGTCGGGTCCAAATACAGGTTCAATGCGCAGGTTTTCGACGCGGTACTGAATAAAGACCGCACCTTTACTCAGCGGTCCCGCCAGCGGTGGGTCGACGATCAGTTTTGCTGGCGGCTGGGGTTTTTCCTGCGGTGCTACGGCGGCCGGGCCATTAACATCAGCGGCGCTCAGGCCATCCAACGGTGCGGCCAGTGCGCCAGCAAAGGACGTCAGCGCAAATACAGGAAGCAGGAAATATCGACGAATCATCTGTGGCTCTCCTCATCAGTTTATTATGGCGAGGGACACAGAAGACCATTTTTATGTATCGGGGATGTTTGCTTTTGCGGGCGTTTTGTACCGGTTTGTCAGCGTAGCGCTCGGGATACAGTGCGATACAGTTTGTTTGCCTGGGCTGCGCACGAGCGCCACTGCGAACCCCGCAATGACCAGCGTCAGTCCTGCGGAAACCCACATTCCGCCTGTTATACCCAGCGACTTATTCAGCCACGCATACGCAAACGGAGAGGCGGCTGCCATCAGTTGGCCTGGAATAAGCAGCAGCCCGGTGCGGCTGGCATAGCGCTCTGTACTAAACAGTTCCAGGGGTAGCGTCGCTTTGACGATAGTCACCAGCCCGTTAATGGCACCAAAGCCGAACACAAATCCGGCGGCACACCAGGCCAGCATGTCGCTGCTCAGTCCGATGAGAAAACAAAGCGGCATGGCGAGCGCAGTGAAAAGCGTCAGTTTTAGCGGAGTGATGCGCGCCCCTGCCAGCACCTCCATAAGGCGCGCACCGGTCTGCCCCATTCCCCACAGCATGCCGACGGCGACCGGCAGGCCGAAGCTGGCGATAAATTCGGGAAGGTGGGTAGAGGTGCCGTTAGAGACGAAGGTGATGAGAGCAATGAAGGTTGCATAAAGCCAGCCGTTACGCCTGTCATGAGGGGAGACCTGCGTACATGCTTTGGGCTTGACCGTAAAGCGCTGGCGCGGGAAGCGCCGAAGAAGCAGGGCACTGAGCAGACCGAACAGGGCGTAGATCTTCAGCGCATCCTGCCAACCCATCACGTTCAGTAAGGCGTCTCCCAGCGGCCAAAAGACAGCGGACGCCAGCCCGCCCGCCAGGGTGACACGAGAGATTGTCCTGCGTGCCTGCGGTCCGTATAGGTTCACAAGAGCAGAGAAAAGCGCATCATACAGCGACAGGCGCATCCCGATGCCGGTCAGCAACCAGGCGCCATACCAGCCTGAAAGTGTGGGCGTAAAGGCCATTGACAGACAGCTTACGGCGATCAGCAAGGTCCCGCTCATTACCACCCTTTGTCCACCAAAACGCGCCAGCAGAGGAGCGACAAACGGCGAGACAATAGCCATAACCAGCATGGCCAGCGTCAGGCCGAGATAGATTTCGAGGGACGACCAGCTTCGGTCTGCTGTAATGGCATGAGCAAAGGTTCCCGGCATGTAAAAGGAGATCCCCCAGTTAATGAGCTGATTACATCCCGCAGTGAGCGCAAGACGGCGAGGGAGTGCAGGTGTTTCCATTATTTTTCATTCCGTTAGGCAGTTGTCCCGAGCATACAGGGCGCGGTATTGTGCTGGCAGAGCCGTATCCTTATTCACCGTATAAGAGAAACTTTGCATGACGACGCTCAATCTGGGACACCTCGCCACTTTTCGTCTGGTCGTTCAACGCGGCAGCTTTTCTGCGGCAGCAGATGTAATGGGTATTTCCCAGCCCGCCGTCAGCCTGCAAATACGCCAGCTAGAGCAGTTTCTTCAGACGCGGCTGATCGAACGTACGGGGCGTGGAATCAAAGCCACTGCTGCCGGTGAGGCGCTACGGGTGCACGGTGAACGTCTTGAACTGGCGGTCGAGGAGACAATTCGTTCGGTTAGCGCGTTCAATCAGGAAGTGAGCGGCACCATCACGCTCGGCACGGGCGCGACGGCCTGTATTCATCTGCTTCCAGCGCTGTTGCAGCAGCTTCGTGAGGAGTATCCCCTGTTACGGATCGGAGTGACGACGGGAAATACGCCGGATATCGTCAGGGCGATTGAGGAGAATCGGCTGGATATGGGGCTGGTCACGCTACCGGCGAGCGGTCGTACGTTGGCGATTATGCACGCGATGGAGGAAGAGTTTGTCTGGATTAGCGCGCAGGTTCAGCTGGAAGAAGGGGAGCAGTTTACGCCAGACTCTTTATACGCTCAGCCGCTCATTGCGTTTGAGTCGGGCAGCGGTACGCGAACGTTGATTGACGGCTGGTTTGAAGCCCGCGGACTAGCCGTCTCACCGGTTATGCAGCTTGGCAGTATTGAGGCCATCAAACGCATGGTACGTGCAGGGCTGGGCTACAGTATTGTGCCGCGAATGGCGGTGGAGCATGCCGACGACCGGGAGGGATTACGCGTTCAATCGTTAACGCCCGTTCTGCGCCGGCAACTGGCGATAGTGATGCGTCAGGATAAGATCCTCAGCAAAGGGATGACGGTGATTATTCGGCTGTTACAGCGTGAACATGGACGTTAGCGCTCGGGCGAATCCACTACAAGACCTGATTGCTGCGACTGAATTTTGTCCTGATGGTGATACCAGGCGCCAATGGAGGAATAAACAAAGCGGCCAAAGAAAAACAGGAAACTGATGAGCAGTATGATGCGGGTCATCCGGGTGTTAAATCGATGTCGTTTTCGCATACGCGTAGCCTGACTCACTTTCTTTTCCTGAGTATACCCTTTTGGGCGATACGGCTATTAAGGCACAGCCGCAAGTCGGGGTCAATTCAGCGAAATGTAAAATACCGTCAATGCTTACATTAATTTATGTTATTAAAAACAACGCTTTTATTTATCGCATTGATAATTACAGGAAAAATATTCAAATAAAACGTAAGAAATGTTTATTCAGATAAATTAATTTGATTTAGGTCAACGGCATCTCGTCGTTGATATTTAAAATCCCACCTCCACTGTGCTTGCCAGGAATTTTCCGGGCATCGTGTACGTCAGGTTGGATGCCTGTCTTCATTTACCCTCTGGAGCGCAAGGGTTGTAAACGAGCATCTATGAATATTCACCACATCCTGAAGCAAAATAAAGACCGCTGGTGGGCACTTCCTCTTATATTACCCGTCGTGTTACTCCCGGTGCTTAGTGTGGCTAATACCTTAACGCAGCTGGGCGACGGTATCGTTGCGCTCTATTATCTCCCGCTCTCCTTTCTGCTGACGCTGATGTTGTTCTTTGGCCTGGAAGCCCTTCCCGGAGTGGTGGTGTCGCTGTTTTTACGTTATTACCCGTCCGTTGGGCTGTTTGAAACCGTGACCGGCATTCTACATTTTATCGTCCCCCTGGTGCTCAGCTGGGGCGGTTACCGCGTGTTTGCGCCCCGACGCAATATGACCGCTTACGGTGACATACGCCTGATGGGGCAACGTATCTTCTGGCAGGTGTTTTGCCCGGCAACGCTTTTTCTGGTGCTATTTCAGTTTGCGGTTTATCTCGGGGTCTATGAGAGCCGCCAGAGCCTTGCAGGATTGAATCCCCTCAATATTCGGACCCTTATTAACTATCAGGGGCTGCTGGTGAGCGGGCTGACGGGTGTGCCGCTAAGCTACCTGCTGATCCGCCTGATACGTCATCCGCGCTATTTCAAGGGACTGATGTCCCAGCTCCGCACGCAAATAGACAAAAAGGTGACGGCCGTTGAGTTTGTGGTGTGGTTTTTAGCTCTTGGTGGGTTGCTGGCCATGCTGCTGCTGCCCATGAATGAAAACAGTTCCATTTTCAGCACCAACTACACTTTGTCACTGCTGATGCCCGTGATGCTCTGGGGGGCGATGCGCTTTGGCTACAAGCTAATGTCAATCATCTGGACGCCGGTCCTGCTGGTGTCGATTCACTTTTTTTATCACTACATTCCGGTGCAGGGGGGTTATGGCATTCAGCTGGCGATCACCTCATCCAGCTATCTGGTCTTTTCCTTCGTTGTGACGTACATGTCGATGCTGGCGACACGTCAGCGGACCATCAATATTCGCTCCCGCAGTCAGGCTTTTCTCGATCCGGTGGTGCATATGCCCAACCTGCGGGCGCTGTCGCGAGAGCTGGCCAGTAACCCCTGGTCGGCGCTCTGTTTACTGCGCGTGCCCGAGCTGGAAGTGCTGGGGCGTAATTACGGCGTACTGCTACGGATCCAGTATAAGCAGCAGCTGGCGCAATGGATAAATGGCACCCTTCAGCCAAAAGAGCAAGTCTATCACCTCACCGGATATGACATGGCGGTGCGACTGGAGGCGGAGTCGCATCAACAGCGCATTGAGACGCTGGACGAGCATATTAAGCAATTTGTTTTTATCTGGGATGGTATGCCGGTGCAGCCTCAGGTTGGCGTGAGCTACTGCTATGTACGCTCACCCGTCAATCACCTCTATCTGGTACTGGGGGAACTGGGCATCGTGGCTGACCTCTCCCTCTCAACGAATCACCCGGAAAATCTTCAGCAGCGCGGGGCTGTTCACTTGCAGCGTAGCCTGAAAGATAAGGTGGCGATGATGAGCCGTTTGCAGACAGCGCTGGAGCAGAACGCTTTTAGCCTGTTAGTTCAGCCCGTTCGCGGCCTGCGCGGCGATCATTACCACGAAGTGCTGCTGCGAATGCGTGATGATAACGGGGCGCTGATCTTTCCCGAGCAGTTCCTGCCCATAGCACAGGAGTTTGGTTTATCGTCGCGTGTCGATTTATGGGTACTGGAGCGTACGTTGAGTTTCCTGGCACAGCACCGCCAGCGTTTGCCGGGCCAGCGCTTTGCCATCAACCTCGCACCTTCTACCGTCTACCGGGCGCAGTTCCCGCTTGAAGTGAGCCGCCTGTTAGCCAGATATGCCGTTGAAGCATGGCAGCTGATCTTTGAAGTGACCGAAAGTAGCGCCTTTGGTCATGCGGATCTGGCGGCATCCACCCTCAGGCAATTGCAAAAAATGGGAATACGGATCGCCATTGATGATTTTGGCACCGGCTACGCCAGCTATGCGCGGTTAAAAAGCGTGGACGCCGACATTCTCAAAATCGACGGCGGCTTTATTCGCAATATTGTCAGCAACAGCCTGGATTACCAGATCGTGGCATCCATTTGCCATCTGGCCCGGATGAAGAAAATGCTGGTGGTGGCAGAATGTGTGGAAACAGAAGAGATACGTAGCGCGGTGCACGCGCTAGGTATCGATTATGTGCAGGGCTACTTGATTGGATTGCCAGTTGAGCTTGATACGCTGCTCGAAACACAGCCTTCTCAGGAGAACGCCTTAGCCGTTACGCTGCCGCCTCAGAACTCTCTTCTTCAATCTTCAACAGCCAGCCGGTGACCGCTTCCCAGTACTGCTGCTCTTTTTCCAGATCCAGCAGCACCAGCGCGTTCTGGCTAAACCAGTCGTGCGGGAAGCTCAGCGTCCAGTGATAGTCATCCGTTTTAAGCTTCAACGTCGGCGGCGTGGTGGTCGCCTGTCGCTGATTATTGAGCAGCACGCCCAGGCGCAGAAGCTGAATGAGTGGCAGGAATTGCTTTTTCTTAAATAGCGTAAAGCGCGGCAGATCGTCGAGCTTGATGGCTTTGCGGTGATAGCGCACCAGCGTCGCCATCATGGTTTGCTGCTCCTGGTTGAAGCCAGGCAGATCGCTATTTTGCAGAATATAGGCTGAATGGCGATGCATTCCGCTGTGGTTAATGTTCAGCCCCACCTCATGCAGCATCGCGGCCCATTTTAACAGCGCGGCCAGCTGCGGATGCGCCAGCTTTGGATTCTGCTCCTCCCACTGCTCGTACATCTGAACCGTGGTTTCCAGCACCCGTTTCGCCTGTTCGCGGTCGATATTGTACTGGTTGGCAAGGCTCTGCGCGGTGCGGCTGCGAATATCCTGGTGACGGAAACGGCCTTCCATCTCATACAGCACACCTTCGCGCAGGGCGCCGTCAGAGAGGCGCAGCTCTTTGATCGCCAGCGCGTCAAACACGCCGCAGAGGATCGCCAGCCCCGGTACGAACACCGCTTTACGCTCGTCGGACAAGCCCGGCAGACTCAGGGCGTCGAAGCTCTTGTGCTTAAGCACCTCTTCGGTGAGTTTCACCAGGCGCTCAGGCGTAATAAACCCGTCCTTTTCACCCATCGCCAGCAGCACTTCATGGGCCGCTTTAATCGACCCCGATGCGCCCAGCGCCACGTTCCAGCCCTGAATACGATACTGCCAGGCCAGATTTTCCAGTTTTTGCACGGCGGCCATGCGCGCGCGCTGGAAGTTTTCGCGGGTGATGACGCCGCCCGGAAAATACATTTGCGCGAAGCTAACGCAGCCCATACGGCGGCTTTCAACCAGACGCGGCTCGAAATCTTCGCCAATCACCAGTTCGGTTGAGCCTCCGCCGATATCAATCACCAGCTTGCGGCCTTTTTCCGGCTGCGTATGCTCCACGCCCATAAAAATCAGGCGCGCTTCTTCGTTACCAGAGATGATCTCAATCGGGTAGGGGATAACCTTTTCCGCGCGCTTAAGAAATTCCGGCGCGTTCAGCGCCTGGCGTAGCGTATGCGTCCCGACGATGCAGACGCTGGACGGCGAAAAGCCTTGCAGACGTTCTGCGAACAGCGACAGGCAGTTAAGCCCGCGCTCCATTGCCTCTTCGCTCAGCATGTTACGCGCGTCGAGCCCATCGGCCAGATGCACGCGCTGCTTCAGACGACCGATGATCTGCATCGCGCCATCCACCTCGCGGGCGATGACCATATGGAAACTGTTTGAGCCAAGATCGACCGCAGCGAACTCCTGCGGGCGTGGGGTATTATCGTTTATTGGCATAGGTTAATCGGGTTGCTCAAGTGATTTGATGTAATCGTAAATCGCCAGCTGCGACCGCACTTTACGGCGATTGCCGCGCGGTACATAGCGATTACTGAGTTCTTTGTCGATATAACGTGCTTTCACCGTATCGCTGAACAGGATCTCGATAATGTCCAGGATACGCTGCTTCAGGCGAGGATCCAGCAGCGGTGCCGCCACTTCAATACGGTAATCAATATTACGCGTCATCCAGTCGGCGGACGAGAGGTATACGCGCTTATCACCGGCGTTATCGAAAATATAGACGCGATCGTGTTCAAGATAGCGATCCACAATGCTGATCACGCGGATGTTGTCGCTGATGCCTTCCAGTTCCGGAATGAGCGAGCACATGCCGCGAATGAGCAGATTTACCGGAACGCCGGAGCTGGAGGCCGCATACAGGCGATCCACCAGGCCTTTGTCCACCAGATTGTTGAGCTTCAGCGTGATGCCGGACGACAAGCCGTTCTGCGCATTGGCAATCTCTTTGTCGATCATATCGTACAGCAGGCGCCGTGAGTTCTGCGGTGACACCAGCAGATAATCGAAGCTCACCGGGCGGTACGGGTTCTCAATGAAGTTGAACACCCGACGCACTTCGTTGGTGATGCGGGCATCGGCAGTCAGCAGCGAATAGTCGGTGTAAATACGCGCGGTTTTCTCGTTAAAGTTCCCGGTACCGATATGGGCGTAGCGCACCACATCGTCGCCCTCTTTACGGGAGATCAGGAACAACTTGGCGTGAATCTTCAGCCCCGGCGCGGAGAAGATGACGTGCACGCCCGCTTCCGTCAGTCGGCGCGCCCAGTGGATGTTGGCCTCTTCGTCGAAGCGAGCCTGGAGCTCAACCACCACGGTCACTTTCTTGCCGTTGTGCGCTGCGTGGATCATCGCATCGATGATGCGGGAATCTTTCGCCACGCGATAAATGTTGATTTTAATCGCCAGCACGTTCGGATCGAACGAGGCCTGACGCAGCAATTCCAGCACGTGTTCAAAGGTGTGATACGGATAGTAGAGCAGCACATCCCGCTCGCGGATGGCATCGAACCCGTTGCGGAATTTATCGAACCAGATATGGCGCAGGCGCGGCAGCGGTTTGTTTACCAGATTGGCTTTGCCGACGTTCGGGAAGCCAATGAAATCTTTAAAGTTGTGGTAACGCCCACCGGGGATTATGGAGTCGTAGCGGGAGATGGTCAGCTTATCGCGCAGCATCTCCACCATCGCGTCCGGCATATCGCGCTGATAGACAAAACGCACCGGCTCTGCCGTCAGGCGCTGCTTGAGGCTGGAAGACATCAGCTCCATCAGGCTGGCCTCCATCTCATGCACCAGATCGTACTCGGCGTCACGGGTCATCTTCATCGAGTAGGCGTTGAGCGCGTCGTAATCGAAGAAACCTTTGAAGATATCGTCCAGACAGTAGCGCAGAATGTTATCCAGCAGGATCATCGGCTTACGTCGGCGCGGGGTTTCCGGCGGCAGATTTACAAAGCGCGGGACTTTATCAGACGGTATTTCCAGCAGCGCGTAGTTAATGGTCTCACCACGAATGATTTCTACCGCCAGATAGGTGTAATCATCTTTCAGGAACTGCACCAGATCGGTTTCACGGTTGATCAGAATCGGGGTGATATGCTGGCGCAGATAGTGTTTGAAATAGTGGCGCAGCCAGTTTTGCTGATTCGCGGAGAGCTGGCGTTCGTTGATCAGGAAGATTTGGTTGCGTGCCATTTCCAGCAGCAGCTCGTTATAGAGGCCATCAAATTCCTGATCGGCTTTCATGACGCGAGACTGGATTTTTCCAAGCAGATGCCGCGAGTGGGAGTTTAAGCCCTGTTCTTCGCTGATGATGATTCGGCGTTTCAGTTCGGCGAAGCGAACCTTGTAGAACTCATCCAGATTGTTGGAATAGATGCCTAAAAAACGCATACGCTCAATCAGCGGGTTGCTTTTATCGGCCGCTTCCTGAAGTACACGTTCGTTGAATGCTAACCAGCTTAGCTCTTTCTCGATATATAACTTTTCCTGACCCATTACAGCTCACACTCCAGTTCAATCACAGGACGTGGTAAATCCGTCTCGTCCTTATTATGGCGAGCATTTCCACGATATGTCCAACAGTGCCAGAAAAGTATGACAGTTATTTTTTTTGTTGGGGATTTTAGGGGGTTGGAGAAGGGAATATCGGGTAATGCAATATGTAGGTCGGGTAAGCGCAGCGCCACCCGACAGAACAAACTACTCTTCAGCCGCATGACCCTGCGGGGGCAACTTCACGCCGTCCAGCCAGGCGGCACCGTCGCGCATCTCAAGACGGCCGTCAACAAACCAGCTTACCACCAGCGGATAAATGGCATGTTCCTGAGCCTGTACACGTTCGGTCACGTCGTCTTCGTTGTCACCGTCAAAGACCGGTACTTTTGCCTGCAAAATGACCGGACCGCCGTCCAGCTCGTCGGTAACGAAATGCACGGAGGTACCATGCTCCTCATCGCCGTTCTCCAGCACCTGACGATGGGTATGCAGGCCAGGATATTTCGGCAGAAGAGAAGGGTGGATATTCAGCAAACGTCCGTTGTAATGCGCGACGAAGGCCGGGCTCAGGATACGCATGTAGCCCGCCAGCACCACCACGTCAGGCGCGTAGGCGTCAATCTCCTGCACCAGCTCACGGTCAAAGGCTTCACGCCCGGCGAACTGGCTGGCTTCCAGCGCGTGCGCAGGAATGTTCGCTTCCCGCGCGCGCTCAAGGCCGAACGCATCGGCCTTGTTGCTGAATACTGCCCGAATGGTGCCATTGATTTTCTTCTGTTTGCAGGCGTCTATGATTGCCTGCAAATTGCTTCCGTTGCCGGAAATGAGCACCACGATGTTTTTCATTCAATGACCACACGCTGTTCGGAATCGGAAGCTTTAATCGTACCGATTTTCCACGCGTTTTCACCTTTTTCTGTCAGCAGCTTAACCGCTTTATCCGCTTCGCTGGCGGGCAGGGCGATAACCATACCTACGCCGCAGTTAAAGGTGCGGTACATTTCATGCTCGCTCACGTTGCCTGCGGTTTGCAGCCAGTTGAAGACGGGCGGCCACTGCCATGAAGAGGCGTCGATCACCGCCTGGGTATTGTCCGGCAGCACGCGCGGAATGTTTTCCCAGAAGCCGCCGCCGGTAAGGTGAGCGATGGCGTGCACGTCAACGTTCTCAATCAGCTCCAGCACGTTTTTGACGTAGATACGGGTCGGGGCCAGCAGGTGATCGGCCAGCGGTTTGCCGTCCAGCTCGGTGGTCAGCGGGTCGCAACCGCTCACTTCGAGGATCTTACGCACCAGAGAGTAGCCGTTGGAGTGCGGACCGCTGGAGGCCAGCGCAACCAGCACATCGCCGTCAGCCACTTTGCTGCCGTCGATAATTTCTGATTTTTCTACCACGCCGACGCAGAAGCCTGCGACGTCATAATCTTCACCGTGATACATGCCAGGCATTTCTGCGGTTTCACCGCCGACCAGCGCACAGCCGGATTGCAGACAGCCTTCGGCGATACCGTTAATGACGCTGGCTGCGGTATCCACATCCAGCTTGCCGGTCGCGTAGTAATCCAGGAAGAACAGCGGCTCAGCGCCCTGTACCACCAGGTCGTTGACGCACATCGCCACCAGATCAATACCAATCGTATCGTGACGCTTAAGATCCATCGCCAGGCGCAGTTTTGTACCGACACCATCCGTACCCGAGACCAGCACAGGTTCACGATATTTTTGCGGCAGCGCGCACAGTGCGCCGAATCCACCCAGGCCACCCATCACTTCCGGGCGGCGGGTTTTTTTCACCACACCTTTGATTCGGTCAACCAGCGCATTACCTGCGTCAATATCAACACCGGCATCTTTGTAGCTGAGAGAAGTTTTGTTGGTCACGGCTTAAATCCCCACGCGATTGCATAGCTAGTAAGAAAAATCGGCGCAATTCTAACAGTCCAGGCAAACGTTTGCGAGCCTATTCTCGGCGCGGGGATCTTTTTTTCTGTGCG
The DNA here is from genome assembly GCF_049238585.1 of Enterobacter cloacae complex sp. IR5428. Classification (NCBI taxonomy): domain Bacteria; kingdom Pseudomonadati; phylum Pseudomonadota; class Gammaproteobacteria; order Enterobacterales; family Enterobacteriaceae; genus Enterobacter; species Enterobacter cloacae complex sp. IR5428. Next base: position 279,125 of record NZ_JBMKHV010000004.1, on the reverse strand, counting down.
GACTGTCCAGGGCAACAAACTTGACTCCGTTCACGAAAATGAAACCGGTTTCGGCGATCTGCTTGCAACGGCTATCCCCTTTGCACATCATCAAAATGAAACCGGTTTCTGTAACTGTTTTTGCAGAAAATAACGCAGAATGAGGGAAAGCGAATGTCAGGATTTAAAGCAGGTTTTCTGTGGGGTGGGGCCGTTGCGGCGCACCAGCTTGAAGGCGGCTGGAAAGAGGGCGGCAAGGGCGTTAGCGTTGCCGATGTCATGACGGCAGGCGCCCACGGGGTACCGCGTGAAATCACCAACGGCGTGCTGGAGGGGAAAAATTACCCAAACCACGAAGCCATCGACTTTTACCACCGCTATAAAGAAGACATCAAACTCTTTGCCGAGATGGGGTTCAAATGCTTCCGCACCTCCATTGCCTGGACGCGTATCTTCCCGAAAGGCGACGAGCTGGAGCCGAACGAAGCGGGACTCAAATTCTATGACGATCTTTTCGACGAGTGCCTGAAGCACGGCATCGAGCCGGTGATCACGCTTTCCCACTTCGAGATGCCTTTCCACCTGGTAACGGAATACGGCGGCTGGCGTAACCGTAAGCTGATCGACTTCTTTGTCCGCTTCGCGAAGGTCGTTTTTGAGCGCTATCAGCATAAAGTGAAGTACTGGATGACCTTTAACGAGATCAATAACCAGGCCAACTTTCACGAAGACTTTGCGCCGTTTACCAACTCCGGGCTGAAATATGCCCCGGGAGAAGATCGCGAGCCGGTGATGTTCCAGGCGGCGCACTATGAGCTGGTGGCCAGCGCCCTGGCGGTGAAAGCGGGGCGTGAGATCAACCCGTCACTGCATATCGGCTGCATGATTGCCATGTGCCCCATCTATCCGCTGACCTGTGCCCCGGACGACATGATGATGGCGATGAACGCCATGCATCGCCGCTACTGGTTTACCGACGTTCACGTGCGCGGCAAGTATCCGCAGCATCTGCTCAACTACTTTGAACGTCGCGGCTTCGCGCTGGATATCACCGAAGAAGATAAAGTGGCGCTGACGCAAGGCTGCGTGGATTACATCGGGTTCAGCTACTACATGTCGTTCGCCACCAAAGCGACGGCGGATAATCCGACGCTGGATTACGACGAGAGCAAGAGCCTGGTTTCTAACCCGTACGTGCAGAAATCGGACTGGGGCTGGCAGATCGATCCTGTCGGGCTGCGCTACTCTCTGAACTGGTTCTGGGATCACTATCAGCTGCCGCTGTTTATTGTGGAAAACGGCTTTGGCGCGATCGACGTGCAGGAGAGCGACGGCACGGTGAACGACCAGTACCGCATCGACTACCTTTCCGCCCACATCCGCGAGATGAAAAAAGCGGTGGTGGAAGACGGCGTAGATCTGATGGGCTATACCCCGTGGGGCTGTATCGACCTGGTCTCTGCCGGCACTGGCGAGATGAAGAAACGCTACGGTTTTATCTTTGTCGATAAAGATAACGAAGGTAACGGCACGCTGAACCGCAGCAAGAAGAAATCGTTCGACTGGTATAAGCAGGTGATTGCGAGCAACGGCGATAACCTGTAATTGTCGGGTGGCGCTAACGCTTACCCGACCTACACTACACGTAGGCCCGCGTAAGCGCAGCGCCACCGGGCAAGACCCCGCACCCAAACCGGAGCCCAGCCTCCGGCTTTTTTGTTTTTGATTGATGTACATCAAGCAACATGGGTATGGCGCAATCCGAAAAAAGCGGTATAATCCCGCGATTTTTTTGCGGATGCCACCTCAGAGGAGAAAGAGAATGAAGATTGTGGAAGTGAAACACCCACTCGTTAAACACAAGTTGGGCCTGATGCGTGAGCATGACATCAGCACGAAGCGTTTTCGCGAACTGGCTTCTGAAGTGGGTAGCCTGCTGACCTACGAAGCGACCTCTGATCTGGAAACGGAAAAAGTGACCATCGAAGGCTGGAACGGCCCGGTACAGGTTGAGCAGATCAAAGGTAAAAAAATTACCGTGGTGCCCATCCTGCGTGCGGGTCTGGGCATGATGGAAGGCGTGCTGGAGCACGTCCCAAGCGCGCGTATCAGCGTGGTAGGTATCTACCGTAACGAAGAGACGCTTGAGCCGGTCCCATACTTCCAGAAGCTGGTCTCTAACATTGATGAGCGTATGGCGCTGGTAGTTGACCCGATGCTGGCGACCGGTGGTTCGATGATCGCCACCATTGACCTGCTGAAACAAGCAGGCTGCAGCAGCATCAAAGTGCTGGTGCTGGTCGCGGCGCCGGAAGGTATCGCGGCGCTGGAAAAAGCGCACCCGGACGTTGAACTCTATACCGCGTCTGTCGACCAGGGACTGAACGAGCACGGGTACATCATCCCGGGGCTCGGCGATGCCGGCGATAAGATTTTTGGGACTAAATAATCGAATAACGATAAAGAAGCCGACTTTGATAGTCGGCTTTTTTTTGAATAAAAACCAACAATGACACTCAGAGGAAAACACTATGACGCGCCGTGCTATCGGGGTGAGTGAAAGACCGCCGCTTTTACAGACAATCCCGCTTAGTTTGCAGCACCTGTTCGCCATGTTTGGCGCAACCGTGCTGGTGCCAATCCTGTTTCACATTAACCCGGCTACCGTGCTGCTGTTTAACGGCATCGGTACGCTGCTTTACCTCTTCATCTGTAAAGGCAAAATCCCGGCCTATCTCGGGTCGAGCTTCGCGTTTATCTCCCCGGTACTGCTGTTGCTGCCGCTGGGTTACGAGGTCGCGCTGGGCGGCTTTATCATGTGCGGCGTGCTGTTCTGCCTGGTCTCCTTCATCGTGAAGAAAGCGGGTACCGGCTGGCTGGACGTGATGTTCCCGCCTGCGGCAATGGGGGCAATCGTTGCCGTCATCGGCCTGGAACTGGCGGGTGTCGCGGCGAACATGGCTGGGCTGCTGCCTGCGGACGGTCAGTCACCGGATTCTAAAACCATTATTATTTCGCTGGTGACGCTGGGCGTGACGGTTTTCGGTTCCGTCCTGTTCCGCGGCTTTATGGCGATTATCCCGATCCTGATCGGCGTGCTGGCGGGTTACGCGCTCTCCTTCGTGATGGGCGTTGTGGATACCACACCGATTGCCGAGGCACACTGGTTCGCGCTGCCGACCTTCTACACCCCACGCTTCGAATGGTTTGCTATCTTCACCATTCTGCCTGCTGCACTGGTGGTGATTGCTGAGCACGTTGGCCACCTGGTGGTGACGGCGAACATCGTGAAGCGTGACCTGATCCGCGACCCGGGCCTGCATCGCTCCATGTTTGCCAACGGTTTCTCCACCATCATCTCCGGTTTCTTCGGCTCCACGCCAAACACGACTTACGGGGAGAACATCGGCGTAATGGCGATCACCCGCGTCTACAGCACCTGGGTTATCGGCGGCGCGGCGATCATCGCTATTCTGCTCTCCTGCGTCGGCAAACTGGCGGCGGCGATCCAGATTATCCCGGTTCCGGTGATGGGCGGCGTTTCCCTGCTGCTTTACGGGGTGATCGGTGCGTCCGGTATTCGCGTGCTGATTGAATCCAAAGTGGATTACAGCAAGGCGCAGAACCTGATCCTGACCTCCGTTATCCTGATCATCGGCGTGAGCGGCGCGAAGGTGCACATCGGCGCGGCAGAGCTGAAGGGTATGGCGCTGGCGACCATCGTCGGCGTGGGCCTGAGCCTGATTTTCAAGCTGATCTCGGTCATTCGTCCGGAAGAAGAAATCCTGGACGCTGACGATAGCGAAAAAGCACCACATTGATCCTTTAACCGGGCGGACGATCCGCCCGGTTCTCTCCTTGCTGGTTCCGTGTTAAACTCCATTCCGATTTTATGTAAGATCTCTGGTTGAGGTATTTCTGAACGGACCGGCACAGCTCTCTCTGCCACTTTATCTCCCTGACGACGAAACTTTCGCGAGTTTCTGGCCGGGTGATAACCCCTCTTTACTGGCTGCACTGCAAAACGTGCTGCGCCAGGAACACAGCGGATACATCTATATCTGGTCACGCGAAGGCGCGGGACGCAGCCACCTGCTGCATGCCGCCTGTGCGGAACTTTCGGCGCGCGGTGACGCGGTAGGCTATGTGCCGCTGGATAAACGCACCTGGTTTGTGCCTGAAGTGCTGGAGGGCATGGAACATCTCTCCCTGGTCTGCATCGATAATATTGAATGCGTGGCGGGAGACGAGCCGTGGGAAATGGCGATCTTTAACCTCTACAACCGCATTCTGGAGTCGGGCAAAACCCGGCTGCTGATCACCGGCGATCGTCCGCCGCGTCAGCTCAATCTGGGGCTGCCGGATCTGGCGTCTCGTCTGGACTGGGGGCAAATCTACAAGCTGCAACCGCTGTCGGATGAAGACAAACTCCAGGCACTTCAGTTGCGCGCCAGACTGCGCGGATTTGAACTGCCGGAAGACGTAGGGCGCTTCCTGCTCAAGCGTCTGGATCGGGAGATGCGCACGCTCTTTGATACGCTCGATCAGCTCGATCGCGCCTCCATCACCGCCCAGCGCAAGCTGACCATTCCGTTTGTGAAAGATATTCTTAAGCTGTAGTTATGCCGGGTGGCGGCTGCGCCTTACCCGGCCTACATTTGGCACCCGTAGGCCCGGTAAGCGCAGCGCCACCGGGCTAAAGATCCCCCATCAGGTGCTCAACCAGCAGCGGAATCGGTCTTCCCGACGCCACGCTTCTGCCGTTCTCACGCCACAGCGCCGTCCCGCTGATATCCAGATGTGCCCATGGGATCGCCGGCTGACAGAAGTGATGCAGCAGCCACGCCGCCGAGGCGCTTATCGCTGCATTGTTAGTCGGTGTGTTGCACAGATCGGCAATCGCGCTGTCGGTCTGCTTTTTCAGCCGTGCGTCCAGCGGCAGAGACCACACCTCGTCACCGCTCCGTTTTCCTGCCTGCGTCAACGCGGCGCGCAGCGGTTCATCCTGGGTCATCAGCCCGCTCAGCTCATACCCCAGCGCTTTCACCACTGCGCCCGTCAAAGTCGCCATATCAATGATGTAGCGGGCCTGCGGGTACCGCTGGCTGGCCCAGGCAATGGCGTCAGCCAGCACCAGCCGGCCCTCGGCATCGGTATTATTGATTTCAACGGTGGTGCCGTTACAGGCTGTTGCCACCGTGCCGGGCTGCATGGCGTCGGGGCCGATGGCGTTTTCCGCCAGCGCCAGCACGCCCATGATGCGCACGGGTAATTTCAGCTCCGCAACTGTCAGCATCAGCCCCAGTACGTTGGCCGCGCCGCACATGTCATATTTCATGGTGTACATGCCCGCGCCTTCCTTCAGCCACAGGCCGCCGGTGTCAAAGGTAATGCCTTTTCCCACGTAGCAGCGCATCGGGCCGTCGTTGGCACCATCATAATGAATAGCCAGCAGACGCGGCGGGCAGGTCGCCCCTTTGCCAACGGCGTGCAGCAGTCCAAGACCCTGCTCAGCAATATCTTTTTCGTTCAGCACCTCGCAGCGCAGGGCAGGGCTGGCGGCACACAGTTTTTGCGCCTCTTCCACCACAAACTGCGGCGTGCAGCGGTCGGACGGCATATCCGCCAGACGTCGCGCCGCGATCATGCCGAGCGCAATGGCCTGCTGCTGGCGGAAGGTCGTCTCCAGCTTCGCCTGCTGTTCCGGCAGGCAGAGGGCAGTGATGCAGGTAAGACGCACCGCTTCGTCCGTCTTCTTCAGCTTCAGGTCACTGAGCCTGTGCGCCTGATTAAAGAGAAAACGCAGCACCTGCGCCAGCACCACATCGTCGATATCCGTCACGTCCAGCACGAGTTCGGCGCTGGCGGGGGCGGTAAGCAGCGGTCGCAGGGCGGTGAGCAACCCTTCGGTCAGGGCGTCATGCCAGATCGTGTCCGGCAACAGAGTAATGCGCGCAAACGGCGCGCAGCCAAAGCGCGCGTCCGCGACGGTGCTCTGCTGGCGCATTTCAGCGATAAGAGCGCTATCCGGTAACAGGGAACTGTCAGCGCGCGCAATCAAATGGCTGTTCGGCTTCGCGTCTGAAAGCGCGTTGATAAACTGGTAAGTGATCATCATGATTCCTCAATCGGCGCGCGGATCCGTGCGGCATAGGCCTGCATCCACTCCTCATCTACCGCGTGATAGTGCGTTTTCTCCCGCAGGCGTTCAGTACGAAAAACGGTGAGGGGCTGGCGAGCCGTCGCCACCACGAACGAGAAGGTTTTTATGTTAGTCGCGGCGCCAAATTCTCCTTTGCTGTTCATGCACACCACGGAGAGATCGCCCGCGCGACCGAAGCGCGACATCAGCTTGTCTTCCAGTTCGAATACGACTGAATCCGCCGCCTGCTGCGGCGTCATCCCTTGCGCCATCCGGCGAACGATTTCGTAGCTGGTACAGCCCTTCATCAGGTCTTCACCGACGCCTGTGGCGGTGGCCGCGCCGGTTTCGCTGTCGCAGTAAAAGCCGGAGCCGATGATGGGTGAGTCACCGAGGCGACCGCGTTTTTTCATAAACAGGCCACTGGTGGAGGTGGCGACGCTCATCGAACCCTGTTTATCAAGGCCAATGATGCCGACGGTGTCATGTCCGTCGTAGGGGCTTAACCCCTTATCCAGCGTTTCGCGGCAGCGCTTGCGGTAGTGCTGCATGGCGCGATCCGTGAGCATGGTTTTGTCGGCAAAGCCCTGGCACAGCGCCCATTCGCGCGCGCCCTGGCCGACCAGCAGGCTGTTATAGCGCTGACGGCTGAGCGCGTGCGCCACGCGCACCGGGTTGGCGATATCCACCAGATTCCCCACGGCGCCGAACGCCAGCGTGTCGCCGTCCATATACGCCGCGTCCAGCTCCACCTCGCCGTTCTCGGTCGGCAGGCCACCGTAGCCGACGGATTTATACAGCGGAAAGTCTTCCACGGCAGCGACGGCATCGACCACCGCCGAAGCGACCGGTTTTCCCGCCGCCAGGGCAGACGCGGATTCCGTTACCCCTTCAAGTGCCATTCGCCAGGTTGCGATAATTCCCCACATGCTTTACTCCTGTTTTGCAAGGGTGGTGTCGGGTTGCGTAGCGGTAGTCAGCTCCGCGGCGCGGTACTGTTTATCCACGATACGCATGAAAGGCAGGTACAGCATGGCGCCAATCAGCAGGTTGATCAGCTGCATCACGCTGCCGCTCAGGTGCCCGGTGACGATAAAGCCGCTGATAACCGGCGGCAGGGTCCAGGGAATAAACACCCCGGTGGTGACGGCGACCGCGCCAATTTTCATCGCCGCATACTGCACGGTGACCAGCACCAGCGGCACCAGATTAAACGGGATGAGCATGATCGGGTTCATGATCACCGGCAGGCCAAACAGGATCGGTTCGTTGATGTTAAATACCGAGGCTCCTGCGCCGAGGCGCGCCACCTCACGCATGTTTTTGCTGCGGGCGAAAATCAGCATCGCTATCACCAGCGACAGCGTGGCGCCCGCGCCGCCCATCCAGATCATGTCAAAAAACTGTTCGGTGATGATGTGCGGCGGCGTCGTTCCCGCCTGGATCGCGGCGATGTTGTCGGTCTGGTTTTCCATCCACAGCGGGCGAATAATGCCGTTGATCATCGAACCGGAGTTAATGCCCACTGACCACAGAATGGTGATACTGAATACGGTCATCAGCGCACCGAAATAAGAGGTACCGTAGTGGCGCACCGGGGTGGCAACCACTTCATAAATAAACTGGTGGATGGTGTGGTAGTGGGTGTTTTCGAAGATGATGCGGATAATAAGCACCAGAATCATCACCAGCAGGGCCGGGATCAGCGCCGCGAACGACTCCTGCACCGCCGGTGGTACGCCGTCCGGCATTTTGATGACCAGTTTTTTGCGCTTCAGCCAGCAGAACAGTTCCGTCCACAGCAGGGAACCGATCATCGCCACAAACAACCCTTTGCTGCCAATCCACTCCACCGGCATCACGGTAATGCCGCCGTTTTCCGCCACTTTGATAAAGGGCGTCAGGATCAGGAAGGCGACCAGCGCCAGGATGCCGCAGGAGATGCGGTCCTCGCCATAGTGCTCAGCCAGGCGGTAGGCCACCAGGAAGCTGATAAACAGCGACATGGTTGAGAATACCGCGTTGAATGGAATCTCTATAATCGCACTCCAGCTCTCACCAAAGGCCTGAGACATAAACTGCTGATAGGCCTGATTCGGGAAGGAGGAGATCACCAGCAGGATGGAGCCGACGATGATAAACGGCATGAATGAAACGTAGGCCCCACGAATGGCCCCAAGATGACGCTGCTGGGCCGTTTTCGCCGCCAGCGGCATCAGTTTTGCTTCAAGAAATCCCAGAACATTGTTCATTGTGAACTCCGTACAAGATTGAGAGGTGTTGTTTATGTTATGTCTGTGGATTATCAGTGAAGCGCGGCGAGCGAAAGGTGAAATCGGTCACAAAGCATTCGCTGTTCTACTATAAATCTCATAAGATTAGTTGCGGAGAGAGACGCGATGGAAATCAAACTGCATGCTAACGCCACCACCACACCGCGTATCCGTCGCTATCTTCAGCAGTCAGATAAAAGCGACAGAGAGCTAGCTGTTGAACTGGGGATCTCGGTCACCACCGTCAGGCGCTGGCGCAACCGCGACCAGGTTTCGGATAACCACACAACGCCAAAAGTGATACACAAAGCATTGAGACAAGAGCAGGCGGCACTGATAAATGCCCTGCGGGATATCACTGGGGCACCGCTGGATGAACTGCTGCTGCTGGTGAATGACGGACTCGGGATCGCCGTTTCCCGCGCGACCCTGAACCGCTACCTCAAACCGGCTTCGGTAAGACAAAAGGGGGCGTCGTTGCAGGGCAAAAAGGCACTGAAGGCCGGTATCATGCCGCAGAAGCTACTTCTGCATCATCAGCCGCTATCGCTGCATATGGACGACGGTGGGGAGCAACACCTGCTCTGGGCGCGTGAACCCGTCAGCGGCTGGTGCTACGCCCGGCTTTATGCCGGTGTCTCGCCGCAGTTGCTGACCCGCTGGACGAACGAGGTGCTGGCTGCCTGTCCGGCTGATATTCAATCTATTGAGACTTTTGGGCTAGAAGTGAACTTGCCGGAGCATAACGTCACCGTAAAAGTGCATTCACAGTATTATCTTGCCCTTCAGGTCGCCGTGCCGTTACGTGAGATCATTCCGCGCGTGAATAGTGAACCGGCGGGAGAACTGTTGATCCAGCTGTGTGAATTTTTCAACCGGGGAAAAGCGCAGAAAAAGCTGGGGGAGAGTACGCCGCAGGCGTTTCTGGAAGCGCTGCGGCGTAACGATTAGACGATCCCGAGTACGTCTTCCGGCGGACGGCCGATACGCGCCTTGCCGTTCGCCACGACAATCGGGCGCTCAATCAGCTTAGGATTGTCGACCATCGCCTGAATCAGCCGATCTTCAGTGAGACTGGTATCGTTCAGATTGAGCGATTTATACAGATCTTCTTTCTGACGCATCAGCTCGCGTGCGCTGCCCATGTTCAGCATCTTCAGCAACTGGCGGATCGTCTGCGCGTCCGGGGGCGTCTCCAGATACAACACCACTTCCGGATCGATGTCGTTAGACTTCAGCAAATTCAGAGTCTCGCGGCTCTTGGAGCAGCGAGGGTTATGGTAAATTTTTACCGCGTCTGTCATGACTTCTCCTTTATTACATCTTCTCGTACGGCTTAAAGCGTTGTTGCAGGCCACGCAGCTGGTCGATTCGCGCATCGTAGCGGGCCTGTTGCAGGCTGCCGAGCTTCACCTGTGAGCTGGCGCTGCTTAGCAGGGAAATGGCCTGATCGAGGCGCCCCGCCAGCGCCAGACCTTCCGCACGCGCGGCCAGCTCCTGATCGCGATTACCCAGTTGCCCCTGTGCCTGGGCGAGCAGCTCCCAGCCGTTCTGGTCATCTTTATTGTTAAAGGTATAGCGGTTCAGAATGGTCACCGCCTCGCCGGGCTGGCCGCCCTGTAAGTAGGCGTTCGCCAGGTTAAGTTGCAATACCGGATTGTTGCGAATGTCTTTCGCCCCTTTCAGACGGTTGATCGCATCGGTCGCTTTTTTCTGTCCTAAATCGATATCGGTTGCGAGGTCGAGATACCACGGATTGTCAGGCGCCGACGCCAGCAGCGGCTGTAGCGCTTTACGCGCTTCATCGTACTTGCTGGCCTCCATCGCCTGGAGTGCCTGACCATACTGCGCGGCGTTCTTCTCGCGCACGTTGCCTTTCGCCAGCGCGTCCAGCAGATCGCTGGTGAGCTGATTACGTCCGGAGTTGTACATGCCAAGCGTTCTCACTTTGGCCATGTAGAAATCCTGCGAGGACTGCACGACGACCGGACGCATCTGGTTAGCACGGTTACGCGCATCCGAGAGACGGCTTTCCGGCAACGGGTGGGTCAACAGAATTTCAGGCGGGCGCGACGAGTAGCGTGCCTGGTCGAGCAGTTTTTCCAGGAAGCTCGGCATGGCCTGCGGGTCAAAGCCGGAACGCTGTAAAACCTGAATGCCGATGCGGTCTGCTTCCTGCTCGTTCTGCTGGGTAAAGCTGATCATCCCCTGACGCGTTCCCGCCAGCGTCCCGGTAAGCGCCGCCATCCCGGCCTGCGGGCTGGCCATCGCCAGCAGAATAGAGCCCAGCGCGCCCACCCAGGTCAGGGGGGCGTTACGCTTCTGATCTTCCATCGCACGCGCCAGATGGCGCTGGGTGACGTGCGAAATTTCGTGCGCCATGACGGACGCCAGCTGGCTTTCGTTATCGGAATAACGGAACAACGCCGAATGCAGCACCACGTTCCCGCCAAAGAAGGCGAAGGCGTTGATTTCGTCGTTATTGATTAAATAGAAGTGGAAGGGCGTTTTTACCGAGTCTGCGTGCGCCACCAGTCGCATCCCCAGACCGTTGATGTACTGCACCAGCAAAGGGTCATTAATCAGCGGAGCACTGCCGCGCAGCTGGCGTACGTAATAATCACCCATCTGCATCTCCTGCCCGATGGAGAGCGTGCTTCCTGCCGTGGTGCCCATGTCCGGCAATGAATCGGACGAGTCAGCGAAAGCGGGCAACACCTGACCCACCGTCACGGCGGCAATCAGTGTCGCAACCAGTGTTTTTCTCAACTGCCTGAACATAACCACTGTCCTGTATGTTGGATGTGCTAATTTGACCGATGAACCCGCATAACGTTCATCTCCGCTGCTCTGCGAGTGTAGCCGTGTTAAGAGATGAAGAAAATCCCATTCATCAGGGTTTTGCGAAACCTGACAGTGAAACAAAAAGGAAAGTCTTTTTTGTGACAGTTAGATACAATTCACCGTCTCACTCCCGCCATTCGATTCAGGGAAGGGTTGTATGCTCGAAATGTTAATGCAGTGGTATCGGCGTCGGTTTAGCGATCCGGAAGCCATTGCTTTGCTGGTCATTCTGGTTGCCGGATTCGGTATCCTGTTCTTCTTTAGTGGCCTGTTGGCACCGCTTCTGGTGGCAATTGTGCTGGCGTATCTGCTGGAGTGGCCCACCGCGCGTCTGGAACATATCGGCTGTTCCCGACGCTGGGCGACCAGCATTGTCCTGGTGCTGTTTGTCGGCATTCTGCTGCTGATGTCCTTCGTGGTGATGCCCATCGCCTGGCAACAGGGGATCTACCTGATCCGCGACATGCCCGGCATGCTGAATAAACTGTCTGATTTTGCCGCCACGCTGCCGCGCCGCTATCCTGCGCTGATGGACGCCGGGATCATCGATGCGATGGCCGAAAACATGCGCGCCCGCATCATGACCATGGGTGACTCGGTGGTGAAATACTCTCTGGCCTCGCTGGTGGGGTTGCTGACGCTGGCGGTTTACCTTGTTCTCGTGCCGCTAATGGTGTTTTTCCTGGTCAAAGATAAAGAGCAGATGCTGAATGCGGTGCGCCGCGTGCTGCCGCGCAATCGCGGTCTCGCAGGACAGGTCTGGCAGGAGATGAACCAGCAGATCACCAACTACATTCGCGGCAAAGTGCTGGAGATGATTGTGGTGGGCGTGGCGACCTGGATTGGCTTCGTGATTTTCGGGCTGAACTACTCGCTGCTGCTGGCGGTGTTGGTCGGATTCTCGGTTCTGATCCCGTATATCGGCGCGTTTGTGGTGACCATTCCGGTAGTCGGTGTGGCGCTGTTCCAGTTTGGTCTGGGTACGGAGTTCTGGAGCTGTTTCGCCGTATACCTGATTATTCAGGGACTGGACGGGAACCTGCTGGTACCGGTGCTGTTCTCAGAAGCAGTTAACCTGCATCCGCTGGTGATTATCCTGTCAGTGGTGATTTTCGGCGGGCTGTGGGGATTCTGGGGCGTGTTCTTCGCCATTCCGCTGGCGACGCTGATTAAAGCCGTGGTCCACGCGTGGCCGGATGTGCCGGCGGTGGAAGAGAAGTAGATTTAGTGCGGGCTGATGCCCTCACCCCAACCCTCAGCCCACGGGGAGAGGGGGCAAACACTAAAAACGGCAACCTGGGTTGCCGTTTTGCTGTTTATCAGGCGCTTTGTTTCAGCCAGTTCAACACCACGTCGTGGTGGTTGCTGGTTTTGAAATCATCAAACACGTGCTCAACTTTACCGTCAGCGTCAATCAGGAAGCTGATGCGATGAATACCGTCGTACGTTTTGCCCATAAAGGACTTCTCACCCCAGACGCCAAACTGCTCGCAAACCTGGTGGTCTTCATCGGAAAGCAGCGTGAAGTTCAGCAGCTCTTTTTCCGCAAAACGTGACAGCTTCTCTGGTTTATCGGTGCTGATGCCCAGCACTTCCACACCGACCTTTTTCAACTCATCCATGTTGTCGCGTAAACCGCAGGCCTGTACGGTACAGCCCGGGGTCATGGCTTTCGGGTAGAAATAGACCAGAACACGCTGTCCCTGGAAGTCGGTCAAATTTACTTGCTCGCCGTCTTGATCCGGTAAGCTAAATTTCGGTGCGATATCACCGGCTTTCAGTGGGTTCATTACTCAACTCCATCCTGTTCGTGCTGCGAATAATCGACGACGCTTATACTGCCTTGCGCGTGTAATTCTGTACAGAGGGCTTTGAACGCTTGCTCGATATTTGACGCATCCTGCGAGGCAGGGCTGTGGGCGGTAATTTGAATAAACAGCGTCGGGATGGCGTTTTCATCGCCAGGCTGCGTGCGGGAAACCAATTCGGCAATGTTCATCTGATGGCTGTCAAACAGTGCCGTAAAACGTTCAATCAGATGAGGTGAATCAGGCACTTCAACCTGTACCCAGACTGTGGCAGGCAGAGCCGGACGCGGGCGCGCGGTGGTGCGCTTCATCACAATCAGTAAATCCAGCTCTGCGCCTTTCAGCGGCAGGGTAGATTCGATGAGGGTAATGGCATTCCATGTTCCGGAAAGCAGCATGATGAACGTGAACTCTTCGCCAAGCATAGCCAGCCGGCTGTCTTCGATATTGCAACCGCAGCTGCTCACGTGGCGAGTGATGGTATTCACGATACCCGGCCTGTCAGCACCCAGCGCAGTGATAACCAGGTAATGTTGTGATGAGGTTGTCAAACCTGTTCTTCCTTTGCGTGGTTAAGTCTTCCTAAGGAAAGCATAAAAAAAACATGCATACAACCGCCTGAGAGCCTCAGGTCGCTTGCTTTTATTACAGTTCCAAACGTAACATTGAGGCTCTTGTTCGCACAGAGGATGGCTCATGTTCACGGGAAGTATTGTCGCGCTTGTTACACCGATGGATGAAAAAGGTAATGTCTGCCGGTCAAGCATGAAGAAGCTCATTGATTACCATGTCGCCAATGGAACCTCGGCGATCGTTTCGGTAGGGACTACCGGTGAATCCGCCACGCTGAGCCACGAAGAGCACGGCGACGTTGTGATGCTGACCCTGGAACTGGCGGACGGGCGTATTCCGGTCATCGCGGGTACGGGCGCAAACGCAACGGCAGAGGCCATTAGCCTGACTCAGCGTTTTAACGACAGCGGCATTGTTGGCTGTCTGACGGTGACCCCTTACTACAACCGTCCAACTCAGGAAGGTTTGTTCCAGCATTTCAAAGCCATCGCTGAACATACTGACTTGCCACAAATTCTGTATAATGTGCCGTCCCGTACCGGTTGCGATATGCTGCCGGAAACCGTTGGCCGTCTCTCGAAAGTAAAAAATATTATCGGGATTAAAGAGGCGACAGGGAACTTAAGCCGCGTTCATCAGATCAAAGAGCTGGTTTCAGACGACTTTATCCTGTTGAGCGGTGATGATGCGACCGCACTGGACTTTATGCAGCTCGGTGGTAACGGCGTTATTTCCGTGACGGCGAACGTGGCGGCGCGTGATATGGCTGACATGTGCAAACTGGCCGCAGCCGGTCACTTTGATGAAGCTCGCGTGATTAATCAGCGTCTGATGCCGTTGCATAATAAATTATTTGTCGAACCCAATCCGATCCCAGTGAAATGGGCATGTAAGGAGTTGGGGCTTGTAGCAACCGACACGCTGCGTCTGCCAATGACACCGATTACCGACCATGGTCGTGAAATTGTCGCTGGCGCGCTGAAGCATGCCGGTTTGCTGTAAAGTTTAGGGAGATTTGATGGCTTATTCAGTACAGAAGTCGCGCCTGGCCAAGGTTGCGGGTGTTTCGCTTGTTATGCTCCTCGCTGCCTGTAGTTCAGACTCGCGCTACAAGCGCCAGGTGAGCGGTGATGAATCCTATCTGGATGCGCCGCCGCTTGCTGAACTTCACGCGCCTGCCGGCATGATCCTGCCGATCCAGAACGGTGATTATAATATTCCGGTTACCAACGGCAGCGGCCTGGTGGGTAAAGCGCTCGATATTCGTCCGCCAGCTCAGCCTCTGGCGCTGGTGAGTGGCGCGCGCACGCAGTTCACCGGTGATACAGCTTCTCTGCTGGTGGAAAGCGCACGCGGTACCACGCTGTGGCCGCAGGTTGTGAGCGTCATTCAGTCGAAAAACTATACGATTGATAAACGCGACGACGCCAGCCAGACCTTAACCACCGACTGGATTGAGTGGAACCGTCTCGATGAAGACCAGCAGTATCGTGGTCGTTATCAAGTCTCCGTTAAGCCGCAGGGTTATCAGCAGGCGGTTACCGTTAAGCTGTTGAATCTTGAGCAGGCAGGTAAACCGGTTGCCGATCCGTCCGCCATGCAGCGGTACAGTACCGAAATGCTGAACGTGATTGCAGCGGGTCTGGATAAGAACGCTGCTGATGCCGCAAACGCCGCGCAGAACCGTAACGGCTCAACGTTTGACGTGCAGAGCGGTGCAGACGATACCGGCCTGCCAATGCTGGTGGTGCGTGCGCCGTTTAACCAGACCTGGCAGCGTCTGCCAGCCACGCTGGAAAAAGTGGGCATGAAGGTGACCGACAGCACCCGTTCAACGGGCAGCATCACAGCGACCTATAAGCCGCTGTCTGAAAGTGCCTGGCAGGAGCTGGGGGCAAGCGATCCACAGTTGCCTTCCGGTGACTACAAAATCCAGGTCGGCGACCTCGATAACCGCAGCAGCCTGCAGTTTATCGATCCGAAAGGACACACGCTGACCCAGGCGCAGAACGATGCGCTGGTCGCTGCCTTCCAGGCCGCATTCAGCAAATAATAGTGAGGGCTGGTTGATCCAGCCCTTTTTATTTTCGTGCCACGCAAACGTGTGCGTGGCATAATATAGCCAGTTTTGAATACAAATCATCACACCAGGAGTAATGAAGATGCAGAAGCAAGCTGAGTTGTATCGTGGCAAAGCGAAAACCGTATACAGCACGGAAAACCCGGATCTGTTGGTGCTCGAATTCCGCAATGATACGTCAGCAGGAGACGGCGCACGCATTGAGCAGTTCGATCGTAAGGGCATGGTGAACAACAAGTTCAACCACTTCATTATGACCAAACTGGCCGAAGCCGGTATCCCGACTCAGATGGAAGCGTTGTTGTCCGATACGGAATGTCTGGTAAAAAAACTGGATATGGTGCCGGTTGAGTGCGTGATCCGTAACCGTGCCGCAGGCTCCCTGGTGAAGCGTCTGGGCATTGAAGAGGGTATCGAACTGAATCCACCGCTGTTCGATCTGTTCCTGAAAAACGACGCCATGCATGACCCGATGGTCAACGAATCCTACTGCGAAACCTTCGGCTGGGTCAGCAAAGAGAACCTGGCGCGCATGCAGGAACTGACCTACAAAGCCAACGACGTGCTGAAAAAGCTGTTTGATGACGCGGGCCTGATCCTGGTCGACTTCAAGCTGGAGTTCGGTCTGTACAAAGGCGAAGTGGTGCTGGGCGACGAGTTCTCTCCTGACGGCAGCCGCCTGTGGGACAAAGAGACGCTGGATAAAATGGACAAAGACCGTTTCCGCCAGAGTCTGGGTGGCGTGGTCGAAGCGTACGAAGCGGTTGCTCACCGTTTAGGCGTTAAGCTCGACTAAACTGCGCATTTGCCAAAGGATGTTGGCATCCTTTGGCGTCTTATCCTTGTTTACTATGGTAATCCTTTCATTAACCGCCTACGATCATAGCTATTATAAATGGAATAGTTCGAGGTGTTTATGCGCTGGCAAGGGCGTCGTGAAAGTGACAACGTAGAAGACAGACGCAGCAGTGGTGGCGGTGGTCCGTCTATGGGCGGGCCAGGTTTCCGGTTACCCAGCGGCAAGGGCGGTATTATTCTGCTGGTCGTCGTGCTGGTAGCGGGCTACTACGGTGTCGACCTGACCGGTTTGATGACCGGTGAAACCGGGCAACAGCAGCAGTATTCTCAGCGCTCCATCAGCCCGAATGAAGATGAAGCGGCGAAATTTACTTCCGTTATTCTCGCGACGACCGAAGATACCTGGGGTCAGCAGTTCGAGAAAATGGGGCGGACTTATCAGCCGCCAAAACTGGTGATGTACCGGGGAGCAACCCGCACCGGCTGCGGCACCGGGCAGTCCGTTATGGGGCCGTTCTACTGCCCGGCGGACAGCACCGTCTATATCGATCTCTCCTTCTATGACGACATGAAAAGCAAGCTGGGCGCCGACGGCGATTTTGCCCAGGGCTACGTGATCGCGCATGAAGTCGGCCACCATGTGCAGAAGCTCCTCGGCATTGAACCTAAAGTGCGTCAGATGCAGCAGAATGCGTCTCAGGCGGAGGTGAATCATCTCTCCGTACGCATGGAGCTTCAGGCCGACTGCTTCGCTGGCGTCTGGGGACACAGCATGCAGCAGCAGGGCGTGCTGGAAACAGGCGATCTGGAAGAGGCCCTGAATGCCGCACAGGCGATTGGTGACGATCGCTTGCAGCAGCAAAGCCAGGGGCGCGTTGTGCCGGACAGCTTTACCCATGGCACCTCAGAGCAGCGCTACAGCTGGTTTAAGCGTGGCTTTGACAGCGGCAACCCGTCGCAGTGTAATACCTTCGGCAAAGCTATGTGATGTTGGGGGTTGAACAGCTGGTTAACCAGCTTCAGCGTACCGGGCACCGCCGGCTGGTGGTGCTTAGCGGCGATGAAGCGTGGACGTTGAGCCAGGCGACCATCCTGCGCGATACGTTACCAGGAGACTGGCTGTGGCTGGAGGAAAACCCCTCTAAGGCCATCAGCGGCCTGCTGGGACGTGAATATCTGCACGCCGTTTTTGACGCGCGTCGCGGGTTTGACGTCTCGGCCTTCGCCGCCCTCAGCGGGACCCTGCGCGCCGGAAGCCTTCTGGTGCTGCTGGTGCCGCCGTTCTCCGTCTGGGCTAACAGGCCCGACGCGGATTCTCTACGCTGGAGCGACAGCGCAGAGCCGATCGCCACCCCGCACTTTGTTTACCATTTTTGCCGGACGCTGGCCGCCGATTCAGATGCTATCGTCTGGCATCAACATCGTCCGCTGTGCCTTCCCGTTGCGCCAGATTTACCCGCCTGGCAGCCCGCCAGCGGTGAACCGCAGCGCGAGCAGGCTGCGATCCTCGATGCGCTTCTGACCATGCCTGCTGGCGTGGCTGCCGTGACGGCCCCGCGCGGACGAGGAAAGTCCGCCCTGGCGGGCATGTTGCTCAACGGCATTCAGGGTAGTGCTGTAGTGACCGCACCGGCAAAAGGGGCGACGGATGTCATCGCGCGTTTCGCCCGGGAACATTTTCACTTTATGGCCCCGGATGCGCTGCTGGCCTCCACAACAGAAGCTGACTGGCTGATTGTCGATGAGGCGGCCGCCATCCCCGGCCCGCTGCTCGAGAAACTGACGATGCGCTTTTCCCGCGTGTTGTTGACCACTACGGTGCAGGGTTATGAAGGCACGGGCAGGGGATTCCTGCTGAAGTTCTGCGCCCGGTTCAGCGGTCTGCGGCGATATACCTTATCAACTCCTGTACGCTGGGCTGCCGGATGTCCTCTTGAGCGAATCGTGGCGAACGCGCTGCTGTTCGACGATGCGCTTATCGATCGCAAACCGGCAGGGGAGGTAAGTTTAACGTCGCTGGAGCCCGGGGTGTGGGAGAGCGATCCGGCGCGCGGGGCAGGCGTGTATGAACTGCTGTGTGCCGCGCACTACCGGACGTCCCCCCTCGATTTACGCCGGATGATGGACGCGCCGGGACAGCATTTTACCGTTGCTGAAACCGACTCAACCCTCGCCGGTGCTCTCTGGCTGGTGGAGGAGGGCGGCTTATCCCCAGAGCTTAGTCGCGCGGTGTGGGCGGGGTTTCGTCGGCCGCGTGGAAATCTGGTGGCACAGTCGCTGGCGGCGCACGGCGGATCGCCTCTCGCGGCGACGCTGAAAGGCCGACGCGTCAGCCGTATTGCGGTTCATCCTCATCGCCAGCGGGAAGGCATCGGCCAGGGGCTGATCCGCAGTGCCAGCGGAGAAGATTATCTCTCGGTCAGCTTTGGCTATACCGACGAGCTGTGGCGTTTCTGGCGGCAGTGCGGGTTTGTGCTGGTGCGAATGGGCAGCCACCGGGAGGCCAGCAGCGGGTGCTATACGGCGATGACGTTGCTGCCGCTGAGCGAGGCGGGGCATCAGCTCTGCGAAGAGGCGCATCAGCGTTTATGTCGTGATATGCGCGTCCTGTCGGCCTGGAATGGCGAAAAGATCCCGGTGATGGATGCATGGGAAGCTACCCTTAATAGTGACGACTGGCTGGAGCTGGCGGGGTTTGCCTTTGCGCACCGGGCGTTTTCAACCTCGGTTGCGGCGCTAACGCGATTGTTGTTAGCCGTGGATATGCCGCTCCCGGCGCTGCGCGGGAAAATGGAAGGGAATACACACGATTTCGGGCGCAAAGCGTTGCTGGCGAAGCTACGCGAGGAAACCGCTCACGCGCTTGAAAGGCTTGATTACTCCCGTAGCCAGCGGCTGAAAGCCGACATTTTGCAATGGCAATTTTTTCAATGACTTCTTCAGTAAAGTGGCATGGTCATTACCCCGCAGAGGCGTAAAATCCTGCTTAACAATTAAGGAGATCGCCATGAAACATGACCATTTTGTTGTGCAAAGCCCGGATACACCTGCTAATCAGCTACTGCTTCTGTTTCATGGCGTGGGCGACAATGCCGTCAATATGGGACAGATTGGCAGCTGGTTTGCACCCGTTTTCCCACACGCGCTGATCGTCAGTATCGGCGGCGTGGAGCCCTGCGGTCCGGACGGGCGGCAGTGGTTTTCCGTCGAGGGCGTGACGGAGGAAAATCGTCAGGCACGTATTGATGCCGTTATGCCAGCCTTTATCGATATCGTGCGTTACTGGCAGCAGCAGAGCGGCGTAGGTGCCAATGCAACAGCGCTGATTGGCTTCTCTCAGGGCTCAATCATGTCGCTGGAAAGCGTAAAAGCGCAGCCCGGACTGGTGTCCCGCGTTATTGCCTTCAACGGGCGTTTTGCGACGTTACCGCAAAGCGCGACCACGCAGACCACGATCCATCTCATTCATGGGGGTGAAGACCGGGTAATTGAGCTTTCGCATGCGGTTGCGGCCCAGGACGCGCTGATGCGTGAAGGCGGGGATGTGACGCTGGATATCGTGGACGATCTGGGGCATGCCATTGACGATCGCAGCATGCAGTTCGCGCTCAATCATCTGCGTTATACCGTACCTAAGCACTACTTTGATGAAGCGCTCAGCGGCGGTAAGCCGAATGATGATGATATCGTCGAGTTTATGTGAGGTTTCCCCTCTCCTTAGGGAGAGGGAAAACAGAGCGATTACTTCTTCTGGTCCTTCTTCGGCCAGTCGTCTTCATCGTCCCACTTGTCGTTAAAATCACGGTGCGGCGGAAGATCCGGTTTGTTGGCAAGGAACTTTTTGTGGTCAACGCGCTTGAGATCTTTAATCACGTTAAGCAGCACGCCTACCAGAAACACCAACACCAGAATCCACCAGTACTTTGAAAGCCAGTCCATTCGCTAATCCTCTTTAAGCACCCGTCAGGCGACGAGCTGCTCCATAATACGTTGATACATGCGGGCCAGCAGTTGTAAATCGGCAGCGTTCACGCATTCATTGATTTTGTGAATCGTCGCGTTAACCGGACCCAGTTCGACAACCTGTGCGCCCATGCGGGCGATAAAGCGTCCGTCAGACGTGCCGCCCGTTGTCAGCAGCTGTGGCTTAATCTCATTATAGTGCGCGATGGCGTTCACTACCGCATCCACCAGTTTACCGCGCTGCGTCAGGAACGGCTGGCCAGACAGCCACCAGTCGAGGGTATAGCGCAGCTGGTATTTCTCTAGCAGCGCAATCACGCGCGCTTTTATCATCTCGTCGGTCAGTTCGGTGCTGAAGCGGAAGTTAAACTGGACGAAGAGATCGCCGGGAATGACGTTGTTGCTGCCGGTGCCGGCCTTGATGTTGGCTATTTGCATGCTGGTTGGCGGGAAAAATTCGTTGCCTTTATCCCATTCAATGCCCACCAGTTCGTTCAGCATCGGCGCGGCGCGGTGTACCGGGTTATCCGCCAGGTGCGGATAGGCAACGTGGCCCTGCACGCCATGAATAGTCAAATTGCAGGTCAGGGATCCACGGCGGCCATTTTTCACCACATCGCCCACCACTTCGGTGCTGGACGGTTCGCCCACCAGACAGTAGTCCAGACGTTCATTGCGCGCCATCAGCGCCTCAACGACCTTCACGGTGCCGTTGTGGGCGCTGGCTTCTTCATCGGAGGTAATCAAAAACGCAAGACGGTTTTTATGGTTCGGATGCTGGGCGACGAAACGCTCTGCCGCCACGACCATCGCAGCCAGGGAACCTTTCATATCCGCAGCGCCTCGTCCGAAAAGCATGCCGTCGCGGATGGTTGGCTCAAAAGGCGGGTTGATCCAGCGGTCTGCGTCGCCTGCGGGAACTACGTCGGTATGTCCGGCAAACGCCAGCGTCTCCCCCTGACCGCGCCATGCCCAGAAGTTCTGCGTATCGCCAAAATCCATGTGCTCGACGGTAAAACCGATGGCACGCAGGCGTTCAATCATTAATGCCTGACAACCTGCGTCGTCCGGGCTAAGGGAAGGACGGCGAATAAGCTGCTGAGTCAGCTCAATGACCGGGCATGACATAGACTACACCTCAACGAATAAATCTGAATAAAGGGTTTCACTGAAACCCAGCAGCATAGGCTGACCTGGCTTGCAGAGCAATGGGCGTTTGATGATTGCCGGCATTTCAAGCATCAGTTTGGCTGCGCTGTCGGCGTTGTTGATCGTGGCCCGGAGAGATTCATCCAGTTTTCGCCAGGTGGTCCCGCGGGTGTTCAGCAGCGCTTCCCAGCCCAGTTCGTTGATGGCGGAATGGAGAAACGCGGGGTCAAGCCCGTCGGCACGGTAATCATGGAAGCGATAGTCGATGTTGTGTGCTTCCAGCCAGCGGCGGGCTTTTTTAATCGTATCGCAATTCTTAATGCCGTACATCACAACCATAGTGAATCCTTTTGTTCTTGTGTGGATTAAAAGTTCAATATTTTCGAAGATATATCCTTAAGTGGAATATAACATATTCGGAATTTTTCGTGATTTACAATTCTCCATAATTCAACGAACAGCTGTACGCTGAATAGTGTTCCATCTTTTAAGCATAGTTGTCCACTCTGTATAAATTGCCAATAAACTCAGGGGGAAATTAAAAATGCTGTCATTTTTCTGACTATTTCAAAATATTGCTGTAGGTCACATAAAATTTACCCGTCAACGCTCATAGTGATCCTAAACCTACCTGCACAGCGAGGCTCAATCACAGCAATCGGTTAAAGTGGCTTCACAATGATGATACGTTTTCGTAGAATGCACATAATAATAAGAGAGGTTGTTATGATTGAACATGAACTGGGGAACTGGAAAGATTTTATCGAAGGCATGCTTCGTAAATGAATTTCCGGTAAGAAATGCAAGAGCACTTAATTAACTAAAATAACCATAGTGTGAAAGAATCACACAATAAAAAGGCGGCCTGTAAAGCCGCCTTTTTTTTATTTCAACGGGTTATTCCGGCTTATCCTTCAGCGGGAAACGACGGCGTATCAGCACAAAGAACAGCGGTACGAAATAGATAGCCAGAATCGTCGCGGAAATCATTCCCCCCATAACGCCCGTTCCCACCGCGTGCTGGCTGCTGGAGCCTGCACCGGAGCTGGTGGCCATCGGCAGGACGCCAAACACAAACGCCAGAGAAGTCATCAGGATCGGGCGCAGGCGCTGACGACAGGCGTGCAGCGTGGCGGCCATCAGTTCGTGACCTTTGGCATTCATCTCATTGGCAAATTCGACGATCAGAATGGCGTTTTTCGCCGACAATCCGATTACGGTGAGGAGTCCGACCTGGAAATAGACATCGTTTTCCAGGCCACGCATCCAGGTTGCCAGCAGCGCGCCGATGACCCCGAGAGGCACCACCAGCATTACCGAGAACGGCACTGACCAGCTTTCATACAGCGCCGCCAGGCAGAGGAACACCACCAGCAGCGAAAGGGCATACAGGGCAGGCGCCTGCGCGCCGGAAAGCCGTTCCTGGTAGGACATCGCCGTCCACTCCAGGCCAAAGCCGGTCGGTAACTGCTGAACCAGTTTTTCCATAATGTCCATTGCAGTACCGGTACTGACGCCAGGCGCGGCTTCACCGACAATCTCCAGCGCCGAATAGCCGTTGTAACGCTCCAGACGCGGCGAACCGGTCTCCCAGCGTGACGTCGCAAACGCCGAGAACGGCACCATGCCGCCGGTGTTATTGCGCACATACCAGCGGTTGATATCGTCCGGCAGCATGCGGTATTTGGCAGCAGACTGAACGTAGACCTTTTTCACGCGACCGCGATCCATAAAGTCATTCACGTAGCTTGAGCCCCATGCCGTTTGCAGGGTGTCGTTAATGTCGTCGATGGAGACGCCCAGCGCCTGCGCTTTACGCTGGTCGATATCCACCTGTAGCTGAGGGCTGTCATCCAGACCGTTATGACGAACGCGGGTAAGCTGCGGATCTTTCCCGGCCAGCTCGAGCAGTTTATCGCGAGCTGCCATCAACGCGTCATGCCCGGCACCCGCGTGATCCTGAAGCTCCATATCAAATCCGGCTGAGCTGCCCAGGCCACTGATAGCGGGCGGGCTGCTGGCGAAAACGCGCGCTTCCTTGATTTTGTTGAACGCTTTAGTTGCACGTTCAATGATGGCAAAGGAGGAGCCGCTATCGCTGTCGCGCTGGTCCCAGTCTTTCAGGCGCACAAACATACGCGCCACGTTCTGCCCGTTACCGCCAGGGCCAGAGCCGACGGTGGAGAAGACGGAGACCACGTTATCCTTCTCCTGAGTATGGAAGTAGTTCTCAACCTTCTGCACCACTTTCAGGGTCTGCTGCTGGGTCGAGCCGCTCGGTAACTGTACGGAGGTGATAAACATGCCGCGATCTTCCAGCGGCAGGAACGAGGTTGGCAGCCGCAGGAATAAGAAGACCATGCCGCCGAGCAGCAGGACATAGACCACCATCCAGCGCACGCTGCGGTGCAGTACTTTACCCACGCCCGCTTCATAGCGCGCCGCATTTCGGTTAAACATGCGGTTAAACCAGCCGAAGAAGCCTTTTTGACCGTGGTGTTCGCCCTTATGCAGCGGTTTGAGCAGCGTCGAGCACAGAGCAGGGGTAAGGATCATCGCCACCAGTACGGAGAGCACCATCGCAGAGACGATGGTGATCGAGAACTGGCGATAAATCGCGCCCGTAGTGCCGCCAAAAAACGCCATCGGGATAAATACCGCCGACAGCACCATGGCGATACCGACCAGCGCACCCTGAATTTGCCCCATCGATTTACGCGTGGCCTCGCGGGGCGAAAGCCCTTCCTCGCTCATGATGCGCTCGACGTTTTCCACCACCACGATGGCATCATCCACCAGCAGGCCGATGGCCAGCACCATGGCGAACATGGTCAGGGTGTTGATGCTGTAACCGAAGGCATACAGCACCGCAAAGGTTCCCAGCAACACCACCGGCACCGCAATGGTGGGGATCAGCGTGGCGCGGAAGTTTTGCAGGAACAGGTACATCACGAGGAACACCAGCGCGATAGCTTCGAGCAGGGTTTTCACCACATCTTCGATGGAGGCTTTTACGAATGAGGTGGTTTCGTAGGCGACTTTGTACTCCAGTCCGTGCGGGAAGTAATGCGACAGCTCATCCAGACGCTCTAACACCCGCTGCGCGGTCGCCATTTCGTTAGCGCCGGAGGCCAGTTTCACCCCCAGGCCGGACGCAGCATTGCCGTTAAAGCGGCTCAGGTAGTCATATTTTTCCGCCCCCATTTCCACGGTGGCGACATCCCCCAGACGCACTTCCGAACCGTCCTGATTCACGCGCAGAGTGATATTGCGGAACTGTTCAGGCGTCTGGAGCAGCGACTGGGAGTTGATGGTGGCGTTAAGCGCCTGGTTATCCACGGACGGCGTACCACCGAGCTGCCCCACGGCAATCTGTGCGTTCTGCGATTCGATGGCGTCGGTGACATCTTTGGCGGTCATCTGCACGCTGTTCAGCTTGTTGGGATCCAGCCAGATACGCATGGAATACTGCGAGCCGTAGGCGTCGATATCACCCACGCCGTTGATACGGCTGAGCGGGTCCTGAATATTACTGGCGACGTAGTCCGCGATGTCCTGCTTATCCATCGAGCCATCGGTTGAAACAAACGCGATGGTCAAAATATTGGTGTCACCGGTCTTACGCACGGTCACCCCCTGGTTCTGCACCGCCTGAGGCAGTTTACGCAGGGCCGATTGCAGCTGGTTTTGCACCTGCTGCACCGCTTCGTCCGGATCCGTGCCCGCCGTAAAGCTCAGGGTTACCGTCGCCTGGCCCGTGGCGCTGCTCTGCGAGGACATGTACATCAGGTTATCAAGACCCGTCATGTTCTGCTCGATAACCTGCGTGACGGTATTTTCCAGCGTCTGTGCCGAGGCGCCAGGGTAGTTCGCCGTGATACGCACGTTAGGGGGGGCGAGGTCGGGGTATTGCTCAACAGGAAGGGAAGTAATCGCCAGGACACCCGTCAGACACAACAGGATTGCTAGCACCCAGGCAAAAATGGGGCGATCGATGAAAAAATTCGCCATTAAAATGTGACCTCGTTTTGCTGCACGTCATTATTGTTTATTGCCCGCCTAACTTTAGCGGTAAGGCCTAGGTCAAACGTGGAGAAATAAAGGAGATAATGTAAATTATCATGCGCTTTTTTCAGCGCGCCTTCTTTCCCGCTATTTTTCAGCCTGCGCCGCAGGTGTCCGGAACGTCACGCTGACCTGTGTACCGCCCTGTGGCGGCTGAGAAAAGTGTAATGTTCCGCCGAGCCGTCCCGCGCGTTCGCGCATGATATTCAGCCCGTAATGCCCCGGCGGTTCACTGGCGTCGCCGATACCAATACCGTTGTCGCGGATCGTGACCGTGTGAGTACCGTCCGCGGTGGTGACGCAGCTGACCACAATCTCGCTGGCGTCGGCATGTTTAATCGCATTCAGCACTGCCTCACGCACAATCTGTAAGAGGTGCACCTGTTTTTGCGCGTCCAGCGCAAGCGATGAGAGACGGCAGTCAAGCACCAGCTTCGCGCTGGTCTGGCTTTGCAAACCGTCGAGAGACTCCTGTAGCGCGGCAGGAAGATTGGCGTGGTTGAGCGTCAGGCGGAAGGTGGTGAGCAGCTCGCGTAGCTGATGCCAGGCGTTATTCAGCTCGCGGGAGAAGGCCGTAATGATGGTCTGCGCCGGGGCATTGTCGCCCGGCACGGCATGCTTCAGCAGCGTAAGCTGAATACGCAAATAGGAGAGCACCTGCGCCAGCGAATCATGCAACTCGCGCGCGATGGTGGCGCGCTCTTCCATCAGCAGCAACTGCTGATAATGTTTCTGCGCCTGATTGAAATAGAGCCCCCGGCCCAGCATCGTCGCCACGCTTTCCATGAGCGGCAGCGGAACATCCCCGGTCGCGCTTTGCCAGCGCAGTTCGCCGTACAGGGTGTCCTGCATTAATACCGGTAAATTGTGCATTTTCTCACCCGGGGACTCCTGTCCTTCGTAAAGCTGCCAGTCGTCACTGGTGCGCAATTGCAGGTAATTCATCTGCGTATAGTCATGCACAATTTGCAAAATATGCCGGAAGCAGTGGCTGTCTATCTGCCCGGTATTCAACGCCTGTGAGCATTTGAACAGCATTTCGAGCTGCTGATGCGCTTCATTCAGGTGGCGGGTTTTTTCGGCAACGGAGTGCTCCAGGGAACGGTACAGGGTGTGTAATTCCGCCGACATATGGTTGAAGGCGCGGGAAAGCTGGCCCAGCTCGTTGGGAAGCATAATATCCGGCGCGGGGGTATCGAACTGCCCCTGTTCGATACGCTCGCTCGCTGCCACCAGATTATTCAGCGGCAGCACAACCTGACGGCGGATGCGCCGCAGGGTCATCACCGCCAGCAGCAGGATGCCCAGGCCGCCCGTCAGCGACATGAAAATCACCAGCTGAATCTTATGTTCGGTGTAGTGCTGTAGCGCCAGCACAAAGGCATCTATCCGGCCCACGAAATCCTCTATGTGGCTCTGATACCACCCGGTATCGCCGCTGGCGATACGCGTGTCCATCTCCTGCCAGCCAAGCTGCAACTGCTGGTAACGCTGTTTGACGTCCTCTGGCACATACCAGCGGTTTAGCTTCTGCAACGCAGGCGCGCTCAGCGTTTTCTGCCAGACCGCGCGGTGCTCTGCCAGTGACGGGCTGGCGCGCTGCATTTCGTAGCCCAGGCGGTAGCTCTGCATGCGCAGCGATCCGGCGATGTTAATCGCCTCGGCGTCGCGCTGGCTGCTGGCGAGTGTAACCAGCGCAATGGCGCTGATCAGAACGGACAAGACAATCATCGAAAAGAAAGCCCGAGCCAGGCTTCCCGATACGGGGCGTTTAACGGTCACTCATCAGCTTCCTGAATTAAATTGATCTGCCACAGGTTCACTGGAAATAGTTCGCCTTCCTGGGCATTTGAACATTGCGTCGCCATGCCACTGTGGGTAAATACGATAACAATATAAAGAATAAGGTTATTGAACCAAAAACAGGTGTTGTTATGAATCGTTTTATTATGGCCAACGCTCAACAGTGTATCGGTTGTCGCGCCTGCGAAGTTGCCTGTGTGATGGCGCACAACGGGGAGCAGCACGCGCTGAGCGAGCGCCATTTTCATCCCCGCATTACGGTCCTTACCTCTGGCTTGCGAAAAAGCCCAGTGACCTGCCACCACTGTGAAAATGCGCCCTGCGCGCAAAGCTGCCCGAACGGAGCCATCACGCAACACAGCGACAGCGTACAGGTCAATCAACAAAAATGCATTGGCTGTAAAGCCTGCGTGGTGGCCTGCCCGTTTGGCACGATGGACATGCTGATCACCCCGCTTGAAAACGACAGCGTAAAGGCCTCGGCGCACAAATGCGACCTCTGCCTGGAAAGGCCGCAAGGCCCGGCCTGCGTTGAAAACTGCCCGGCGGAGGTGCTTACGCTCGCCACCCCAGCCGTGCTGGATAAGCTGGTTAAACAGCGCCGACAGCGCAGCGCAAGGCTGGACGCGCTGCCGTGGCACAGCGAGGCGGTTCAATCAGCCCCTCCGCAAACCAAACGGCAACAGATGCAAAACACCCCGGCGCGCGGTGAGCCGGATAAGCTCAGCCCCGACGCGCGCGCCGGCCATTTTAACGAGATCTACTTGCCGTTTCGCCCGGAACAGGCGCAGCGCGAAGCATCCCGGTGCCTGAAATGTGGCGACCACAGCATTTGCGAGTGGACCTGCCCGCTGCATAACCATATTCCGCAGTGGATTGAGCGGATCAGGGCGGGGGATATCATCGGTGCGGCTGAGCTTTCTCACCAGACTAACTGTTTACCGGAAATTACCGGCCGCGTCTGTCCACAGGATCGATTATGTGAAGGCGCCTGCACCCTGCGGGATGCGTCAGGGGCGGTAACCATCGGTAATATCGAACGATATATCTCGGATCGGGCGCTGGCGATGGGCTGGACGCCGGACGTCAGCCACGTTACACCGGTCGGTAAGCGCGTCGCCATCATTGGTGCCGGTCCGGCAGGGCTGGCCTGTGCCGACGTACTGGTGCGCAGCGGCATCGGTGTGACGGTCTACGATCGCCATCCAGAAATCGGCGGATTGCTGACCTTTGGTATTCCGGCCTTCAAGCTGGATAAATCCCTGTTAGCGCGGCGCAGAGAGATATTCAGCGCGATGGGTATCCGCTTCGAGCTGAACTGCGAGGTGGGAAAAGACGTGTCGATGGCCCAACTGCAAAACGACTACGATGCCCTGTTCATCGGCGTAGGGACCTATCGTTCCATGAAAGCAGGTATCCCTCATGAAGACGCGCCGGGCGTGTACGACGCGCTGCCGTTTTTAGTGGCAAATACGCGGAATGTGATGGGCCTTGATCCTGCCGCAGACGAGCCGTTTATTGACACGCAGGGGTTAAACGTGGTGGTGCTGGGCGGGGGCGATACGGCGATGGACTGCGTGCGCACCGCGCTGCGACATGGCGCGGCGAAAGTAACCTGCGCCTATCGGCGGGACGAGGCCAACATGCCGGGCTCAAAGAAAGAGGTTAAAAACGCGAAAGAAGAGGGCGCGGCGTTTGAATTTAATGTCCAGCCGGTTGAGCTCACGCTGGATACCGACGGGAAGGTCAAGGGTATCCGGATGCTGCGCACCCGTCTGGGCGAGCCGGATGCGCAGGGGCGGCGTCGTCCTGTCCCGGTGGCGGGCAGTGAGTTTGTCATGCCAGCGGATGCGGTGATCATGGCGTTTGGGTTTAATCCGCACGCCATGCCGTGGCTTCAGGCGCAGGGCGTCGACACCGACGACTGGGGGCGCATCAGGGCCTCCGTGGAGAGCCGTTATCGTTACCAGACCTCGAATCCGCAGATTTTTGCTGGCGGTGATGCGGTACGTGGTGCGGATCTGGTGGTCACCGCGATGGCGGAAGGGCGCCATGCCGCGCAGGGGATCATGGACTGGCTTGGCGTGCCGCCGCGCAATATGCATTAACGCAGACGGGCGACAAAGCGGGCATCACGGCGTAGTATAAACAGACTCATTTTGCCGTGGAGCCCGTATGTCCCTGAACATTACCGTTATTAAAGACAAAATCCTTTCTGAAAATTACTTTGTCCTGCGTAACATCACTTACGATCTCACCCGTAAGAGCGGGGACGTCATTCGCCATAAACGCGAAGTCTACGACCGGGGCAATGGTGCAACCATTCTGCTGTATAACCGTGAAAAGCAAAGCGTGGTGCTGATCCGCCAGTTTCGCATCGCGACATGGGTCAATGGCAACGCGGACGGACGTCTGATTGAAACCTGTGCAGGTCTGCTGGACGACGATGAGCCGGAAGTGTGTATCCGCAAAGAAGCCATTGAAGAGACGGGCTTTGAGGTGGGGGCGGTGCAGAAAGTCTTTGAGCTGTTTATGTCCCCTGGCGGGGTTACCGAGCTGGTTCACTTCTTCATTGCGGAGTACACCGATGCCCAGCGCACGCACCGGGGCGGTGGCGTGGACGATGAAGACATTGAAGTGCTGGAAATGCCTTTCGCTCAGGCTGTCGACATGGTGAAAAGCGGCGAGATCCGCGACGGTAAAGCGGTGATCCTGTTGCAGTATCTGCAAACCAGCGGTTTGATGAATGCTGCGTCGGTAGCGTGATAAGTTGTATTTCAGATAAATCTATCCGATAAATCCGATTGAGCCAGCCCGCCCAGGGCACGAAGATACGCCCCAGATTGACCTATTCGTTTCCGGGGCTGTGCCGTTCATGCGCTACTGCGTTATTTTTCTCTTCTTCATTTGCGTGCTTCCCGCACCTTTGGTGTGGGCTGCGCCTGCGCAGCAGTCTTTTTCAGACTGGCAGGTGACCTGCAATAACCAGAATTTCTGCGTAGCGCGCAACACCGGCGAGCATCGCGGTCTGGTCATGACGCTGAGCCGCAGTGCGGGGGCAAAAACGGACGCCAGCCTGCGCATCGATCTCGGCGGTCTTTCGACGCCTCCGGTGAAAGAGCCTGACATTGCCCCGCGCCTGCTGCTCGACAATGTGCCGCTTCAGCTCACGTCGCAACACTGGCAGTTAACCCCCTGGCATCTTAAAACAGACGATACGGGCACCATCACCACGTTTCTGAAAACCATTCAGGAGGGGCAGGCGCTGACCCTGCGCGGGGGGAAGCAGACAATCTCTCTGGCCGGTCTGAAAGCGGCGCTGCTGTTTATTGATGCCCAGCAAAAACGCGTCGGAAGTGAAACGGCATGGATTAAAAAAGGAGATAGTCCACCGCTGAGCGTGCCGCCTGCGCCGGCATTAAAAAAGGTGGCAGTGGTGAACCCCACGCCAACGCCGCTGACGCATAACGAACTTAACGATCTGCTGGATTACGGTACCTGGCGCATGAACCACAGCCAGTGCTCCCTCGATCCGAACCGGCGTGAAGTGCGCGTGACCGCGTTGACCGATGACAAAGCGCTGATGATCATCAGCTGTGAGGCGGGGGCGTACAACACCGTCGATCTGGCGTGGCTGGTGTCGCGTAAAAAACCGTTTGCTGCCAGAAGCGTGAGATTGCGCCTGCCGTTTACCCCTTCCAGCCAGAGTAGCGACATGGAGCTGATGAATGCCAGCTTCGATGAAAAAACGCGCGAGCTGACCACGCTGGCACTGGGACGCGGGATTGGCGACTGTGGGATCCAGACCCGCTGGCGTTTTAACGGCCAGCGCTTCCGCCTGGTGCGCTACGCGGAAGAGCCAAGCTGCGATAACTGGAATGGGCCAGATGCCTGGCCCACGCTGTGGATCACAAGGTAGGGCGCTGTCGCTTACCGGGCCTACGTTTTAGCGATTTGTAGGCCCGGTAAGGCGTAGCCGCCACCGGGCACGAAGACTGCACTACAGCACGCTCAGCGCCTTCTCCACCACATTCTCAACGGTAAAGCCGAAGTACGGGAACAGCTTATCGGCCGGGGCGGATTCACCGTAACCCTTCATGCCGACAATCGCCCCTTTCAGACCCACATATTTGTACCAGTAGTCGGCAATGCCAGCTTCAACCGCCACGCGCGCCGCGACGTTTGAAGGCAGCACCGATTCGCGGTACGCCTCATCCTGGGCATCAAAGATATCCGTTGAAGGCAGGGAAACCACGCGCACCGCGTGACCCTCGGCGGTCAGTTTCTCGGCCGCTTTTACCGTGATTTCCACCTCTGAACCGGTGGCAATCAGGATCACGTCCGGCTTACCGCCGCTGTCTTTCAGGATGTACCCGCCGCGGGCGATATTTTTCACCTGCTCCGGCGTGCGCTCGATCTGCGCCAGGTTCTGGCGCGACAGGATCAGCGCTGTGGGTCCGTTATGGCGCTCTACGGCCAGCTTCCAGCCCACAGCCGCTTCAACCTGATCGCACGGACGCCAGGTGCTGAAGTTTGGCGTCAGGCGCAGGCTCGCCAGCTGCTCTACCGCCTGGTGCGTCGGCCCATCTTCACCCAGTCCGATGGAGTCGTGGGTATACACCATGATTTGCCGCGCCTTCATCAGGGCCGCCATACGCGCCGCGTTACGGGCATATTCGACAAACATCAGGAAGGTGGCGGTGTACGGCACGAAGCCGCCATGGTGGGCGATACCGTTGGCAATGGCGGTCATCCCGAACTCGCGCACGCCGTAGTGGATATAGTTCCCGGCAATGTCTTCCTTCAGGGATTTAGAGCCAGACCAGATGGTGAGGTTACTTGGCGCCAGATCCGCCGAGCCGCCCAGCAGTTCGGGCAGGACAGGGCCAATCGCGTTCAGGGTGTTTTGTGACGCCTTACGGGTGGCAATTTTCGCCGGGTTAGATTGCAGGTTTTCAATCAGCGCCTGAGTTTTCTCTTCCCAGTCTTCCGGCAGGCCACCGCTCATGCGGCGGTTAAATTCGGCCGCCAGCTCCGGATACGCTTTTTTGTAGGCAGCAAACTTCTCGTTCCAGGCCTGCTGCGCTTTTTCACCTGTTTCGCGAGCATCCCAGGCCCTGTAGATCTCTTTTGGGATCTCAAAGGCCGGGTGTTTCCAGCCCAGTTTCTGGCGGGTCAGCGCCACTTCCTCTTCACCCAGCGCCGCGCCGTGCGCCTCTTCTTTACCCGCTTTGTTCGGCGAGCCGAAGCCGATGGTGGTGCGGCAGACGATCAGGGACGGTTTGTCCTTTACACTCTGCGCTTCCTGAATCGCTTTTTTCACCGCCTCAGGATCGTGACCGTCGATTTCGTGCACCACGTGCCAGTGATAGGCTTCAAAGCGTTTTGCCGTGTCGTCGGTAAACCAGCCCTCGGTTTCCCCGTCAATGGAGATACCGTTGTGATCGTAGAAGCCAATCAGCTTGCCCAGCCCCAGGGTGCCCGCCAGCGAGCAGACCTCGTGGGAGATCCCCTCCATCAGGCAGCCATCACCCATAAAGACATAGGTGTAGTGATCGACAATCTCGTGGTCGGGCTGGTTGAACTGCGCGGCCAGCGTACGCTCTGCAATCGCCAGGCCGACAGCATTCGCCAGCCCCTGGCCCAGCGGGCCGGTAGTGGTTTCAACACCCGGCGTATAGCCGATCTCCGGGTGGCCCGGCGTTTTGGAGTGCAGCTGGCGGAAGTTTTTTAACTCCTCAAGCGGCAGATCGTAACCGGAGAGGTGCAGCAGGCTGTAGAGCAGCATCGAGGCATGACCGTTGGAGAGAATAAAACGGTCGCGATCGTACCAGGTCGGATCGGTCGGGTTGTGCTTCAGGAAGTCGTTCCACAGCACTTCGGCAATATCAGCCATACCCATGGGGGCGCCAGGGTGGCCGGAATTGGCTTTTTGTACGGCATCCATGCTGAGGGCGCGAATGGCGTTGGCGAGCTCTTTACGGGACATAGTTCACTCCGTGGCAAGGTTAAAGTTTGGCGGCGAGAAGATCTTCGAGTTTGCGCTGGTCGACGGCGAACTGGCGGATGCCATCTGCCAGTTTTTCCACGGCCATTGGATCCTGATTGTGCTCCCAGCGGAATTCCGCTTCGGTCATGGGTTTCGGTTTTGGCAGAACGGTAGAGGTCGGTACCAGCTTGCGGATCACCGTCTCTTCACTCTCCTGAAGCTTTTTCAGCAGGTCAGGAGAGATGGTCAGACGGTCACAGCCCGCGAGCGCCAGGATCTGCTCGGTGCGGCGGAAGCTGGCCCCCATCACGATGGTCTCGTAGCGATGCTGCTTGTAATAATCGTAGATATTACGCACCGATTTTACGCCAGGATCTTCTTCCACCACGTACGGATCCATTGGCTGTTTCGCCTGATACCAGTCGTAGATACGCCCGACAAACGGTGAAATCAGGAACACGCCCGCTTCGGCGCAGGCACGCGCCTGGGCGAAGGAGAACAGTAGCGTCAGGTTGCAGTGGATCCCCTCTTTCTCCAGCACTTCCGCCGCGCGGATGCCTTCCCAGGTAGACGCAAGCTTGATCAGAATGCGTGACTTATCGATCCCCTGCTCCTGGTAGAGTTCCACTATGCGGCGGGCCTTGTTAATGCTTTTTTCCTGGTCGAACGAGAGGCGGGCGTCCACTTCGGTAGAGACGCGCCCCGGTATGCTTTTAAGAATTTCCGCACCGATATTGACCGCCAGCTTGTCGCTGGCTTCGGCGACCTGCTGTTCCTGCGTTTTCCCGCGCTGTTTGCCGTAGGCAAGGGCGTCATCAATCAGATGACTAAAGTGCGCAAGACCGGCCGCCTTGAGTAGCAGAGAGGGATTGGTGGTCGCGTCTTCCGGCTGGTAGTGACGAATCGACTCGATGTCGCCGCTGTCTGCAACCACGGTGGTAAATTGTTTGATGCCGTCTAGCTGGTTCATAATTACTCCTTGGAAATAAAAGAGTTAGTCGAGTGCGTTAGTTCACACTTCTGAGAAAATCATGATGGACTTAACAAAAAAGCATAGCAGACGGGGGAGGCATTGCTTTCTGAGACGGGTAACATGGCTGTTATAAATTGATAACAATTTTTATTCTGCAATGGTGAGAGTTTGGCAGCCTTCAAAGTTTAGGAGCCTGCCTGCGGCGATACTATGCGGCACACCAGGGTGTGCATAGGAACGTCGACATCACCCTTTTTGACCGAAACGTGAAAGGAATAACAAGATGGATGATCAGTTAAAACAAAGCGCTCTCGATTTTCACGAGTTTCCTGTTCCGGGTAAAATCCAGGTATCCCCGACCAAACCGCTGGCGACCCAGCGCGATCTGGCGCTGGCCTACTCGCCGGGCGTGGCTGCTCCGTGTCTGGAAATCGAAAAAGATCCGCTGGCAGCGTACAAATACACTGCGCGCGGCAACCTGGTGGCCGTTATCTCTAACGGTACGGCGGTGCTGGGGTTAGGGAACATCGGTGCGCTGGCTGGTAAGCCGGTGATGGAAGGGAAGGGCGTTCTGTTTAAGAAATTTGCCGGTATCGACGTCTTCGATATCGAAGTGGACGAACTGGATCCGGATAAATTCATCAACGTGGTGGCGGCGCTGGAGCCGACCTTCGGCGGCATCAACCTGGAAGACATCAAAGCGCCGGAATGTTTCTATATCGAGCAGAAGCTGCGCGAGCGTATGAACATTCCCGTGTTTCATGACGACCAGCACGGCACGGCGATTATCAGTACCGCCGCCATTCTGAACGGCCTGCGCGTGGTAGAGAAAAATCTCTCCGACGTGCGCATGGTGGTCTCCGGCGCAGGCGCCGCGGCCATCGCCTGTATGAACCTGCTGGTGGCGCTGGGCATGCAGAAGCACAATATTGTGGTCTGCGACTCCAAGGGCGTGATCTACAAAGACCGCGAGCCAAACATGGCGGAAACCAAGGCGGCCTATGCGGTGGAAGACGACGGCAAGCGCACGCTTGAAGACGTGATTGACGGTGCTGACATTTTCCTCGGCTGTTCAGGCCCGAAAGTGCTGACCCAGGAGATGGTGCAGAAGATGGCGCGCGCGCCAATGATCCTGGCCCTGGCGAACCCGGAGCCGGAAATTCTGCCGCCGCTGGCGAAGGCGGTGCGTGAAGACGCTATCATCTGCACCGGACGTTCGGACTACCCGAACCAGGTGAACAACGTGCTCTGCTTCCCGTTCATCTTCCGCGGGGCGCTGGACGTCGGCGCCACGGCGATCAACGAAGAGATGAAGCTGGCCGCCGTTCATGCTATCGCAGAGCTGGCGCACGCCGAGCAGAGCGAAGTGGTGGCCTCCGCCTACGGCGATCAGGATCTGAGCTTCGGCCCCGACTACATCATCCCTAAACCATTTGACCCGCGTCTGATCGTGAAGATCGCGCCAGCGGTGGCCAAAGCGG
The DNA here is from genome assembly GCF_049238585.1 of Enterobacter cloacae complex sp. IR5428. Classification (NCBI taxonomy): domain Bacteria; kingdom Pseudomonadati; phylum Pseudomonadota; class Gammaproteobacteria; order Enterobacterales; family Enterobacteriaceae; genus Enterobacter; species Enterobacter cloacae complex sp. IR5428. Next base: position 243,205 of record NZ_JBMKHV010000004.1, on the reverse strand, counting down.
CGATGGACTCCGGCGTGGCGACGCGGCCGATTGAAGATTTCGATGCCTACGTCGATAAACTCACCGAGTTCGTTTACAAAACCAACCTGTTTATGAAGCCGATCTTCTCCCAGGCGCGCGCCGACGCGAAGCGCGTGGTGCTGGCGGAAGGGGAAGAGGCGCGCGTGCTGCATGCCACGCAGGAGCTGATCACCTTAGGGCTGGCGAAACCGATCCTGATTGGTCGTCCGAGCGTGATCGAGATGCGTATTCAGAAGCTCGGCCTGCAAATAAAGCCGGGCGTGGACTTTGAGATCGTTAACAACGAATCCGATCCGCGCTTCAAAGAGTACTGGAACGAATACTATTCGATCATGAAGCGTCGCGGGATCACCCAGGAGCAGGCGCAGCGGGCGGTGATCAGCAACACCACGGTGATCGGCGCGATCATGGTTCATCGCGGTGAGGCGGATGCGCTGATCTGCGGCACCATCGGCGAGTACCATGAGCATTTCAGCGTGGTACAGGAGATCTTCGGCTATCGCGAGGGCGTCCATACTGCCGGCGCAATGAACGCGCTGCTGTTGCCAAGCGGTAACACCTTTATCGCCGATACCTACGTCAACGACGATCCCTCCCCGGACGAACTGGCGGAAATCACCGTGATGGCGGCGGAAACCGTGCGCCGCTTTGGTATCGAGCCGAAAGTGGCGCTGCTGTCGCACTCAAACTTCGGGTCATCCAAATCCGCAGCGGCGTGCAAAATGCGCCAGACGCTGGACCTGGTGCGCGAGCGTGCGCCGGAGCTGATGATCGACGGCGAGATGCACGGCGACGCCGCGCTGGTGGAGAGTATTCGTAATGAACGTATGCCGGACAGCCCGCTGAAAGGCTCGGCGAACGTGCTGATTATGCCGAACGTGGAAGCGGCGCGTATCAGCTACAACCTGCTGCGCGTGTCGAGTTCTGAAGGGGTGACCGTAGGGCCGGTACTGATGGGGGTGTCAAAACCGGTACATGTGTTAACGCCGATTGCCTCCGTGCGTCGTATCGTCAACATGGTGGCGCTGGCGGTGGTTGAGGCGCAGACGCAGCCGCTGTAATTTATTGCCCTCGCCCCTCACCCTAACCCTCTCCCCATAGGGGAGAGGGGACTGCTCTGAGCCGTCTTTTCACCCTCGCCCCTTTGGGGAGAGGGCCGGGGTGAGGGGTAAGGGTTAAACCCAGTCCCGAACCTTAATAAACTCACTCAAGGCAGCCTCCGGGCTGCCTTCTTTTGGCGCGTAGCTGTATTCCCAGCGCACCAGCGGCGGCATCGACATCAGAATGGACTCCGTGCGCCCGCCGGTTTGCAGGCCAAACAGCGTCCCGCGATCCCACACCAGATTAAACTCCACATAGCGCCCGCGACGGTAGAGCTGGAACTCACGCTCGCGCACGCCGTAGTCGGTGTCTTTGCGGCGTTCGACAATCGGAAGATAGGCGTCGGTAAAGCCTTCACCCACCGCGCGCATAAAGCTGAACGCGGTATCAAAATCCGGGGTATTGAGATCGTCAAAGAACAGCCCGCCGATGCCGCGCTGCTCGTCGCGGTGCTTCAGATAAAAATAGTCATCGCACCACTTTTTGTATTTCGGGTAAACGTCTTCGCCAAACGGCAGACAGAGGTCGCGCGCGGTGGTGTGCCAGTGCACGGCGTCCTCTTTAAAGCCATAGTAAGGCGTTAAGTCGAAACCGCCGCCAAACCACCAGACCGGATCGGCTCCCGGTTTTTCCGCGATGAAAAAGCGCACGTTGGCGTGGCTGGTTGGCACAAACGGGTTATGCGGATGCACCACCAGCGATACGCCCATCGCCTCGAAGCTGCGGCCCGCCAGTTCAGGCCGATGCGCCGTGGCGGACGCTGGCATTGCATCACCGTGGACGTGGGAGAAGTTGACCCCGGCCTGTTCAAAAATACCGCCGTTACGCAGCACGCGGCTGCGCCCGCCGCCGCCCGCTTCGCGCTGCCAGGTGTCTTCCTGGAATTCACCGCCGTCTGCGGCGGTCAGTTTCTGGCAAATCGCGTCCTGGAGCTGCATCAGGAAAGTTTTGACCAGCTGTGCATTCGGTTTCATCAACGTTTCCTGGAGTGCGCTTTTTGATTATCGAACCAGTTGAAATAACTGATGACCCCGGAGGCGATGGCGTTCGCGATCTTCTGACGAAACGCCTTAGTGCCGAGTAAACGCTCTTCTTCCGGGTTGGTAATGAACGAGGTTTCCACCAGCACGGACGGAATAGACGGTGACTTCAGCACCACAAACGCGGCCTGCTCGGTGCTTTTACTGTGCAGACGGTGCACGGGTTTAATCCGTTTGAGGATATGCGAGCCGAGCGTCAGGCTGTTTTTGATGGTATCGGTCTGCACGAGATCGAACAGAACCTGCTGTAACAGATGGTCTTTGTCGGTGGCTTTTTTCCCGGCCACTTCATCCGCCCGGTTTTCGCGATCGGAGAGGTATTTCGCCATGGCGCTACTGGCGCCACGGTTGGAGAGCGCAAATACCGAGGCGCCTGCGGCGGAAGGGTTTGTGAAGCCATCCGCGTGAATGGACATAAACAGATCTGCGCCGTGCTTGTGGGCAATCTCCACGCGATCGTACAGCGGGATAAACGTGTCGCCCGTGCGCGTCAGGCGGGCGTCAATACCGTTACTGCGTAAAATTGCGCGTACATTTTTTGCAATTGCCAGCACGACGTGTTTTTCTTTCGACCCGTTTCGGCCAATGGCGCCGGTGTCGATCCCGCCGTGGCCCGGATCGAGCATGACCAGACGCTTTGCGCCAGCTTTTTTGGTTTTCGGCTTGCTGTGTCCGTTACTGGTTTTAAGCGTGCTCTCTTCTTTTGCCTGAGCCTGCTTTGCGATACCCGATAACGTTAAGGCCGCCAGCCCCGCTTTGAGAACCTGACGACGCGATGTGAGTGCTTTTAATGGTTTGAATGTGCTCATGCGGCCTGAATTGTAAAAATTGGGGTCCTGGTGTTATATCGTATCGTGTTTCCCGTTACGACAGTCCTTATTGAGAATTGTTTTACTTTTCATTTCAATACGTGACAAAGTGACATTATGCCAAATTTTGGCGAGTTTTTCCCCGGTTATTGGCTAAACGCCCTGTTCACGCCATAATCACTGTTTTTAAACCCGAAAAGGCGGTTAATACCATGGAGATACGCGTTTTTCGCCAGGAAGATTTCGAAGAGGTGATCACCCTTTGGGAGCGCTGCGATCTGCTGCGTCCGTGGAACGATCCGGAAATGGACATCGAACGGAAGGTGAATCACGACGTCAGTCTGTTTCTGGTCGCTGAGGTCAACGGCGAAGTGGTCGGGACGGTGATGGGTGGGTACGACGGCCACCGCGGCTCGGCCTACTATCTGGGCGTGCACCCGGAATACCGCGCGCGCGGCATCGCCAACGCGCTGCTTAACCGTCTGGAAAAGAAACTGATCGCCCGTGGCTGCCCGAAAATCCAGATTATGGTCCGGGAAGATAACGACGTGGTGCTGGGCATGTATGAACGTCTGGGCTACGAGCACGCGGATGTACTGACGCTGGGTAAGCGCCTGATCGAAGATGAAGAGTACTGAGTTCCACCCTGGCGACTACGACGTTCACGGTCGTCTGCGTCTGCCTTTTTTGTTCTGGTGCGTTCTGCTGTTGCAGGCCCGCACCTGGGTGCTGTTCGTGATGGCTGGCGCGTCGCGCGGGCAGGGCGATACGTTACTGAATCTCTTTTATCCCGATCACGATGCGTTCTGGCTGGGGTTACTGCCGGGCGTACCGGCGGTCCTAGCGTTTCTGTGCAGCGGACGGCGGCAAGCCATTCCGCGCTTCTGGCGCGCGCTTCGCTGGCTGTTGATCCTGGCGCAGTTTGTGCTTCTGGTCTGGCAACCCTTGCTCTGGCTGTACGGCGAGCCGCTTTCGGGTATCGGGATTGCACTGGTGGTGGCGGATATTGTCGCGCTGCTGTGGCTGGTCACGAATCCCCGTTTACGCGCCTGTTTTACGCAAGAGCCAGATTAAAACGGCACTTTTTGCCGATACTGCACTCCAACAAGCGTTGATTTACTACGTAAGGACGTCTCAATGAAATCGCTGCGTTTACTTTTATGCGCTCTCCCGCTGGCGTTAACCGGCTGTTCCACGCTCTCATCCATCAACTGGTCTGCGGCCTATCCGTGGAACTGGTTTGGATCCTCAATGGAAGTGACCGAGCAGGGCGTGGGCAAAATCACCGCCTCGACGGCGCTGGATCAGGATGCCATTCAGGATGCCATCGGCAGTGATTATCGCCTGCGCAGCGGCATGAAAACCGAGAACGGCAACATCGTGCGCTATTTCGAAGCGTTGAAAGATGACAAGGTGGCAATGGTCATCAACGGCGATAAAGGTACGGTCAACCGCATTGCGGTGATGGATGAAGAGATCCCGACCTCAGGTGGCGTGAAGGTGGGAACGCCGTTTGGCGAACTCTATCAGAAAGCGTTTGGCCACTGCGCCAGTGTGCCATCGGAGGAGAGCGTGGCGGTCGAGTGTAAGGCCGACGGCAGCCAGCATATTAGCTATGTGTTCAGCGGCACCTGGAACGGTCCGGAAGGGTTAATGCCGTCTGACGACACCCTGAAAAAGTGGAAAGTGAGCAAAATTATCTGGCAGCAGTAATTTGCGCCTGAGCAAGCCGCCTCGCTGAAATCCGGGTATAATAGCCGCCATCAATGCCACGCTGTCGTGGCATCTTTATTTCAGGAGGAGCGATGTCTCAGGTTCAGAGTGGCATTTTGCCAGAACATTGCCGGGCGGCGATTTGGATTGAAGCCAACGTCAAAGGGGACGTGGATGCCCTGCGCGCGGCCAGCAAAGTTTTCGTTGATAAACTGGCCACCTTCCAGGCCAAATTCCCCGAAGCCCATCTGGGCGCGGTGGTCGCCTTTGGCAGCACCGTCTGGCGTCATCTGAGCGGCGGCGAAGGCGCAGAAGAGCTGAAAGACTTTATTCCTTATGGCAAAGGTCTTGCGCCCGCCACCCAGTATGACGTTCTGATCCATATCCTCTCCCTGCGTCACGACGTGAACTTTTCTGTCGCTCAGGCTGCGATTGAGGCCTTTGGTGACAGTATCGACGTGCAGGAAGAGATCCACGGTTTCCGCTGGGTGGAAGAGCGCGATTTGAGCGGCTTCGTCGACGGCACCGAAAACCCGGCCGGGGAAGAGACGCGTCGCGAGGTGGCTGTAATCAAGGATGGCGTGGACGCGGGCGGCAGCTATGTGTTCGTCCAGCGCTGGGAGCATAACCTCAGGCAGCTTAACCGCATGAGCGTGCATGACCAGGAGATGATGATTGGCCGTACCAAAGATGCCAATGAAGAGATTGACGGCGATGCGCGTCCGGTCACTTCCCACCTGTCCCGCGTTGACCTTAAAGAAGACGGTAAGGGGCTGAAGATTGTTCGCCAGAGCCTGCCGTACGGCACCGCGAGCGGTACGCACGGCCTGTACTTCTGCGCTTACTGCGCACGCCTCTACAACATCGAACAGCAGCTGCTGAGCATGTTTGGCGATACCGACGGTAAGCGTGACGCCATGCTGCGCTTCACCCGCCCGGTGACCGGCGGCTACTACTTTGCGCCGTCCGTTGAGCGCCTGCTGGCGTTGTAAATCGCTCTCCATTCGTAGGCCGGGCAAGCGTGAGCGCCACCCGGCAATTTCTCCCGCACCTCTTATTCCCTTTTCTGCTTCTAAATCACCAAACGGTATATAAAACCGTTACTCCTTTAGACTCCGTTATAAATATTATGACTATAAGATAGTCATCACATTTATAAGGGTGCGCAATGGCCGTTACTGTACTGAAAAAAGGATCGCTGGCACTGGCAGGTTTACTGCTGGTGGCGCAGGCGCAGGCAACCGAGTTGCTGAACAGTTCTTATGATGTTTCGCGCGAGCTGTTTGCCGCCCTTAATCCCGCATTTGAACAGCAGTGGGCGAAAGAGAACAACGGCGACAAGCTGACCATCAAGCAGTCGCACGCTGGCTCATCTAAGCAGGCGCTGGCCATTTTGCAGGGGCTGAAAGCGGACGTGGTGACCTACAACCAGGTCACGGACGTGCAGATCCTGCACGACAAAGGCAAACTGATCCCGGCGAACTGGCAAAGCCGCCTGCCGAACAACAGTTCGCCATTTTACTCCACCATGGGCTTCCTGGTGCGCAAGGGCAACCCGAAGAACATCCACGACTGGAACGACCTGGTGCGTTCAGACGTAAAGCTGATCTTCCCGAATCCGAAAACCTCCGGCAACGCACGTTACACCTATCTGGCGGCGTGGGGCGCGGCGGACAAAGCTGACGGTAACGATAAAGCGAAAACCGAACAGTTTATGACCCAGTTCCTGAAAAACGTCGAGGTGTTTGATACCGGCGGTCGTGGCGCAACCACCACCTTCGCCGAGCGCGGGCTGGGCGACGTACTGATCAGCTTTGAATCCGAAGTGAACAATATTCGTAAACAGTACGAAGCGCAGGGCTTCGAAGTGGTTATCCCGAAAACGAACATTCTGGCCGAGTTCCCGGTGGCGTGGGTGGATAAAAACGTTAAGGCTAACGGCACAGAAAAGGCGGCGAAAGCCTACCTGAACTATCTGTACAGCCCGCAGGCGCAAACCGTTATCACCGACTACTACTACCGTGTCAACAACCCGGACGTGATGAGCAAGCTGAAAGACAAACTCCCGCAGACCGAGCTGTTCCGCGTGGAAGATCATTTTGGCGCCTGGCCTGAGGTCATGAAAACGCATTTTGTCAGCGGCGGTGAGTTGGACAAACTGCTGGCAGCGGGGCGTAAGTAATGTTTGCAGTGTCCTCCAGACGTGTGCTGCCGGGCTTTACCTTAAGCCTCGGGACCAGCCTGCTGTTCGTCTGTCTGATTTTGTTATTACCGCTCAGCGCGCTGGTGATGCAGCTCGCTGAGATGAGCTGGTCCCAGTACTGGGAAGTGATTACTAACCCACAGGTGGTGGCGGCCTACAAGGTCACCCTGCTGTCTGCGTTCGTGGCCTCGATTTTTAACGGCGTGTTTGGCCTGCTGATGGCGTGGATCTTAACTCGCTATCGCTTCCCGGGCCGCACCCTGCTCGACGCGCTGATGGATCTGCCGTTTGCCCTGCCGACGGCGGTTGCCGGTTTGACGCTGGCGTCGCTGTTTTCCGTGAACGGCTTTTACGGTGAGTGGCTGGCTAAGTTTGATATCAAAGTGACCTATACCTGGCTCGGTATCGCGGTGGCCATGGCCTTTACCAGCATCCCGTTTGTGGTACGTACCGTGCAGCCGGTGCTGGAAGAGTTAGGACCCGAATACGAAGAGGCCGCAGAAACGCTCGGCGCCACGCGCTGGCAGAGTTTTCGCAAGGTCGTGCTGCCGGAACTCTCTCCGGCGTTGCTGGCGGGTATCGCGCTCTCCTTTACCCGCAGCCTCGGTGAGTTTGGCGCGGTCATTTTTATCGCCGGGAACATCGCGTGGAAAACCGAAGTAACCTCGCTGATGATTTTTGTCCGTTTGCAGGAGTTTGATTATCCGGCCGCGAGTGCGATTGCCTCGGTGATCCTTGCCGCGTCGCTGCTATTGCTGTTCTCGATTAACACTCTGCAAAGTCGCTTTGGTCGACGTGTGGTAGGTCACTGATGGCGGAAGTTACGCAATTGAAGCGCTATGACGCGCCCCGCATCAACTGGGGCAAATGGTTTCTGATTGGTACCGGCGTGCTGGTCTCCGCATTTATTCTGGTCGTGCCGATGGTGTACATCTTCGTTCAGGCCTTCAGTAAAGGGATTATGCCCGCGCTGCAAAACCTGGCCGATCCGGACATGCTCCACGCCATCTGGCTGACGGTCATGATTGCCCTGATCACCGTCCCGGTGAATCTGGTGTTTGGCGTATTGCTGGCCTGGCTGGTAACGCGCTTTAACTTCCCGGGGCGTCAGCTGCTGCTGACCCTGCTGGATATCCCGTTTGCGGTGTCACCGGTGGTGGCGGGTCTGGTTTATCTGCTCTTCTACGGTTCCAATGGCCCGCTGGGCGGCTGGCTGGATGAACACGACCTGCAGATCATGTTCGCCTGGCCGGGGATGGTGCTGGTGACCGTCTTTGTCACCTGTCCGTTCGTGGTACGCGAGCTGGTGCCGGTGATGCTCAGCCAGGGCAGCCATGAAGATGAAGCCGCGGTGCTGCTCGGCGCTTCCGGCTGGCAGATGTTCCGCCGCGTCACGCTGCCGAATATCCGCTGGGCACTGCTTTACGGCGTGGTGCTGACTAATGCCCGTGCGATTGGTGAGTTTGGTGCGGTGTCGGTGGTATCCGGCTCGATTCGCGGCGAAACCCTGTCGCTGCCGTTACAGATTGAATTACTGGAACAGGACTACAACACCGTCGGTTCCTTTACTGCCGCAGCGTTGCTGACGCTGATGGCGATTTTGACCCTGTTTTTGAAGAGTGTGGTGCAGTGGCGTTTAGAGAATCAGGAAAAACGTCAGCATCAGGAGGGAAATCATGAGCATTGAGATTGCCAATATTAAGAAGTCTTTTGGTCGCACCCAGGTGCTGAATGATATCTCGCTGGATATCCCTTCCGGACAAATGGTGGCGCTGCTGGGGCCGTCTGGCTCCGGTAAAACCACGCTGCTGCGTATTATCGCCGGGCTTGAGCACCAGACCAGCGGACATATCCGCTTCCACGGTACGGACGTAAGCCGTTTGCATGCCCGCGACCGTAAAGTGGGTTTTGTATTCCAGCACTACGCCCTGTTCCGCCACATGACGGTATTCGACAACATCGCGTTTGGTCTGACCGTACTGCCGCGTCGTGAGCGTCCGAATGCGGCCGCCATCAAAGCGAAAGTGACCAAACTGCTGGAGATGGTGCAGCTGGCTCATCTGGCGGACCGCTTCCCGGCACAGCTTTCTGGCGGGCAGAAACAGCGCGTGGCGCTGGCGCGTGCGTTAGCCGTGGAACCGCAAATCCTGCTGCTGGACGAACCGTTTGGCGCGCTGGATGCGCAGGTGCGTAAAGAGCTCCGCCGCTGGCTGCGTCAGCTTCATGAGGAACTCCAGTTCACCAGCGTTTTCGTGACCCACGATCAGGAAGAGGCGATGGAAGTAGCCGACCGCGTGGTGGTGATGAGTCAGGGCAACATTGAGCAGGTTGACGAGCCAGAGCAACTCTGGCGTGAACCGGCGACCCGCTTTGTGCTGGAGTTTATGGGGGAAGTAAACCGCCTTCAGGGTACTATTCGCGGCGGTCAGTTCCACGTTGGCGCGCACCGCTGGCCGCTGGGGTATACCTCCGCGCACCAGGGGCCGGTGGATCTGTTCCTGCGCCCGTGGGAAGTGGACGTCAGCCGCCGTACCAGCCTGGACTCACCGCTTCCGGTGCAGGTGCTGGAAGCTAGCCCTAAAGGTCACTACACCCAATTAGTGGTACAGCCCCTGGGCTGGTACACCGAGCCGCTGACCGTGGTTATGCGTGACGACGAGCCGCCGCACCGGGGGGAACGCCTGTTTGTGGGGCTGCAACACGCGCGCATTTATCACGGCAACGAGCGCATCGAGACGCGCGAGGATATTGCTCTGGCGGAGTCAGCCTGATAGGTTATTGAGTATGTTTTTCGCCCGGTGGCGTGATGCTTACCGGGCTTTTTATTGAGTAAAAAACGTGAATACACTCGAACACACCATCGGCAACACCCCTCTGGTCAAACTTCAGCGCATGGGGTGTGACAACGGCAGCGAAATCTGGGTCAAACTTGAAGGCAATAACCCGGCGGGGTCGGTGAAAGACCGGGCGGCGCTGTCGATGATTGTTCAGGCCGAAAAGCGCGGCGAAATAAAGCCCGGCGACGTGCTGATCGAAGCCACCAGCGGTAACACCGGTATCGCACTGGCGATGATAGCCGCCCTGAAAGGCTATCGTATGAAGCTGCTGATGCCGGATAACATGAGTCAGGAGCGCCGTGCCGCCATGCGTGCCTACGGGGCCGAGCTGATTCTGGTGAGCAAAGAGCAGGGGATGGAAGGGGCGCGAGATTTAGCGTTAGCGATGGCGGAGCGCGGGGAAGGCAAGCTGCTCGACCAGTTTAATAACCCGGACAACCCGTACGCGCACTACACCACCACCGGCCCGGAAATCTGGCAGCAAACCGGCGGGCGCATCACCCACTTTGTCTCCAGCATGGGGACCACGGGCACGATCACCGGTGTGTCACGTTTTCTGCGCGAGCAGGAGCAGCCGGTGACGATTGTCGGCCTCCAGCCGGAAGAGGGAAGCAGTATTCCGGGCATTCGCCGCTGGCCCGCGGAGTATATGCCGGGCATCTTTAATGCGCAGCTTGTGGACCAGGTGCTGGATATTCATCAGCGCGAGGCGGAAAATACCATGCGTGAGCTGGCCGTGCGTGAAGGCATCTTCTGCGGCGTCAGTTCGGGTGGCGCGGTAGCGGGGGCGATTCGGGTGGCTAAGGCAAACCCGGGTGCAGTAGTGGTAGCGATTATTTGCGATCGCGGCGATCGCTACCTGTCGACCGGCGTCTTTGGTGAAGAGAGTTATTCGCAGGGGGCGGGGATTTAAGCGTCATGGAGATGATTTTATTCCGGGATAACACCCGGGCGCAGCAAACCGATATTGTCGCCGTTCAGTCGCAGGTGGTGTACGGCAGTGTGGGAAACAGCATCGCGGTGCCAAATATTCGCACCCATCGACTGAACGTTACCGCCGTGCCGACGGTGCTGTTCAGCAATACGCCACACTACGACACCTTCTACGGCGGGGTGATCCCGGACGAGTGGTTCAGCGGCTACCTGAAGGCGCTGGAAGAGCGCGAGATCCTGCGCGAGCTTAAAGCAGTCACTACCGGCTATATGGGCAGCGCCAGCCAGATCGTGCTGCTGGCGCAGTGGCTGAAGGCGATCAAAGTGCAACATCCCGATCTGCTGGTGCTGGTCGACCCGGTAATCGGAGACATCGACAGCGGGATGTACGTGAAGCCGGATATTCCTGAAGCCTACCGTGAGCACCTGCTCCCGCTGGCCCAGGGCATTACGCCCAACGTGTTTGAGCTGGAAGTGCTGAGCGGCAAACCGTGCCGTACGCCGGAGAGCGCCATTGCCGCCGCGCAGGGACTGCTGTCTGACACGCTTAAATGGGTGGCGATCACCAGCGCGCCAGTGGCTGACGATCCGCAAAATATCCACGTCGTGCTGGTGAGCGAGGAGGGCGTTACCGTAAGCGCACACCCGCGCGTTGAGACGGACCTGAAAGGGACGGGGGATCTGTTCTGTTCGGAGCTGGTGAGCGGTATCGTCGGCGGTAAAACCGTGGCCGACGCCATTCGCATGGCGGGCGACAGGGTGACTGACGTGATGATCTATACGCAGTCGAAAGGCTACGACGAGCTTATTCTGCCTGCATAAACAAAAATGGCGCCCGAAGGCGCCATTTTACCGTGCGGCAAGAATTACTTCTTGATGCGGATAACCGGGGTTTCACCCACGGTAACGCTGCCAGACAGTTTGATCAGCTCTTTGATTTCGTCCATATTGGAGATAACAACCGGAGTCAGGGTAGACTTCGCTTTTTCTTCCAGCAGTGGCAGATCGAATTCAATTACAGGGTCGCCAACTTTAACACGCTGGCCTTCTTCCGCGATACGTTTGAAGCCTTCGCCTTTCAGTTCAACGGTGTCGATACCGAAGTGAACGAACAGTTCGATACCGCTATCGGATTCGATAGAGAACGCATGGTTGGTTTCAAAAATCTTACCAATGGTACCGTCAACTGGAGCAACCATTTTGTTGCCAGTTGGTTTGATAGCAATGCCATCACCAACGATTTTCTCAGCAAACACTACATCCGGCACGTCTTCGATATTGACGATCTCGCCGGAGAGCGGAGCAACAATCTCAATAGTTCCGGAGTCGCTATTGCTTTTGTCACCGAACAGTTTACTAAATAAACCCATTAGACTTATCTCCTAAGCAGTAATTTGGGCCGCATCTCGTGGATTAGCAGATTGTTTTTTCTTCAATGAACTTGTTAACCAGCGTCATTAACTCGTCCGTTGTCGGTTGAGCAAGAGCCTGCTCTGCTAATACCTTCGCATCTTCGAAGTTCGTGTTACGGATAATCTTCTTGATGCGCGGGATGGAAATGGCGCTCATAGAGAATTCGTCCAGACCCATACCCAGCAACAGAAGTGTAGCACGTTCGTCGCCTGCAAGCTCACCACACATGCCAGTCCATTTACCTTCTGCATGAGAAGCATCAATAACTTGCTTGATCAAATTCAGTACAGACGGCGACATTGGCTGGTAGAGATGTGAAATCATATCATTACCACGGTCAACTGCCAGGGTGTACTGCGTTAAATCATTGGTACCGATACTAAAGAAATCAACTTCTTTGGCTAAATGACGTGCAATGGTCGCGGCTGCCGGTGTTTCCACCATCACGCCGATCTCGATTGACTCGTCAAATGCTTTACCTTCGTCACGCAGTTCCTGCTTGTAGATTTCAATCTCTTTCTTCAGTGCACGCACTTCTTCAACAGAGATGATCATCGGGAACATGATGCGCAGCTTACCGAAAGCGGATGCACGCAGGATAGCGCGAACCTGGTCACGCAGGATCTCTTTGCGATCCATGGCGATACGCACAGCACGCCAGCCCAGGAACGGGTTCTCTTCTTTCGGGAAGTTCATGTACGGCAGCTCTTTGTCGCCACCGATATCCATGGTGCGGACGATAACGGCCTGCGAGCCGCACGCTTCCGCAACCGCTTTGTACGCTGCAAACTGCTCTTCTTCCGTTGGCAGGGCGTCGCGGTCCATGAACAAGAATTCAGTACGATACAGACCTACACCTTCCGCACCGTTGCGCTCAGCGCCGTCAACGTCACGTACGGTACCGATGTTAGCGCACACTTCAACCTGATGGCCGTCCAGCGTGATGGCTGGCAGATCTTTCAGTTTAGCGAGTTCCGCTTTCTCGGTAGCAACCTGCTCCTGAACGGAACGCAGCTGCTCGATCACATCGTTAGTTGGGTTGACGTAAACCACATTGTTTACGGCATCCAGAATCAGATAGTCGTCGTTTTTCACCTGCGAGGTGACGCTACCGGTACCCACGATGGCTGGCAGCTCCAGAGAACGCGCCATGATAGAGGTGTGGGAGGTACGTCCACCTGCATCAGTAATGAAACCCAGCACCTTGTTCAGGTTCAGCTGTGCGGTTTCAGACGGGGTCAGGTCAGCGGCAACCAGGATGACTTCGTCCTGAATCGCGCTCAGATCGATGATGGCCAGACCCAGGATGTTGCGCAGCAGGCGCTTACCGATGTCACGTACGTCAGCCGCACGCTCTTTCAGGTATTCATCGTCCAGCTCTTCCAGGGCAGTTGCCTGACCTTCGATAACTTCATGCGCAGCCGCGTCGGCCGTCATGCCTTTATCTTTAATCAGGGCTATGATTTCCTGCTCCAGCTCCTCATCTTCGAGCAGCATAATGTGCCCTTCGAAGATGGCTTCTTTTTCTTCACCGAAAGTTTCGCCAGCTTTAGTTTTAATCGCTTCCAGTTGCGCAGATGCCTTGGCACGACCGCTCAGAAAACGTTCAACTTCCTGATCAACCTTGTCGGCAGAAATTTTTTTCCGGTCAATGACGATTTCGTCTTCTTTCAGCAGCAATGCTTTGCCGAAAGCGATACCCGGGGATGCTAAAATGCCTGAAATCATAACCCTACCTTACTTGTGACTGATATTGAAAAGAACCCGGTAAACTTACTCGAGTTCAGCCATCAGCTTAACCAGATGCTCAACTGCTTTCTGCTCGTCTTCACCTTCAGCGGAGATGGTAACAACGGTACCCTGAGTCAGACCCAGAGTTTGCAGCTTGAACAGGCTTTTTGCGCTAGCGCTTTTGCCGTTGGAAGTCACAGTGATTTCAGAAGTGAAGCCTTTCGCTTCTTTAACAAACTGAGCAGCAGGGCGGGTGTGCAGACCGTTCGGAGCGGTAATGGTAACTTCTTGCTGGAACATTGTATTTCCCCAACTTATAGGTTTAGTGTTGTGGAACTAAAGTCTAGCCTGGCGACTTAACTTTAGCCTGTATAGTTAGCGCTGACGTTTCAATCGTCATTAAACATTATGCAGTGAAAGCAAGACTTGAACCAAATCATAAAATCGATTCAGCAGCGCTATTTCGTTCACCGATTAATTTCGCGCATCAAAATAATTGCTGGTTTAAATACCAGACCCAACGGGGTGAAGCAATGCCAGGAGGGGTAAAACTTTGAAGCAGGCCACAAAAAAGCACCTGAAAAGGTGCTTTTTTACGCGTTTTTAACATGCTGGCATCACTGTTGCAGTTCTTTCTCTGTGAACAGATCGGCAAACAGTGCTGTGCTTAAGTAACGCTCACCCGAAGACGGTAGGATAACCACAATATTCTTGTTGGTAAAGGTTTCGTCTTCCAGCAGTTTGAGAGCTGCAGCAACCGCCGCACCGGAAGAGATACCCGCCAGAATGCCTTCCTCGTCCATCAGGCGACGCGCCGTGGAGATGGCTTCTTCATTGGTGATGGCGACCACTTTATCGATCAGCTTCAGATCGAGGTTGCCTGGAATAAAGCCAGCGCCGATACCCTGGATTTTGTGCGGACCTGGTTTGATCTCTTCGCCTGCCAGCGCCTGAGCGATAACCGGCGAGTCGGTTGGCTCAACGGCAACGGTAATCAGATCTTTTTTACCTTTCGTGCCTTTAATATAGCGAGACACCCCGGTCAGCGTACCGCCGGTGCCTACGCCGGAGATAAACACATCAACCTGACCGTCGGTATCTTCCCAGATTTCCGGGCCGGTGGTTTTCTCATGAATTTCCGGGTTGGCCGGGTTGCTGAACTGCTGGAGCAGCAGATACTTTGCAGGATCGCTGGCGACGATTTCTTCGGCCTTCTGAATCGCGCCCTTCATGCCTTTCGCGCCTTCCGTGAGGACCAGATTCGCACCCAACGCTTTCAGCAGCTTACGGCGCTCAATACTCATGGTTTCAGGCATAGTCAGCGTCAGCTTATAGCCGCGCGCCGCCGCAACATAGGCCAGGGCGATACCGGTATTGCCGCTGGTGGGTTCAACCAGCTCAACGCCAGGTTTCAGCACGCCACGCTTTTCAGCATCCCAAATCATATTCGCACCGATACGGCATTTAACGCTGAAGCTTGGGTTACGAGATTCGACCTTCGCCAGAATGCGTCCATTACCGATACGGTTCAGTCGAACCAGGGGCGTATGACCGATAGTCAGCGAGTTGTCTTCATAAATCTTACTCATGGCCTGTCCTTAACTGTATGAAATTGGGATACCGACCCAGCATACCTGTTGAACAGGTATGGGGAAGTAAGGAAATCGCATATCTATATGCTGCAAGGAAATAATGGGGATCAGTATGGAATAAGGGGCGGCATAAGCCATCCCTCTTTTACACATTTTTGCATTACTTCCATAACGCGTGCTTAGCACGGTAGCAGTCCACCCACATCGCCGTCGCGCCGCAAACGGCAACGGGCATGATGAACAGATTCAGGAAAGGGATCATGGTGAACAGGCTGGTAAGGGCACCAAACTGCATATTGGCAACCTTCTGAGTGCGCAGGGCAGTGCGCATCTCTTTAAACGGCACTTTGTGGTTATCGAACGGATAATCACAGTACTGGATAGCAAGCATCCAGGCGCTGAACAGGAACCACAGCACGGGTGCGACCGTCTGGCCGATCCCGGGTACAAAATAAAGGATGAGCAGCACAATCGCCCGCGGCAGGTACCACGCAAACTTCTGCCATTCGCGCTTCATGATGCGGGGGACATCTTTCACGATCCCCAGTACGCCCGTGTCAGGCGGCGCCGCACCGGTCAGGCGCGCTTCCAGCTGTTCGGCCAGCAGACCGTTGAACGGCGCGGCTATCCAGTTAGCTATCGTCGAAAAGAAATAGCCGAAAACCAGCAGCACGGAGATAACCGCAATCGGCCAGAGCAGGTAGTCCAACCACTGTAACCAGTCCGGCACATAGCTCATCAGGGAAGGGATCCAGCTTTCCAGTCTGGTGAACAGCCACCAGAACGCGCCCCCCATCAGAATAATGTTGATCAGTAACGGCAAAACAACGAAGCGTCGAATGCCCGGCAGGGAGACCAGTTTCCAGCCCTGAGAAAAGTACCAGACCCCGCTACGTGGGGCAGAAGAAGATGTTGAAACCATACCAGGCTGTACTCCTTTTTACACAACCAGTGGAATTGCCCGCCTATATTATCCAGTTACGGGCCAATGACCAGTTCGGAAATGTTCGAAAAACCAGCAAAAAGCACGATTTAGTTCATCTTTATGCTGTGAATGCTCTGCATACACTTGCACTTGACGTAAACGGCAAATACTCTTAGTGAGTAAATGTTTGCCGTGGTGGCAAGGTGTTAGAACAACAGAGAATATAATGATGCAGGATTTGCGTCTGATATTAATCATTGTTGGCGCGATCGCCATAATCGCTTTACTGGTACATGGTTTCTGGACCAGCCGTAAAGAGCGTTCCTCTATGTTTCGCGATCGTCCACTGAAGCGCATGAAGTCCAGTCGCGAAGACGATGACGTTGAAGACGACATCGACGGTCTTGACGACGACGGCGTGGGTGAAGTTCGTGTTCATCGGGTCAATACTGCGCCCGGCGCAGCGCATGGAGAGCATGAAGCTCCCCGCGCTCCGCAGCACCAGTATCAACCACCGTATGCCTCTGCCCAGCCGCGCCAGCCAGCGCCGCCGCCAGTGGAAGAACCTGTTCGTCATCCGTCGCAGCAGCCTGTGCAACAGCAGCCCGTTGCGCCACAGCCTGTACAGCAGCAACCTGTGCAACAGCCTGCACAGCCAGTGCATCAGCCACAGCCAGTGCATCAGCCACAGCCAGTGCAACAGCCGCAGCCGGTAGAACAACCGCAGCCTGAATCTGCACCGCCTGCGCCACAGCCCGCTCCGCGCGTTGAGCCAGAGCCTGTTGTTGAGCCAGAACCGGTTGTTGAAAAGCCGCAGCGTAAAGAAGCGGTAATCATCATGAATGTGGCTGCTCATCATGGCACCCATCTGAACGGTGACGTGCTGCTCAACAGCATCCAACAGGCAGGCTTCAAGTTCGGCGACATGAATATTTTCCATCGCCACCTGAGTCCTGACGGCAGCGGTCCGGCGCTGTTCAGCCTGGCCAATATGGTCAATCCAGGCACGTTTGACCCGGAAATGACCGGTGATTTCGTCACGCCTGGGGTTACGATCTTTATGCAGGTGCCGTCCTACGGTGACGAGCTGCAAAACTTTAAGCTGATGCTACAGTCCGCTCAGCACATCGCCGACGAAGTGGGCGGTGTGGTGCTCGACGATCAGCGTCGTATGATGACGCCGCAGAAACTGCGCGAATATCAGGACCGCATCCGCGAAGTTAAGGAAGCTAACGCGTAATCGTCGCGTTTACTTCAACTCCTCCTCAACCCCCGCCTGTCGGGGGTTTTTCTCATTGATGGTGCGATATGGACTCAATCGAACAACAACTTACTGAACTGCGAACCACGCTTCGCCATCATGAATATCTCTATCATGTTATGGACGCACCGGAAGTGCCGGATGCGGAATATGATCGCCTGATGCGTGAACTGCGCGAGCTGGAAGCGCAGCACCCCGAACTGATTACGCCCGATTCCCCAACGCAGCGCGTTGGCGCGGAACCGCTGGGTGCTTTCAGCCAGGTGCGCCACGAAGTGCCGATGCTGTCGCTGGATAACGTGTTTGATGAAGAGAGTTTTCTGGCTTTCAACAAGCGCGTGCAGGATCGCCTGAAGAGCGTCGACAATCTGAGCTGGTGCTGCGAGCTAAAACTGGATGGTCTGGCCGTCAGCATTCTTTATGAGAACGGCGTGATGGTACGTGCCGCAACGCGCGGCGACGGCACCACCGGGGAAGACATCACCACCAATGTGCGCACCATTCGTGCGATCCCGCTGAAGCTGCGTGGCGATAACATTCCTGCGCGGCTGGAAGTGCGCGGGGAAGTTTTCCTTCCGCAGGCGGGGTTTGAGAAGATCAATGAAGAAGCGCGTCGTACCGGGGGTAAAGTGTTTGCAAACCCGCGTAACGCGGCGGCAGGTTCGCTGCGCCAGCTCGATCCGCGTATCACCGCGAAGCGACCGCTTACTTTCTTCTGCTACGGCGTCGGGATCCTGGAAGGCGGTGACCTGCCGGATACCCACCTGGGTCGTTTAATGCAGTTCAAAGAGTGGGGTTTGCCGGTAAGCAACCGCGTGCAGCTTTGCGACTCTCCAGAGGCGGTGCTGGCGTTCTATCACAAGGTTGAAGAAGATCGTCCCACGCTTGGGTTTGATATTGATGGCGTAGTGATCAAGGTTAACTCCCTGGCATTGCAGGAACAGTTGGGTTTTGTTGCCCGGGCGCCACGCTGGGCAGTGGCCTTTAAGTTCCCGGCGCAGGAGCAGATGACCTTCGTTCGCGACGTGGAATTTCAGGTAGGACGTACGGGGGCGATTACGCCTGTGGCGCGTCTGGAGCCTGTGCAGGTGGCTGGCGTGCTGGTCAGTAACGCTACGCTGCATAACGCCGATGAAATTGCCCGTCTGGGGCTGCGAATTGGTGACAAAGTGGTGATTCGCCGCGCGGGCGATGTGATCCCGCAGGTGGTTAACGTAGTGGAATCAGAACGTCCTGCCGATACCCGTGCCATCGAGTTTCCTGCCCATTGTCCGGTATGTGGTTCGGACGTTGAGCGCGTGGAAGGTGAAGCGGTAACGCGCTGTACGGGCGGGTTAATCTGCGGCGCGCAGCGTAAAGAGTCCCTGAAGCACTTTGTCTCCCGCCGGGCGATGGACGTCGACGGAATGGGTGACAAGATCATCGACCAGTTAGTTGAGAAAGAGTATGTGCATACGCCAGCGGACCTCTTTACCCTGACGGCAGGTAAGCTGACCGGTCTTGATCGTATGGGGCCGAAATCTGCCCAGAACGTGGTCAATGCGCTCGAGGCGGCCAAAAATACTACCTTTGCCCGTTTCCTTTACGCGCTCGGCATTCGTGAAGTCGGAGAGGCGACGGCGGCAGGGCTGGCGGCGTATTTCGGCACGCTGGAGGCTCTTGAGAAAGCCACCATCGACGAACTACAGAAAGTCCCTGACGTTGGTATAGTGGTCGCTACCCACGTCTTCAACTTCTTCGCCGAAGAGAGCAACCGTGAAGTGATCGGTAAATTACTGGAACAGGGCATTCACTGGCCCGCACCGGTAGTGGTTAATGCAGAAGAGATCGACAGCCCGTTTGCAGGTAAAACGGTGGTGCTGACCGGCAGTCTGAGCCAGCTCTCGCGTGATGACGCGAAAGCGCGCCTGGTGGCGCTTGGGGCAAAAGTGGCGGGAAGCGTGTCAAAGAAAACCGACCTGGTGATCGCCGGGGAAGCGGCCGGTTCGAAGCTGGCAAAAGCGCAGGAGCTCGGCATCGAGGTGATCGATGAAGCGGAAATGATGCGCCTTTTAGGAGAGTGATGTGGAAAAAGAGCAGCTCGTTGAGATCGCCAATACGGAGATGCCGTTCGGTAAATATAAGGGCCGCAGGCTGATTGATTTACCGGAAGAATATCTGCTGTGGTTTGCCCGTAAGGATGAGTTTCCTGCCGGGCGTCTTGGCGAGCTGATGGCTATCACATTACTGATCAAAACAGAGGGGCTGACCCAGCTGGTGCAGCCCCTGAAACGTCCTTAAACTTTCGCGGCGCGGGTCTCTTCCTGCGCCAGCTTTTCAGTCTGTGCCTTGTAACGCCGCGCCAGTACCGCACACACCATCAGCTGGATCTGATGGAAAATCATCAGCGGCAGTACCATCATCCCAATGACCGACGTCGGGAACAGAATATTGGCCATCGGGATCCCGTTGGCCAGGCTCTTTTTCGATCCACAGAATACGATGGTGATTTCATCGGCCTTATTGAAGCCGCATTTGCGGGCCACAAAGACGTTAACCGCGATCACAATGGTCAGCAGAACAATGCTTACCACCACAATAAACAGCAGCGATCCTGCACCCACCCTGTGCCAGATGCCGTTCACCACGGCTTCGCTGAAGGCCGTGTAAACCACCAGCAGAATGGAGCTTTGGTCCGTTTTCCCGATCCATTTTTTGTGTTTCGCCACAAACGCCCCAATCCAGGGGCGGGATAAGTGTCCGAGCACAAACGGCAGTAGCAGTTGCAGACAAATTTTACCCACCTGCTCCAGATTACCTTCTGCACCATGCATGTTCATCAGCAGACCGACCAGCAGCGGTGAAACAAAGATCCCGAGCAGGCTGGAAGCCGAAGCAGAACAGACCGCCGCCGCGACGTTGCCGCCCGCCAGCGAGGTAAAGGCAATAGCAGACTGCACGGTGGCCGGCAAAATGCACAGATAAAGGAAACCGGTATAGAGTTCCGGATCGACATTCACCGGCGCCCACCAGGCAAACAGCACGCCCAGAACAGGGAAGAGGATAAAGGTGCTGCACATTACCCAGAGGTGCAGTCGCCAGTGGCTACCGCCTGCAATAATGGCTTCCCGGGAGAGTTTGGCGCCATGCATAAAGAACAACAGGGCAATGGCTGCCGTGGTCAGCCCTTCAATGACCGGAACGAAACCGCCCCGTGCCGGGAAGAACGAGGCCAGCAAGACGACACCAATCAGGGTCAGCGTAAACGGATCAAGGATACGAAAAAGTTTCATAATCACTCCTGAAAACAGATGCCGCTATTGTGCTTTCTTCCCTTTGAGAAATAAAATTGATTTATTGCATCCATTCATGAATTAAACAGATGAATTATTCACTACGTCAGCTTCGTGTTTTCGTCACCGTCGCGCAGGCCCACAGCTTCAGTCGGGCAGGGGAGATGATTGGCCTCAGCCAGTCGGCGGTGAGCCATAGCGTGAAAGAGCTGGAAACTCAAACCGGCGTGAAACTGCTCGACCGCACGACGCGCGAAGTGGTGCTCACCGAAGCGGGACATCAGCTGGCAACGCGTCTGGAAAGGCTGCTGGATGAACTGAACAGTACGCTGAGAGACGTCGGACGGCTTGGACAACAGCTTTCCGGTACCGTGAGAGTGGCGGCGAGCCAGACGATTTCGGCGCATCTTATTCCCCAGTGCATCGCTGAAAGTAATCACCGCTATCCGGATATCGATTTTGTTTTGCACGACAGGCCGCAGCAGTGGGTACTGGAGAGTATTCGTCAGGGGGATGTGGATTTCGGGATTGTTATCGATCCCGGAGCGGTAAGCGACCTGGAATGTGAAGTGGTACTCTCGGAACCCTTTTTATTGCTCTGCCGCGATGATGATCCTCTGGCATCGCTGTCGCAGGTGGCCTGGCAAGCCTTACAGGGGGCAAACCTGGTGTTACAGGATTATGCATCAGGTAGCCGCCCGCTGATAGATGCCGCACTGGCCGCACAGGGCGTAAAGGCAACCATTGTGCAGGAGATTGGGCATCCTGCCACGCTCTTCCCCATGGTCGAAGCGGGGATTGGGATCAGCGTTCTGCCTGCGCTGGCGCTGCCACTGCCGCAAGGAAGTCGTTTAACGGTGAAGCGTTTCCTGCCCTGCATTGAACGCCAGCTGATGCTGGTACGCCGTAAAAACAGGTCTCTTTCCGGAGCGGCTCATGCCTGCTGGGATGTGGTGCGTATGCAGGCCAGGCGTCTGATGGAGGCCCGCACGCGCGATCCACTTTTTAACGAAACCAATGATCAGATATAGATATCAATCTGATGTTCTGCGGAGGGTTTATTGACGCCTTCCGCCACGGCCTGACCGCTTTCCTGTTTTGGCATCGCCTCTTCTGCCTGCTGACGCTGCAATTGCGCCAGCTGTGCCTGCAACATAGCCAGCTGAGATTCGAGCAATTCTTGCTGCTTTTGCTTTTCTTCCGCTGTGGCATCACCCATGGCGACTTCTTTGAGTTGCTGAGTGACTTTCGTTATCTGTTTGGTCAGACGGGTGATCTGGGAAGCAATGTCGTTTCCGCCGGAGCTGTTATCTACGCTGCCGATTTCCATCGCCGACAGAGAAACGGGCTTAAGAGTTGTCATATTGAGATCCTTTTCGCCATAAAATAGAGGTATCGGCAAAGAAGGCGTGAGCTTGAGTAAAACAAGCGGTTTGGCTGCAATGGGGATGTGCTATATCGCAGATAGCAAAAAAGCGCCTTTAGGGCGCTTTTTTACATTGGTGGGTCGTGCAGGATTCGAACCTGCGACCAATTGATTAAAAGTCAACTGCTCTACCAACTGAGCTAACGACCCGAAATGGTGGGCGATGACGGGCTCGAACCGCCGACCCCCTCCGTGTAAAGGAGATGCTCTACCAACTGAGCTAATCGCCCATTTCGGAACTGCTACGATAAGGTGAGAATGGTGGGCGATGACGGGCTCGAACCGCCGACCCCCTCCGTGTAAAGGAGATGCTCTACCAACTGAGCTAATCGCCCAATCTCAATTCTTATCTACACTGCGAGTCTACCGAAGTAGATGGTGGGTGATGACGGGCTCGAACCGCCGACCCCCTCCGTGTAAAGGAGATGCTCTACCAACTGAGCTAATCACCCCCGCTGTGTGGAGTCGCATTATAGGGAGAGTTGAAAATGAGTCAACGCATTTTCTAAAGTTTTTATTCGTTCGTCGTAAAATTAGTCAAAACGATCGCAAAACGGACTGTGGTGCATGATTTCTAAACAAAAACAGCAATCTCGAACCGGATAAAGTGATCGACATTGAGGAATCGGCCCACAGTGATAGAATATTGCCCATTGTTTTCTTCCCAGGATTTGCCGATTACCGGCATCTTTATAACGTAAGGCCATTTCATGAAAATCAAAACTCGCTTCGCGCCGAGCCCGACAGGCTATCTGCATGTCGGTGGTGCACGTACTGCTCTCTACTCCTGGCTTTTCGCACGCCACAACAAAGGTGAGTTTGTGCTGCGTATTGAAGACACCGACCTGGAGCGCTCAACGCCGGAAGCAATTGAAGCCATTATGGATGGGATGAACTGGCTGAATCTGGAGTGGGACGAAGGCCCATACTTCCAGACCAAACGTTTTGACCGCTATAACGCCGTAATTGACGAGATGCTGGTCGCAGGCACGGCCTATAAGTGTTACTGCTCAAGGGAGCGTCTGGATGCGCTGCGCGAAGAGCAAATGGCAAAAGGCGAAAAACCGCGTTATGACGGTCGTTGCCGTCATGACCACAGCGAGCATGCTGCTGATGAGCCTTGCGTAGTGCGTTTTGCTAACCCGCAGGATGGCTCTGTTATCTTTGATGACCAGATCCGTGGCCCGATCGAATTCAGCAACCAGGAGCTGGATGACCTCATCATTCGTCGTACTGACGGCTCGCCAACCTATAACTTCTGCGTGGTTGTGGACGACTGGGATATGGAAATCACTCACGTGATCCGTGGTGAAGACCATATCAATAACACCCCGCGTCAGATCAACATTCTGAAAGCGCTGAACGCGCCTGTACCGGTGTATGCGCACGTATCGATGATCAACGGTGACGACGGTAAAAAGCTGTCCAAACGTCATGGCGCGGTGAGCGTGATGCAGTACCGTGATGACGGCTATCTGCCGGAAGCGCTACTGAACTATCTGGTGCGTCTGGGCTGGGCTCATGGTGACCAGGAGATCTTCAGCCGCGAAGAGATGATCGAGCTTTTCTCTCTGAACTCGGTAAGCAAATCAGCCAGCGCGTTCAACACTGACAAACTGCTGTGGCTGAACCATCACTACATCAATACCATGCAGCCAGAGTATGTGGCGACTTATCTGCAATGGCACATTGAGCAGGCAAACATCGATACCCGTACGGGCCCTGAACTGGCGGATCTGGTGAAGCTGCTTGGCGAGCGTTGCAAAACGCTGAAAGAGATCGCCGAGAGCTGCCGTTACTTCTATGAAGAGTTTGACGCGTTCGACGCCGACGCGGCCAAGAAACACCTGCGTCCGGTTGCGCGTCAGCCGCTGGAAGTGGTGCGAGATAAACTCGAAGCCATTACCGAATGGACTGCAGAAAATGTTCACCACGCGATTCAGGCAACCGCTGATGAGTTGGAAATTGGCATGGGTAAAGTCGGTATGCCGCTGCGCGTTGCGGTGACGGGGGCAGGCCAGTCTCCGGCGCTGGACGTGACCGTTCATGCCATTGGCAAATCACGTAGCGTTGCGCGTATCAACAAGGCGCTGGGCTTTATTGCTGAGCGCGAAAGCCAGCAGTAATGCTCGTGAAATACAAATAACGGCAGGGTAACCTGCCGTTTTTTATGTCTGTTATTCAGCAATACCAAGACGCGTGAGAAAACCCTGCAAACCTTCGCGAGCGAGCAGCTTGTGCAAACGTTCCTGTTCGACAGTTGTCATGTTTTCCAGCGAGTCGATAATTTGTGGAAGCAGGCTGGATGAGGTCGCCACGCCATAGAGTGAAGGGCTTTCTGCCACATGGTAAACAGCCCGACTGTTACGAATGGCGGGAAGGCTAATGATGTGCTCCTTAACGTGCGCATCAATACATATCACCCTCGCTCTTCCGCCTTTTACACCGTTGATACCCTCCGTTTTCCATCCTTTCTGTCGTATCCAGCGATTAACGGTTTGTCGGGCGACGCCCAGACTGTCCGCCAGCTCTTCCGTGGTCATTTTGCTGCGTAATCTTTTCATATTAGCGTTGGTCGCGAATCCCTAAGCGTTGTAACAATCCGGTAATCCCTTCCCGCAGTAACAGAGATGTCATCTGCTTTTGCTCATCCGGCGTCATTTCATTCGCCAGCGTCAGGAGCAGGGCGTGAAGCGAGCCTTCGTGGTACGCCTTTTCTGGCATTTCCGGCGACTCTGTTACCCTGCGTGCGCTGCGAATAAAGTCGCGCACTTTTTCATTGACGTGTACCAGACGCGCCTTGCCGCCCTGAACGCCTGGTTTTGGCGATGTAATCCAACCCTCTTTGCGTACCCATTTATTGATGGTCTGTCGGCTATAGCCAGTCAGCAGGGCTAACTCTTCTGGCGTCATTCGTTCCTTGATCATACAATTTCCTGAATATCTGTGGGGTTAATTAGTGGTTCATTTTATAGCACCGTTTTACGTGAAAACGTGACAAGCTTAACTCCTGGCTGCGAGCAGACTCGCAAAGTGATTCATTTGCATGATTTTTCGGCGGTTGAAAGGCTGAGGTTGAATTTGCCGTTGACACTGTGCGGCGGAATTCATATTATGCCGCCCGTCAACATGACAGCTTTACGATGGGGCTATAGCTCAGCTGGGAGAGCGCCTGCATGGCATGCAGGAGGTCAGCGGTTCGATCCCGCTTAGCTCCACCAAACTCTGAACCCAACAGAGTACGGTAGGTAAAGTAACATATGGGGCTATAGCTCAGCTGGGAGAGCGCTTGCATGGCATGCAAGAGGTCAGCGGTTCGATCCCGCTTAGCTCCACCAAAATTTAAACCCTCGTCGTCAGACGGGGGTTTTTTATATCTTGTAAAATATTTAGACTGTTTTTGTTGCAATTAACGTCATTTTCTATACCTCACCTCAATCCAAATCAATAAATAAGTCCATAAATAGACCTAAACTTGATTCGTCCAATTAATAAACCTATTATCGATCCGGTCAATAAGACGATGGTTAAATAGATTACCCGGATTAATGAATAGAAAAATTTACAATAATGTAAAAATATTTATGATTGCCCTGGCGCTAAGCCTGATTGCGATCCCCTTTTCCCGTTATATCTCTCCGCGCGCTATCGTTAACGAAAATGATGTTTATTTAGCGTGGCTGCCCTTAAGCGCCATGCTCGCCATCGTGTTGTTATTTGGACGACGGGCAATCATTCCTTTGTTGCTAAGTTTTAGTGTTACTAATGCTTATTACTTTGATTTAGCCCCGCTACAATCTATCGTTTTATTATGTTGTCAGACGTTTTCCGTCTTCGCCGCCTGTGGCGTTATCCGTTTGATGCTGGGCAAGCGCTGGCGCCACAGCATGCCGAATAAGTACATTGGTATACGTATTTTATGGCTCGGATTTATGGTGCCTGTGGGCATCAAATTATCGATGTATCTGGCGGGGTATTTATTTGATTTCCCGGTAACAATCTCCTCCTATTTCGGCGAAGGCTCTGCAATTTATAACGTTATCGATATTCAGAGTCTGATTTGCGCCGCTCTGATTTTCACCATGATGTTCTATTATCCATTAAGAATGATTATTAATCCTCGCTATGCCCGAACATTCTGGCGGCGAAGCGTGAAGCCCCTCTTTTGCAACAAAAAAGCGTTATTTATCGTTGTGTGGCTGATGCTGTTGGTCTCAATGATCGCTATTTTATGCGCGCCTTTTGAGTCGCAGTTTATTGCGGGTTATTTGATGCCGACCGTTTTCATTCTTTTTACCCTGGGTATTGGTCGTTTGAGCTATGCGCTCATCTCTTTATTCTGGGCAGCCTCAGCGCTCATGTTGTTGACCTATAATTATAATTTTCTCAATGGCGTTGAATCGGGCCACTCGCTCTCCTTTATTCTGTCGGTACTCATCTCTTTCGCTATCTGCCTGCTTTACATGTCGCAGATCTATCAGAAAAGTGAATGGCTGAAACAGGGGTGGCAGGAGAGGGCGCTTACCGATCCGCTCACCGGTCTGCCTAACATTCGTGCGCTGGAAGTTTTTCTACAGCATCATCCTGAGGCCAAAGTCTGCTGCTTGCGTCTGGATAATCTGGAATTCCTGAGCCGTCACTACGGCATCCTCATGCGCGTGCACTGTAAAAAGATGATCACCGCGTCGCTGCAGCCGTTATTGCAAAAAGACGAGAAGCTCTTCCAGTTACCAGGCAGTGAACTGATGTTGGTCTTGCTGGGACCGGGCACGGCTGAACGTCTGCAATTTATGGTTGACCATCTGAACAGCCGTAAAATTATCTGGAACAAGACTGAGCTCGACATTGAGTTTGGTGCCTCCTGGGGGGAAGTGCCAAATGGAGAAAGCGTGCATCACACGCTGGGTCAGTTGAGCTGGCTGTCCGAGCAGTCCTGTTCCGGGCATAACGTCCTGGCGTTAACCAACAGTCTGGATGATGTTTCTGGTCATACGACGGACAGGGTGCTAATGCTGGCCCGTATAAAACGCGCCCTTGATATCGGTGGTCTCCATCTTTACGCGCAGCCAATTCACAACGCGCGCGGAGAAGGGTACTTTGAAATCCTTTCGCGTCTTGAAAGTGATGGTGAGATCATCACCCCTGACCGCTTTATTCCGCTGATTGCTCAGTTCAACCTGAGCCACCGATTCGACCTGAACGTGGTGGAAAAATTGCTGATGTGGATGCGCAGTCATCCATCCGGACGGGCCGGAACGCGGTTCTCCGTTAATCTGATGCCGCTGACGCTGATGCAGAACGAGATTGCAGCTGAGATCATCGCGCTTTTTGAACGCTACGCCGTTGCACCGCAAGATATCGTCATTGAGATCACCGAGGAACAGGCTTTCTCTGACTCGGGAAGCAGCATCAACAATATCCAGCAGCTGCGGGATTATGGCTTCCGCATTGCTATCGATGACTTTGGTACCGGCTATGCCAACTTTGAGCGCCTGAAGCGACTGGAGGCCGATATCATTAAGATCGATGGCTGCTTCGTGAAAGATATCTGCACCGACAGCATGGATGCGATGATCGTGCAGTCCATTTGCAACATGGCAAAAACGAAATCGCTTTGTGTGGTGGCTGAATATGTGGAATCGGCTGAACAACGCGAGATCTTGCTGCGATACGGCGTTGATTATTTGCAGGGCTATTTGATTGGTAAACCACTGCCCCTGACGGCGCTGGAGACATAAAAAAACCGGGAGCGATGGCTCCCGGTTTTCATTGAGCGGTATGGATTACAGCACCAATGCTGCGATAGAGGCAGACAGGACGCTCACCAGCGTTGAACCGTAAACCAGCTTCAGGCCAAAGCGAGAAACGACGTTACCTTGCTCTTCGTTCAGGCCTTTAATCGCACCAGCGATAATACCGATGGAAGAGAAGTTCGCGAAGGAGACCAGGAAGACGGACAGGATCCCTTCCGCACGCGGGGAGAGCGTGCTGGCAATCTTCTGAAGATCCATCATCGCCACGAATTCATTGGATACCAGTTTCGTTGCCATGATACTGCCCACCTGCAACGCTTCGTGAGCGGGCACACCCATTACCCAGGCGACCGGGTAGAAGATATAGCCCAGAATACCCTGGAACGAAATACCAAGTACGGCCGCAAACAGGGCGTTCAGCGCAGCGATCAGTGCGATAAAGCCAATCAGCATCGCGGCAACGATAATCGCAACCTTGAAACCCGCCAGAATGTATTCACCCAGCATTTCGAAGAAGCTCTGTCCCTCGTGCAGGTTTGACATCTGAATGTTCTCTTCGCTGGCATCCACGCGGTACGGGTTAATCAGCGAAAGAACGATAAAGGTGCTGAACATATTCAGAACCAGCGCTGCAACCACGTATTTAGGTTCCAGCATAGTCATATACGCGCCCACGATAGACATGGAAACGGTAGACATTGCTGTCGCCGCCATGGTGTACATGCGGTTACGGGACATCTTGCCGAGGATATCTTTATACGCAATGAAGTTCTCAGACTGACCCAGGATCAGCGAGCTGACTGCGTTAAAGGATTCCAGCTTGCCCATGCCATTAACTTTCGATAACAGGAAGCCGATTGCACGGATAACCACCGGCAGAACACGAATGTGCTGGAGGATCCCGATCAGGGCAGAGATGAAGACGATAGGGCAGAGCACTTTCAGGAAGAAGAAGGCCAAACCCTGATCGTTCATGTTGCCAAAGACAAAGTTAGTCCCGTCGTTGGCAAATCCGAGCAGTTTTTCGAACATTTCGGAGAAGCCTTTCACGAAGCCGAGGCCTACGTTGGAGTTCAGGAAGAACCACGCAAGTAAAACTTCAATGACCAGCAGCTGGACAACATAGCGAATACGAATATTTTTGCGGTCAGTGCTGACCAGCAATGCGAGTGCAGTAACGACAACGAGTGCCAGGACAAAATGAAGGACGCGGTCCATATTTGCTCCAAATATGAGGCAGGTTTAATTTCCGTGCACATTCTATGTAACAAGCACAAAGAAAACGAGATCAAGCCCACACTATAGTTACATCCTGTGACGAGTCTCAAAAATAGTGATCAACAATACATTTTTGTTATGTTAGGTAAATGAGTGAAAAGTTAAGTTTGTGTGCTACGCTTCACAAATGTCTGCGCATTTTCACATTCTGTGACCTTGCTCCACCTGCCTGTCTATTGTCCCTGGCTATCAGAGTAATCATGTTAACCATTACAAATGAACTTGATAATCATTCTCATTTTGATAGCATAAAACATAGCACAGGCTATATTTCCAGAGGCAGAAATGACGAATAGTCGCGTAGAGAGTAGCAGCGGCAGGGCGGCACGCAAGCTGCGGTTCGCATTAATGGGACCTGCATTCATTGCCGCGATTGGCTACATCGATCCGGGTAATTTTGCGACCAATATTCAGGCCGGGGCCAGTTTCGGCTATAAGCTGCTGTGGGTTGTGGTGTGGGCCAACCTGATGGCGATGCTGATTCAGATGCTTTCCGCGAAGCTGGGTATTGCCACCGGGAAAAACCTGGCGGAGCAAATCCGCGATCATTATCCGCGTCCGGCGGTATGGTTTTACTGGGTCCAGGCGGAAATTATCGCCATGGCCACCGATCTCGCCGAGTTTATCGGGGCGGCGATCGGCTTTAAGCTTATTCTGGGCGTCTCCCTGCTACAGGGCGCCGTGCTGACCGGTATCGCCACGTTCCTTATTTTGATGCTCCAGAGGCGGGGACAAAAACCGCTGGAGAAAGTCATCGGCGGCCTGCTGCTGTTCGTCGCTGCCGCCTATATTGTTGAGCTGATTTTCTCCCAGCCGAATCTGGTGCAGTTGACGAAAGGGATGGTGATCCCGTCGTTACCCACCTCTGAAGCCGTATTTCTGGCCGCCGGGGTGCTGGGGGCGACCATTATGCCGCACGTAATTTATCTGCACTCTTCTTTAACCCAAAATCTGCACGGCGGGACGAGTAAAGAGCGCTACTCCGCCTCGAAATGGGATGTGGCAATTGCGATGACCATTGCCGGATTTGTGAATCTGGCGATGATGGCGACTGCCGCCGCCGCGTTTCACTTTAACGGGCATACCGGGGTTGCCGATCTCGACCAGGCGTACCTGACGCTGGAGCCGTTGCTGAGCCATGCCGCTGCCACTATTTTTGGTTTAAGCCTGGTTGCTGCGGGACTTTCCTCTACGGTTGTGGGGACACTGGCCGGGCAGGTGGTGATGCAGGGGTTCGTACGTTTCCATATTCCACTGTGGGTTCGCCGTTCGGTAACGATGCTGCCTTCCTTTATTGTAATTCTGATGGGGCTGGATCCGACCCGCATTCTGGTGATGAGTCAGGTGCTGCTGAGTTTCGGTATTGCGCTGGCGCTGGTGCCGCTACTGATATTCACCAGCAACAAATCGCTGATGGGCGATCTGGTGAATTCGACGTGGGTGAAACGCGCCGGGTGGGCCATTGTGGTCGTGGTGGTGGCGTTAAACATGTGGTTGCTGATAGGCACAGCAGCAGGCCTGTAAAAGAAAAAGGAGCCGTGAGGCTCCTTTTTGCTGTTAATGGTGATGGCCGTGACCATGGCCTCTGCCTTTTCCGTGACCCCTGCCGCCACGGCGGTCGTCACGATCGTTCCAGCCTTCGCGGTAGCCGCGCTCGTAGGCCTTACGCTTATCCCAGCCACGGTGATAGCCGTTATCGTGTTTCCACCAGCGGTTTTTACGCCACTCATAATGTCGGTGCCAGTAGTCACGGTCGCGCCAGTAGCCACCGTCCCAGTATCTGCCGTAGTCATCACGATCGCCAATTTGTAATTTAATCGATGGCAACAGGGTGATTTCGCCCGCATTGGCGACCAGCGGGGCCGAAGCCAGTAGTACCGCTGCAAGAATCAGTGACCTGAACATACTCTTTCTCCTTCACGATCGGGGCCGCTGTGCGACCTGTTAACGCAATTTTACGAGTTGGTAAACATTCGTTTCATCGCCTCAACTCCTAAATCATGAACGAGAGCACTTTTTGCTAAAAGTGTTTTTAATCTGAACTGGACAGGATCGCTTCTATCGTCTTCAGCTCTTCTGCGGAGAAATGACGATTTTCAAGCATGCCTGCAGCATCATCAATTTGTCCGGTTTTGCTTGCGCCGATGAGCACGGATGTCACTGCATCGTGGCGCAGGATCCAGGCCAGTGCCATTTGCGAAAGCTTTTGCCCCCGTTTTTCCGCCAGCGCATTCAGCTTGCGTACCTTTTCCAGCTTTTTGTCGGTGATCTGGTCCGGATTAAGGAACTTACTGCCGCTTGCTGCGCGAGAATCCGCCGGGATGCCGTTCAGATAGCGATCGGTCAACTGTCCGCCCGCCAGGGGAGAGAAGGGGATACATCCCACCCCTTTTTGCTGCAACACGTCCAGCAACCCCTCTTCAGGCGCACGTTCAAACATGGAGTACTTCGGCTGGTGGATTAGACAGGGCGTACCCAGATCCTCCAGTATTTCAATCGCCTGCCGCGCCAGTTCTGCCGGGTAGTTGGACAGGCCGATGTACAGCGCTTTGCCCTGGCGCACCACATGGTCAAGCGCTTTCATCGTTTCACGTAGCGGCGTTTGTGGATCGGGGCGGTGATGATAGAAGATATCAACGTACTCCAGCCCCATACGCCTGAGGCTCTGGTCCAGGCTGGAAATCAGATATTTACGCGAGCCCCAGTCGCCGTAAGGCCCGTCCCACATGGTGTAGCCCGCTTTGGTGGAGATGATTAGCTCATCGCGCCAGGGCAGGAAATCCTCCTGCAGGATGCGCCCGAAGTTGCGTTCGGCTGAACCAGGAGGTGGGCCGTAATTATTGGCAAGGTCAAAATGTGTAATACCCAAATCGAAGGCGCGCTGTAAAAGTTGACGGCTGTTTTCGAGCAGCGTCGCGTCGCCAAAATTATGCCAAAGCCCCAGCGAGATGGCGGGAAGCTTGAGGCCGCTTTGCCCACAGCGGCGATATTGCATTGTCTGGTAACGATTTTTGTCAGGTTGATAACCCATGAGCGAGACCTCTGGCGCTGGAAAGAAAAATCAGTGTATGCGTTTACACTAACCTGAAGAAAATGAGCATAGCTCAGCTTTTTTCGTAAAGCATTCTTTCCAGCCCCTGATTGTCGCCAATTCTGGACACCCTTCACGCTTATTTAATACTCAGAGTGAGGTCAACGTCAGAAGGACACCTATAATATGCGTACCCCCTATTGCGTCGCCGATTACCTGCTGGACCGACTAACAGATTGCGGTGCCGATCATCTGTTTGGCGTGCCGGGCGACTATAACCTGCAGTTTCTCGACCATGTGATAGACAGCCCGGACATCTGCTGGGTGGGCTGTGCCAACGAGCTGAACGCGTCTTACGCCGCAGACGGCTATGCCCGCTGTAAGGGATTTGCCGCACTCCTTACGACTTTCGGCGTTGGGGAGTTAAGCGCCATGAACGGTGTGGCGGGCAGCTTTGCCGAACATGTCCCCGTGCTCCATATTGTGGGGGCTCCGGGTATGGCGGCGCAGCAGCGAGGAGAGTTACTGCACCACACCTTAGGCGACGGCGAGTTCCGCCATTTCTACCACATGAGCGAACCCATCACCGTTGCACAGGCGGTGCTTACCGAACAAAACGCCTGCTATGAAATTGACAGAGTCCTGACCACCATGCTGCGGGAGCGCCGTCCGGGCTACCTGATGCTGCCCGCCGATGTGGCGAAAAAAGCCGCTACGCCCCCTGTAAGCGCTCTCACTCTTAACTCCGCACCGGCCGATTCAGCCTGCATGCAAGCGTTCCGTGAGGCTGCCGAAAAGCGTTTGTCAACGAGCAAACGCACCGCGCTGTTAGCGGACTTCCTGGTGCTGCGCCACGGTTTGCGCGCGGCCCTTCAAACGTGGGTGAAAGAGGTGCCGATGGCACACGCCACCATGCTGATGGGCAAGGGCATTTTTGACGAACGACAGAGCGGTTTTTATGGCACCTACAGCGGATCGGCGAGCGCCGCGGCGGTCAAAGAGGCAATCGAGGGGGCTGATACGGTGCTGTGCATTGGCACGCGCTTTACCGATACGCTCACAGCCGGGTTTACCCACCAGCTGACGCCAGATCAGACGATAGAGGTTCAGCCCCACGCGTCCCGCGTCGGCGACGTCTGGTTTACGGGTATCCCGATGAGGGAGGCCATTGAAACGCTGACAGCGCTGTGTAAAACGCATGTGTGTGATACGCGAGCGCCATCTGATCACAGCAGCTCTTCTTTCCCCACTATCGAAGGGGCGCTGACTCAGGAGAGCTTCTGGCGTACCCTGCAAACGTTTATTCGCCCCGGAGACATTATTCTGGCTGACCAGGGGACGTCTGCTTTCGGCGCTATCGATTTGCGTTTACCGGCAGACGTGAACTTTATCGTCCAGCCGCTTTGGGGATCGATCGGCTACACGCTCGCGGCGGCGTTTGGCGCGCAAACAGCGTGTCCGAACCGACGCGTGATTGTCCTGACGGGTGACGGTGCCGCGCAGTTGACCATTCAGGAGCTGGGATCGATGCTGCGCGACAAGCAGCGCCCGATTATTCTGGTGCTTAACAACGAGGGATACACGGTTGAGAGAGCCATCCACGGGCCGGAGCAGCGCTATAACGATATTGCCCTCTGGAACTGGACGCAGATCCCGCAGGCGCTGAGCCTGGCGCCAGAAGCAGAATGCTGGCGCGTCAGCGAAGCGGAAACACTGGCGGAGGTGCTGGATAAAGTAGCACACCACGAGCGACTATCGCTGATCGAGGTGATGCTGCCGAAAGCCGATATTCCGCCGCTGCTGAGCGCGCTGACCAAAGCGCTGGAGGCGCGCAATAACGCCTGATTACCTGTCGTTTCGCCATGCCATCAACATCGGTTTGCCCGCCAGCAGGAGCCAGGCGGGCAACATCACGATACAAAGGAGCGGCAGAAGCGTGGTATCCGGCACCACAACGGCCGCCATAAACAGACTCAGCCATGCATCGCGCGTTACCACCAGTACCAGCCCCAGAATGGAGCAGGAGACGGTAATCGCCGCAGGGACAGCGTCGACGTGCTCATGCAGCATCAGCCCCAGCGCGACGCCAACAAATACCGCCGGGAAGATCCGTCCTCCCCGGAAACCACAGGCTGCAGCGATCACCAGCGCCGCCAGTTTTACCAGCGCGAACAGCAGATAATCGGAGACGCTAAAGACCTGGCTGAAGGCCAGTTGCTGCATCTCGTCCAGACCCTTAAACAGCGTAACCGTCCCGCCGATAGCGCCTAAAACGCCCAGAATAAAACCGCCCATACCCAGAATCAGCACCGGATGCTTCAGCCTGTGCATCAGACGATGCAGGCGCGGAAGACACCACACTGCGATCATTCCCAGCGCAATGGCTATCGCGACGACGACGGCACCGCTGACAATATCGGTGAGTTGCATCTGGCCATAGTGGGGGATGGGGAGTGAAAAATGGGGATGGAAAAACAGGCTGGTTGTGAGGGCCCCTGCTGCTGCGGCCATCAGTGGCGCAAAGAGTTTATCCCACAGCGGCACATCATTGTCGCTGCTGAGCGTTTGCGAAAAGATGAGCGCAGCCGCTATTGGGGTACCAAACAGTGCCCCGATGGTGCCGGCGGAAGCCAGAATCGTCCAGTCCAGCGCGCCAACGCGCGGGAAAAGACGCGTTCCCAGAAAGACCGCCAGCGCGATATTAACCGCCATAATGGGATGTTCAGGCCCGAGGCTTACGCCGCCCGCAAGACCGATAATCAGCGCGACAACAAGCCCCGGCAGAGCAGAGGGAGATACTGGCGCACCAATCAAGGGTTCCAGTGCCGGGTCCGGCCCGGCATGGCCCGGGCTATAGCGGATCACCAGACCTACGGCAATTCCGGTCAGGGTCAGCATCATCATGATCCACCCTGGCGAGTCAGTGCTGATGCCAAGTTTAACCGGCAGCGCGGTCCATAAAATCGTTTGCAGCACTGCCGCTACTTTCATGACGACGATGAGCACCAGGCTCGACGCTACGCCAATAATTAGCGCCGGGACAGCCAATAACAGCATGGTTCTGGCTCGCGGATGGAGCATGATGATTTCCTTGTACAAAACGGCTTAACGTTACTTTGCACAATCAGCATTGTGGCAATAGTGCAAAAGGTGCTGAAACGGTAAAGTTATTATGTGACGAAGATCGATAATCCATGGGCAGTCACCTTCTGGTCGTTGTTGTTATCACGCCTTGAATTTACAGTGTCCCAAAGATTTATTCTGACTTTAGCGGAGCAGTAGAAGAATGACAAAGTATGCTTTGGTAGGTGATGTTGGCGGCACCAATGCGCGCCTTGCCCTGTGCGATGTGAACAGCGGTGAAATTTCTCAGGCGAAAACCTATTCAGGGCTGGATTACCCAAGCCTGGAAGCGGTAGTTCGCGTCTATCTTGAAGAGCATAAAGTGAGCGTTGAAGACGGTTGTATCGCCATCGCCTGTCCGATCACTGGCGACTGGGTGGCGATGACCAACCACACGTGGGCCTTTTCAATTGCCGAAATGCGGAAAAACCTCGGCTTCTCGCACCTTGAAATTATCAACGATTTCACTGCGGTTTCCATGGCTATCCCAATGCTTAAACCTGAGCATCTGATTCAGTTCGGCGGTACGGCCCCGGTTGAAGGCAAACCCATTGCTGTTTACGGCGCCGGAACCGGTCTGGGGGTGGCGCACCTGGTCCACGTCGACAAACGCTGGGTGAGCCTGCCGGGTGAGGGCGGTCACGTGGATTTTGCGCCGAACAGCGAAGAAGAGGGCATTATTCTTGAGGAGCTACGCGCCGAAATTGGTCACGTGTCGGCCGAGCGCGTGCTTTCTGGCCCGGGTCTGGTGAACCTGTATCGGGCGATTGTAAAATCAGACGGACGTCTGCCGGAAAATCTGCAGCCTAAAGATGTGACCGAACGCGCGCTGGCCGACAGCTGTATTGACTGCCGTCGTGCTTTGTCGTTGTTCTGCGTCATTATGGGGCGTTTCGGCGGCAACCTGGCCCTGAATCTCGGCACCTTTGGCGGGGTCTATATTGCGGGCGGGATCGTGCCGCGCTTCCTCGATTTCTTTACCGCCTCCGGTTTCCGTGGTGGCTTTGAAGACAAAGGCCGCTTCAAAAGTTACGTGCAGGACATTCCGGTTTACCTGATTGTCCACGACAATCCGGGCTTGCTTGGCTCCGGGGCGCATCTGCGTCAGGTACTTGGCCAGATCCTCTGACATCCGTCTCCCTCTCCTGCGGGAGAGGGAACGCGCTACAGGTGCATGAGCTGGCGGAACGCTTTCACTCTGCTGCGGCTTACCGGCACCTGAAAATCCAGATCCTTCAGACGCAAAATATAGGTGTTATTAAACCAGGGTTCGATCTCGCGGATCTTGTTCAGGTTGACGCAGAACGAGCGGTGGCAGCGGAAGAAGTGCGCTGCCGGGAGTTTGTTGCAAAATTCGGTGATGTTCATCGCCATTACGTAGGCCTCACGCCGCGTATAGACAAACGTCATTTTTTCGTGCGCTTCAGCATAGTAAATATCGTCGACAGGCGTGACGATGATCCGTTCGTCCTTGACCAGATTAATGGTGTCGTTTTCCCGCGCTACCGGACTGGCACTGGCGGGCAGCGACTGCTGCTGCCATGCGGCTTCCAGCTTATGCAGCATGCTGATAATACGTGACTCCTGATACGGCTTGAGAATATAGTCAAACGCCTCCAGCTCGAAGGCTTCCACGGCATGCTCTTTCCACGCGGTGACAAACACAATAAACGGCTTGTGGGCGAACTGATTGATATTTTGCGCCAGCAGAACGCCGTCCAGAGACGGAATATTAATATCGAGAAAAATCGCGTCGACCCGGTTATGCTGCAAAAATTTCAGCACGTCCAGGCCATCCTCAAAACAGCCAACAATCTCCATCTGGCTGTGGGTTTTAATAAGCCAGCTCAACTCCTGCTGAGCCAGAATTTCATCTTCTACGATGATGACTTTCATCTGTTACTCCGGCCTACGGCAACAAGGATATGGGGGCATTAACGGGCGTTCGTTCGTTCGGAACATAAAAAGCAATCTCGGTGCCCGGCTCAAGGCGGTGAATGTGCAGCCCGTCACCGTACAGCAGCTTGACCCGGTGGTGCACGTTCAGCAGCCCGATTTTATTTCCCGGCATTTCGTTTGATTCGACGCGCTCGATAACTTTCGGATCGATGCCGTGTCCGGTATCGCGCACGGCGATTCGCACGCGGTTACCGCTTTCCGTCACGCTAATCGTGACCACGCCTTTTCCTTTACACGGCTGAATGCCGTGAACAATAGCGTTTTCCACCAGCGGCTGGATCAGCAGGCTTGGGATCACGCAGTTGACCTCTTCATCAATATCGTAAATGACCGTCAGCTTATCGCCAAAGCGTGCCTGCTCAATCGCGATGTAATCCTTGATTTGATACAGCTCTTTTTTGATGTCGATCTGCTCGTCGTCTTTTAACTCAATGTTGTAGCGCAGATAGCGCGACAGATTAAAAATCAGCTGCCGCGCGGTATCCGGATTAAGACGAATGGAAGAGGATATAGCGTTCAGCGCGTTAAACAGGAAATGGGGATTGATCTTGCTTTGCAGGGCACGCAGCTCTGCCTTATTTGCCATCTCGCGCAACTGCTCCGCACGCGAAACTTCGAGTTGGGTGGAGATAATCTGCGACAGGCCAATCGCCATCTCCTGGAGCGAGGAGGTGATTTGGTGCGCATGGCAGTAGTAAATTTTCAGCGTCCCCGTGACCACGCCTTTTTCCCACAGCGGGATCACCAGCATTGAGTGGATCTCTGGCGTCCGGTGGGCTTCATCATTGTTTTTAATGATGATTTTTCCGTAGTTAATCGCCTGTCTGGTGGTCGGGCTGATGGTATCGTCGCTGTCGCGATAATTGTGCTCACCGACGCCAACATAGGCCAGCACGTGGTCAATATTGGTGATGGCAACCGCATCGGCGTGAATATCCCGGCGGATGATATCGCAAACCTGACGTAAAGATTCGGTGTTAACGTGTCGGAAAAGCGGCAGCGTTTTGTTGGCAATATCCAGTGCCAGCTTCGCCTGACGCGCGGCGCTGGCCTCTTTTTCGCCCTCCACGCTTTGCACCAGCAGCACGATAAAACCGATACAGACGCTCCCGAGGATCATCGGAATACCGATCTTCGAGACGATATCCAGCCCCAGCGCAACGGTTGGCGCCCAGACGATGACCAGGATCATGGTCAGCGTTTCGCAGACCATCCCCGCGATAATCCCTGCACGCCAGTGCTGCTTTTTCGGGATTTTGCGGTTAATCCAGCCCGAGAGCAGCCCGGCAATAATGCTGGTGATAAAGCAGGGGACTGCCGTCACGCCGCCAATATCAATCAGGTATCGATGGGTGCCGGCGATGATGCCTGTGATAATCCCTACCCAGGGACCAAAGAGGATCCCGCCCGACATGACGGCGATGATGCGCACGTTCACCAGCGAGCCTTCTACCGGCACCCCGGACCAGGTGCTGAACAGGGCAAACATCGAAAAGATAAACGTGACGGCCAGCAGCTCTTTTGGCGAATGGGCAGATTTATGCAACAGTTCGCGGAACAAGCGGATGCGGATAAGGAAAAAGAGACAGATCAGCATTAATGCCGCGCGGTCGAACACCGCCAGGAGCATATTGAAGATTTCGTGCACGGTCAGGCCTGGGAAAACGGGAAAAATCTATGATAGAAAACATAGGGCCAGATGACCAGCTATCCATCAGATTTATCAAATGGGGAAAAACCATAATTCTCAAAGGGGATTGCTGGCTTTTGACTGAAAGTCGCTGCTTTTTCGTTTGGGGAGAAGCGTCAGGTAACGATACTGAAAATATTGTGTTAAATCGCAGCGCTTAAAACTGCCTGATCACGATAAGAGTTCCGCTTTTCACTGCAATCGCATTCCCGTTTTAGCGCAATATATTGTTTTGCCGTTATCCCCTCGACAGCGTCTTTTTCTTCAGGTTATTTTCTAAGCATGCCACACGGGTGGCAGCGTCGCTCGGACGGTCCGGGCGCTAACGTGACTCTGAGGAATCTATGGCTGAATTCAGTCCTGAACGCCGTTTTACGCGTATCGATCGTCTCCCCCCTTATGTTTTCAATATCACTGCTGAACTGAAAATGGCTGCGCGTCGGCGCGGTGAAGACATTATCGATTTCAGTATGGGTAACCCTGACGGCCCAACGCCGCCGCATATCGTTGAGAAACTCTGCACAGTTGCCCAGCGTCCCGATACCCATGGGTATTCAACCTCACGCGGCATTCCACGCTTGCGTCGGGCGATCTCCCGCTGGTATCAGGATCGTTATCAGGTGGATATCGACCCTGAAAGCGAAGCGATTGTGACCATTGGCTCCAAAGAGGGGCTGGCCCACCTGATGCTGGCGACGCTCGATCACGGCGATACCGTCCTGGTGCCGAATCCGAGCTACCCAATTCATATTTATGGGGCGGTGATTGCTGGCGCGCAGGTGCGTTCTGTTCCACTGGTGGAAGGCGTCGACTTCTTCAACGAGCTGGAACGGGCGATTCGTGAAAGCTATCCGAAGCCGAAAATGATGATCCTCGGTTTCCCGTCCAACCCAACGGCACAATGCGTCGAACTCGAATTCTTTGAGAAAGTGGTCGCGCTGGCTAAGCGTTACGACGTGCTGGTGGTACACGATCTCGCCTATGCTGATATCGTTTATGATGGCTGGAAAGCGCCGTCAATTATGCAGGTACCGGGTGCCCGTGATGTGGCGGTTGAGTTTTTCACCCTGTCGAAAAGCTACAACATGGCGGGCTGGCGAATTGGATTTATGGTGGGAAACAAAACGCTGGTGAGCGCCCTGGCGCGTATTAAAAGTTACCATGACTATGGTACGTTTACGCCATTGCAGGTCGCGGCCATCGCGGCGCTGGAAGGGGATCAGCAGTGCGTGCTTGATATTGCCGCCCAGTACAAGCGCCGCCGTGATGTGCTGGTAAAAGGGCTTCACGAAGCGGGCTGGATGGTTGAAATGCCTAAAGCTTCCATGTACGTCTGGGCGAAAATCCCCGAGCCGTATGCGGCGATGGGATCTCTGGAATTTGCCAAAAAACTGCTTCAGGACGCGAAGGTTTGCGTTTCTCCAGGCATTGGCTTTGGTGACTACGGTGACACGCATGTGCGTTTCGCGCTGATCGAAAACAGCGACCGTATCCGTCAGGCTGTGCGGGGGATTAAAAGCATGTTCCGCGCGGATGGCCTGCTTGCAGTTAAGAGCGTCGTGGAACAACCCGAGTCGTAACGGACACCAAAAAAACAGGCGCCAACGGCGCCTGTTTTTTTGACTGCATTTTCTTAACTAGATCATCAGAGCAAACGTTCCGGCCCAAACTAAAACAATAACCGAAATGCCCATAAAGAAATATTTCACGTTTCATCGCTCCGCGTATCTTCCGGTACGCATTAAAAAAACAGAGTCCAACTGAGTATAGAGAGTTGAAATCATGCGAAAGGGGAAATCGGAATTATCCCGTTACGTCGCTAACTTCAGCTCTGAATTCTGTGCTTTCCTGTCGCCAGACGGCGCTAATGTACGCCTAAATTTCAGGAGTGACAAGAGGCATTTTTTTAAATAATTTCCGATACTTACGAGTGTCGTGTAACGGCGACAGTTTGATTTCGGTACGCAATAAATGCCTGTTGAGCGACGGTCGAAAAAAGCCGTTACGCACTGCGATTACAGGTGCTTGAAAAGGTTAGTTTCTTAGCGAAACTAACCTTCGAAAGGGGTTAGATATAAAGTGAGGCTTCGCCCAGAGGGCGGGTTTTAAAGCGGCGGTGCATCCACAGATACTGCTCAGGTGCTCGCATAATCTCAAACTCAATCACCTTATTGATAAAGGTCGCGGCTTCACTCTCATCCTCAGGATAGTTCGCCATCTCCGGTGAGATATGCAGACGATAGCCTGACTTATCCGCTTTTCTGACCATGGTCACCGTTAACATCGAGGCGCCAGAGAGACGTGAAATCACAAAGGTACCGTTCGTCGTAGCGACATCTTTAACCGCAAAGAAAGGGGCAAAGCTGCTGCCTTTAGGGCCGTAGTCCTGGTCCGGGGCAAACCAGACGGCTTCACCTTTTTTCAGGGCGCCAACCATACCGCGCAGATTGTTACGGCTGATCATCGCCTTATTTGAACGCATGCGGCCCCGCGTTTGTACCCATTCCATCAGTGCGCTGTTATGCGGGCGATAGGTTGCCATCATCGGCTGACAAAGACCCATAACGCGGCCGCCCAGCTCAAGCGACATAAAATGCACACCCACAACCATCACGCCGCGTTTTTGCATCTGGGCATGTTTGAGGTTATCCAGACCTTCAACGTC
The DNA here is from genome assembly GCF_049238585.1 of Enterobacter cloacae complex sp. IR5428. Lineage (NCBI taxonomy): Bacteria > Pseudomonadati > Pseudomonadota > Gammaproteobacteria > Enterobacterales > Enterobacteriaceae > Enterobacter > Enterobacter cloacae complex sp. IR5428. The sequence continues at coordinate 201,429 of NZ_JBMKHV010000004.1, read as the reverse complement.
AAACCATTTACGGACACGCTCGTCTGGCCAGAACCAGGCCATACCGGTTTCAAGCAGCGCCATACCGATAGATTTAAAGTTTTCAGCGATCAGCGTTTCACGCTGCTGCGCGTTGTAATGCGGAAAGCAAAGTTCAAGATTTTTTCGGGCAATGGACTCGCGACGCTTAAGAAAGTGACGCGATGCGCTGCCGAGCTTCGAACCCAGGAAGCGAATCACGGGATAAGGAAGCTGGACCAGCAGCCAAAGTACGCCAAGGCCGAACCATGTAAACCAGTAGCGCGGGTGCAGAAAAGCCCGCTGAAATTTGGATTGAGACAAAATAGTGGAACCTTTGTAAAGCCTGTGAAGGTAGCGCAGACTTCGCGATACCACGTGCCATTGAGACCGTAGGACGAGGTCATGGTTGCAGGCTTTACCGTTCTTTACGACGTTGCCTGGCCATTGCTGACTTGGGTGGGCGGCTTAATGTAGCACCGTTATACATTATGAGCTATTACTCGTTTTTGCTTAAAAAAGCGGCAATTGCAAAGCGGATTGATAAATCAGGGATTATAGGGGGAAATTAAAAGTGTCCCCTGCAGGAATCGAACCTGCAACTAGCCCTTAGGAGGGGCTCGTTATATCCATTTAACTAAGGGGACGAAGCGGCAAGAGTATAGCGTTATTTACACTTCTCGTTAAGCGCATTGCCGCCTGACTGGTCAAAGAGTCACCGTTCACGCCGATTTTACGGCAGTTTTATCCTTTTTTTCCTGAGCCTTAAGTTCGGCCTTACGCTTGTTGGACATGTCGTTACGGATTTGCGCATGGCTCAGCAGTGCAAAGATAAAGGTTCCGCCACAAATGTTGCCTGCGAGAGTAGGCAGGGCGAACGGCCAGAAAAAGTCGCTCCAGTGGAGTGTGCCGTTAAATACCAGATAAAGGATTTCAACGGTCCCGACAACAATGTGCGTGGTATCGGCGAGTGCGATAAGCCAGGTCATCAGGATAATCACCACGATTTTCGCGCTGCCCGCTGACGGGAACATCCAGACCATAGTGGCGATGATCCAGCCGGAGATAATGGCATTAGAGAACATTTCAACCGGCGTATTTTTCATTACATCCATGCCAATCTTCACGAATGCGTCGCGGGTCGGTTCATCAAAGATTGGCATATACTCGAAGGCCCAGGCTGCAACGCCCGTACCGATCAGGTTCCCCAGCAGCACGACGCTCCACAGGCGCATCAGTAAACCAAAATTACCAAGGGTCGGATTTTGCATGACGGGCAGTACGGCAGTGACGGTGTTCTCCGTGAAAAGCTGCTGTCGCGCCATAATGACGATAATAAAGCCGAACGTGTAGCCTAAATTCTCCAGCAAAAAACCGCCCGGCACGCCTTCCAGCTGAACGTGAAATATACCTTTGGCGAGCAGAGAGGCACCCATCGACAGACCGGCTGCGATGGCCGACCACAGCAGGGCCATTGCGTCACGCTCCATCTCCTTTTCGCCATCCTGGCGAATATGCTCATGAATGGCCATGGCGCGCGACGGCAGGCGATCCTCATCGACTTCTATCTCTTCTCCCCGGTCTTTCTCCTCACTTTCAATCTCATGTTCCTCATTGTTCTCGCCAATTTTTTCTTCGTTAATATCTTTCATAACTGCTCCTTCGGGGTAATCGCTCATTTAAGCGTAGCGGCTTTTGGCGCCTTGCCCGTGGGGAAGCTCTTAAATTGCTGAAAATGGCAATAAAGGTGAGACATCTCTTTCAAAGCCAATATAAAATTGCCAGCGAAACGAATTCTTAAAGACAGGCTATGCTGAAATTAGCGTGATGACGCGAGCGGGTCGTCATTGTCCTCGTAGACATCGGTAAGCGTGCTGTTACAATCACTTGCACGTTTCAGGCGGAGCCTCACAGGCTCCGTCACAGATGGCATTCAACGATAGCCATATTGAACAGGGAGAAATATATGAAGCTTCGGCTGTCGGCGCTTGCGCTGGGCGTAACGATGCTTGTGGGCTGCGCCAGCTCTGGCGAGCAAACGGGACGCTCCGATCCTCTCGAAGGATTTAACCGTTCAATGTACAACTTTAACTATAATGTGCTGGATCCATATCTGGTTCGTCCGGTTGCCGTGGCATGGCGTGACTACGTTCCGCAGCCAGCGCGTAACGGGCTGAGCAACTTTACCAGTAACCTGGAAGAGCCAGCGGTGATGGTGAACTACTTCCTCCAGGGCGACCCGTATCAGGGGATGGTGCATTTCACCCGTTTCTTCCTGAACTCTCTGCTGGGTATGGGCGGCTTAATAGATGTCGCAGGCATGGCGAACCCGAAATTACAGCGTGAACAGCCGCATCGTTTCGGCAGCACACTGGGGCATTATGGCGTAGGTTATGGGCCGTATGTGCACCTGCCATTCTACGGCAGCTTTACCGTGCGTGATGATGGCGGCGATATGGTGGATACGCTGTATCCGGTGCTGTCATGGCTCACCTGGCCGCTGTCGATTGGTAAATGGACCGTGGAAGGGATTGAAACGCGTGCGCAACTGCTGGACTCTGACGGTCTGCTGCGTCAGTCTTCCGATCCGTACATCATGGTCCGCGAGGCCTATTTCCAGAACCATGACTTTATTGCCAACGGCGGTAAGCTGAAGCCGGAAGATAATCCGAACGCGAAAGCCATCGAGAACGAATTAAAAGATATCGATTCGGAATAAATAAAAAAGGTGAGCGATGCTCACCTTTTTTAATCGTGTTGGGATTAGAACGCGTAGTTGAAGTTGGTACCAAACAGCCAGGCTTTACCTTCAGAGGTAAACTCGTAAGGGCCTTCCTGGAAGGTCACTTTCTGTCCATGCATGTACGACACGCCCGCGTCGATAGAGGCATTCTCGTTGAACGCGTAGGTTGCCCCCGCACTTACCCAGAAACGGTCCTGATCCGGAATGGAGATAGAACGCTTATCTGCCGGTACCGGGCTGTCATCAAATGCCACGCCGGTACGGAACGTCCAGTTGTCATCCATATAATAGGTCGTACCAAGTGCGATACGGTAAGCATCGTGGAAGCTTTCGTCTTTATAGAACAGCGTCTGGCCGTTGCTGCCGGTGGCTTTCAGCTCCTGGAACTGGCTCCAGCTGGTATACGCGAGGCTGTAGTGAATAGCCCACTGCGGCGCAACGCGGTTATAACCTGACACTTCCCACATTTCTGGCAGATGCAGTGACAGTGAACCCGGTACAGTTTGATTCGAGGTACCCCATGGAATGGTGGTGCCTGCACCCGGCACCATACCGTTGACTGGGCTCAGGATGCCGCTTTTGTAATCGCCATCGAAGTCAATCTTCACTTCTGAGCGGTAGGTCAGACCCCAGCGGTTGTTTTTATCCAGTTCATACAGGATACCGGCGTTCCAGCCGTAACCCCACTCGTCACCTTTCAGGCTGGCAATTTTATTGCTGTTTTTCGGCAGCGCAGCAGTTTGCTCCCCGGAATAACGCTCGATTTTTGCATCAGCGTAGACAGCATCAAAGCCCAGACCAAAGCTCCAGTTATCGTTCAGACGATATGCGCCGCTCAGGTTAAGGTTCAGGGTCGTCAGGTCGGTTTTACCGCCGTATTCCCCGGCCGGGTAGTTGTTATTGAACTCCGTTGCCAGGCCATAGTTAGAGGTGACAGAGGCACCCCAACCAAACTGTTCATTGATTGGCGCAACAAAGTGCAGGTTAGGCACCCACGCCGTTGGTGCAATGTTATCCGCCTTCAGATCTGCGCCGGTATACTGAGATTTGCCAGAAATGTTGACATCAGGATCGATGTAAACCGCACCGGCAGAGAAGGTAGGGCGATCAAACATCATGATAAGCGCCGGGTTACGGCTTGCGTTGCCTGCGTCATCGGCAATCGCACCTTCCCCGGAATACGCACGGCCAAGGCCAGAGGAAGAAAATTCGTTTAACTGGAAGCCCGCTGACCAGGCGGACGTTGAGACGATTGCCACTGCAACTGCTAAAGCAGTTTGTTTGAACAGGGTTTTCTGGCTCATGACCATAACCTCATTGAGTTATTTTTATTCAATAATTGTTACATACCGTAACAGGAGCGCGAAGTGTAGGGTCTGAGGTATGACATACAAATCAGACCAGTGGCGAGAGTATAGGTCTGACCAGCTGGGATGTTGCAAGTTTGTTTATTAATATTTTCAAACATGTTTCATGAAACGAGATCTGGTTGGCAAAATTGTGACCAGTACGATTCATCCGAAAAGGTGAATTTTGTTTTAGATCATTTTTTAGTGTGATATTGCTCACTTATCCGGTTTTGCGCCATTAACGGCTGGAGGGGGCTCGTCCGGGGGCGTAAAATAGTCGCATCGTGTTTATCTCGCGCGCTGCGCGAATACAGAGGAAATTGAGCTATGAGTAAATGCAGTGCTGATGAAACCCCGGTTTGCTGCTGTATGGATGTTGGCACCATTATGGACAACACCGATTGCACCGCCTCTTACAGCCGCGTATTCCCTAACCGCGCTGAAGCGGAAGAGACGCTGGCCGCGCTGAGCAAGCGTGCGCGTGAAGTCGAATCCGATCCATGTGAAATCAAATCTACCTTCACTGAAGTGGAAGGCGGCGTACAGCTGGATATCGACTTTGTGTTCGCCTGCGAGGCAGAAACGCTGATCTTCCAGCTGGGCCTGCGTTAATTCCTGCGGTCTGGTGCCCTCACCCCAACCCTCTCCCACGGGAGAGGGCGCAAACACTAAAAACGGTAACCCACGGGTTACCGTTTTGCTTTTACCCTGGGCATTTTCTTTTTCTTCTCTGTGCCTTAGCTCGCATTTTTTCGCTTCCCCGATTGGCTCAATGTAAAAAAATAGTTAAGACTATTATCAGGTCAGACCACTTAACGTGCGCGCAAAAGTTTTTTACAGGGGAGTGTTATGAGTCAGGCATTACCGCTTATCACCCGACACGGTGACCGCATTGCCATTGTCAGCGGGTTACGTACGCCGTTTGCACGTCAGGCAACCGCGTTTCACGGTATACCGGCTGTCGATCTGGGAAAAATGGTGGTGGGGGAGATGCTGGCTCGCAGCGAGATCCCGCCAGAGGTTATTGAGCAACTGGTTTTCGGCCAGGTGGTGCAGATGCCGGAAGCACCCAATATCGCGCGTGAAATCGTGCTGGGTACCGGCATGAATGTTCATACCGACGCCTACAGCGTCAGCCGCGCCTGCGCCACAAGTTTCCAGGCGGTGGCGAACGTGGCGGAAAGCCTGATGGCGGGGACCATTCGCGCGGGGATCGCCGGCGGCGCGGATTCCTCCTCCGTGCTGCCCATCGGCGTCAGCAAACAGCTGGCCCGCATCCTCGTGGATGCCAACAAAGCTCGCACTACCGGTGCAAAGCTTAAACTTTTCTCGCGTTTACGCCTGCGCGACCTCATGCCCGTGCCACCTGCTGTTGCTGAATACTCCACCGGCCTGCGCATGGGCGATACAGCCGAGCAGATGGCAAAAACCTACGGTATTACCCGCGAACAGCAGGATGCACTGGCGCATCGCTCGCATCAGCTCGCTGCGAAGGCCTGGTCGGAAGGCAAACTTGCCGACGAGGTGATGACGGCTTACATCCCGCCTTTCCGCGAACCGCTGGTGGAAGATAACAATATCCGTGGCACCTCGACGCTGGAGGATTACGCAAAACTGCGCCCGGCGTTTGATCGTAAACATGGCACCGTTACGGCGGCCAACAGTACGCCACTGACGGACGGTGCCGCCGCCGTGATCCTGATGACGGAATCCCGGGCGAAAGAGCTTGGCATCACACCGCTGGGCTATTTGCGTAGCTACGCCTTTACCGCCATTGATGTCTGGCAGGACATGCTGCTCGGTCCGGCCTGGTCCACGCCCCTGGCGCTGGAGCGTGCGGGGTTGACGCTGGCTGACTTAACCCTGATCGATATGCACGAAGCCTTTGCCGCCCAAACCCTGGCAAACATTCAGCTGCTGGCAAGCGAGCGCTTCGCGCGCGATGTACTGGGCCGCGCCCACGCGACCGGCGAAGTGGATCAGAGTAAGTTTAACGTGCTTGGCGGATCCATCGCCTACGGCCATCCATTTGCGGCGACCGGCGCGAGAATGATCACCCAGACGTTGCACGAACTGCGTCGCCGTGGCGGCGGCTTTGGTCTCGTTACCGCCTGTGCGGCGGGCGGCCTGGGCGCAGCAATGGTTCTGGAGGCTGAATAATGGAAACGACATCTGCATTTAACCTTGTTGTTCGCCTTGATAACGTGGCCGTTATCACCATTGATGTGCCCGACGAAAAAATGAATACCCTGAAGGCGGAGTTCGGCGTTCAGGTGCGTGCGATGCTCAGACAGATCCGCGAAAACAAAGCGATACGTGGCCTGGTATTTATCTCGGCAAAGCCGGATAACTTTATTGCCGGGGCCGATATCAACATGATTGCCCGGGCGACAAGCGCTCAGGAAGCAGAAGATCTGGCGCGTCAGGGGCAGCAGGTGATGGCGGAGATCCATGCGCTGTCGATACCCGTTGTCGCTGCGATCCACGGGGCTTGCCTGGGCGGCGGGCTTGAGCTGGCGCTGGCCTGCCACAGTCGCATCTGTACCGACGATGCGAAAACCGTACTCGGACTGCCTGAAGTACAGCTTGGATTGCTGCCCGGTTCAGGTGGCACGCAGCGCTTGCCGCGGCTGGTGGGCGTCAGTACTGCGCTGGAGATGATTTTAACCGGTAAACAGCTGCGCGCCCGTCAGGCGTTAAAGGCGGGTCTGGTTGATGAGGTCGTTCCGCACGCAATCTTGCTTGAGGCTGCCGTTGAGCGGGCGCTGAAAGGTCGTCAGGCGAAACGCCCCCTGCCGGTGCGTGAGCGTATCCTCGCCGGGCCGCTGGGGCGCACGCTGCTGTTTAATATGGTGGGTAAAAAAACCGAGCAAAAAACCAGAGGGAATTATCCGGCAGCGACGCGCATTCTGAAGGTGATTGAAACCGGTTTATCCCAGGGCAGCAGCAGCGGTTATGCCGCGGAAGCGAAAGCGTTTGGCGAGCTGGCGATGACGCCGCAGTCGCAGGCGCTGCGCGGCATTTTCTTTGCCAGCACGGAGGTTAAAAAAGATCCGGGCAGTGAAGCTGAACCGGCTCCGCTGCGCGCCGTTGGGGTTCTGGGTGGTGGGCTGATGGGCGGCGGCATCGCGTTTGTCACCGCCTGCAAAGGCAAATTGCCCGTACGTATCAAAGATATCAATTCTCAGGGCATCAACCACGCGTTGCAGTACAGCTGGCAGAACCTTGATCGCAAAGTGAAACGCCGCCATATCAAGGCCAGCGATCGCGATAAAACCCTCGCGATGATCACTGGCGCCACCGACTACAGTGGGTTTGCACACCGCGATCTGGTGATTGAAGCCGTGTTCGAAGATCTGGCCCTTAAGCAGCAGATGGTAGCGGACGTTGAACAGCATTGCGCGCCGCACACCATTTTCGCGTCAAACACCTCGTCTTTGCCGATCGGCGACATCGCGGCGAAAGCCATGCGCCCGGAGCAGGTGATAGGGCTGCACTATTTCAGTCCTGTCGAAAAAATGCCGCTGGTGGAGGTTATCCCTCATGCCACAACCAGCCCGCAAACTATTGCCACCGTTGTGAAGCTGGCGAAAAAACAGGGCAAAACTCCTGTTGTGGTCGCGGACAAAGCCGGCTTCTACGTCAACCGCATTCTGGCGCCGTATATTAACGAAGCGATGCGGTTGCTGACGGAAGGGGAGAAAATTGAGCACGTCGATGACGCCCTGGTGAAGTTTGGTTTCCCCGTCGGCCCAATCCAACTTTTGGATGAGGTAGGAATTGATACGGGGACTAAAATTATCCCTGTGCTGGAAGCGGCTTATGGCGATCGTTTTGCGCCGCCTGCAAACTTTGTTTCCGCAATTTTGAAGGACGATCGCAAAGGCAGAAAAAATGAACGCGGTTTCTATCTTTACGCCGCGAAAGGGCGTAAAAGCAAGAAACAGGTCGACCCTTCGGTTTATGCGCTTATTCCTGTCACGGGTCAGGGAAAACTGTCGGCGGTTCAGTGTGCTGAGCGCTGCGTGATGATGATGCTCAATGAAGCGGCGCGCTGCTTTGGTGAGCAGGTGATCAAAAGCGCGCGCGACGGAGACATCGGTGCCGTGTTTGGTATCGGTTTTCCGCCATTCCTTGGCGGCCCGTTCCGATATATGGATACCCTCGGGGCGGGTGAAGTGGTTGCGATCCTGCAACGTCTGGCCTCGCAATACGGTCCACGGTTTACACCTTGTGACGAATTATTGCAGATGGCGGAACGGGGTCAGACATTCTGGCCCGCAAGGGAAACTGATTGCGTAAACTGAAGTCAAAGAAGGGTAAATCCTGAGGTGATGGAACCTGTTCTGGCGAAATTGTAAACAGAGATTGACTATACTTACGCCATTGAGGTAAAAAACAGCGTTTCATTCACCGAATGGATCAGGCACAATGCCCGGCCATCGGGTTTTCTACCTCAGAGCATTAATCGCGGGTAGTTAACGCCGGTGATTCTGGTTAACAAAAGCGGTGCAATATGCAAGTTTTTATCATGCGTCACGGCGACGCGGCACTCGATGCCGCCAGTGACTCAGTACGTCCTTTAACCGTCTGTGGCTGCGACGAATCCCGTCAGATGGCGACATGGCTTAAAGGTCAAAAAGTGGACATTGAACGCGTTCTGGTGAGTCCGTTCCTGCGGGCAGAACAGACGCTGGATGTGGTAGGGGAGTGTATGAACCTGCCATCCAGTGTAGATGTTCTCCCTGAACTCACGCCGTGTGGCGATGTTGGCCTTGTCAGTGCTTACCTTCAGGCGCTGTGCAACGAAGGTGTCGCTTCCGCACTGGTCATTTCCCACCTGCCGCTGGTCGGCTATCTGGTATCTGAGCTGTGCCCGGGCGAAACGCCGCCGATGTTCACAACGTCCGCCATTGCCAACGTCACCCTCGACGAAACCGGCAAAGGGGTCTTTAACTGGCAAATGAGTCCGTGCAACCTGAAGATGGCTAAAGCCATCTGACGTGACGTGCGATATGGCGGGGTGCCGCGTGCCTCCCGCCATCCTGTCAGGGCAACTCTGGCGGCTGCCACTCCTCCACCTCAATCAATACCAGCAATGCGGCATCTCCGCCGTACTCTTTTGGTGCCTGATGAAAAGCCATTACGTGCGGATGCTGAGCCAGCCACAGCGGCGTCTGTTGTTTGAGAATATGTTTACCGTGACCGTGCATCACGCAGGCGCAAAAAACATGCTCGCGTCGGCACGCCGCGATCAACGCCCCCAGCTCCTGCTTCGCCTGCATCTGGGTCAACCCATGCAGATCGAGGAACAGCTCCGGCGAGTAATCTCCCCGGCGTAATTTTTTCAGTTCAAAATGGCTGACGTCTTCGCGCACGTATTTCACCGCGCCCTGCGTATTTAGCAGCGGCTGAAACTCATCTGAAAAATAGTGGCTGTTATCGGCCTGCTCCTGGAGCAGACGTTTGACCGGAACCTCGCTGATTTTTTTACGCTGCGGGCGATGGACAATGGTGTCGTGCGTGATTTTACGCGTCCCGGTCATCAGCTGGCGGAAGAGAGCCTGATCCTCCTCGCTGAGCGATGTTTTCTTTTTCATTCGTCATTCTCATCTCGTATTTCCGATAGTGTACCCGACTAAACGCATTTTTTAACCTCAAGCGACACGCGTCATTGCTGATTTATCGCCGTCTTCATGGCAAACTAGCCGCCGAAAATTATGCGAGCATGCCCTGGAGGAAAGAGTGGATAAAATTTTTGTCGATGAAGCAGTAAACGAGCTGCATACCATACAGGACATGTTGCGCTGGTCGGTTAGCCGCTTCAGCGCCGCCAATATCTGGTACGGACACGGCACCGATAACCCGTGGGATGAGGCCGTCCAGCTGGTGCTGCCGTCACTCTACCTGCCGCTGGATATTCCGGAAGACATGCGCACCGCGCGCCTGACCTCCAGTGAAAAACACCGCATCGTTGAGCGCGTGATCCGTCGCGTGAACGAGCGTATTCCGGTGGCTTACCTGACCAACAAAGCCTGGTTCTGCGGCCATGAGTTCTATGTTGATGAGCGTGTGCTGGTGCCACGTTCGCCGATTGGCGAGCTGATCAACAACCACTTTGACGGCCTGATTAACCATCAGCCGCAGCACATACTTGATATGTGCACCGGCAGCGGCTGCATCGCGATTGCCTGCGCGTACGCCTTCCCGGAAGCGGAAGTGGACGCCGTCGATATCTCCACCGACGCGCTGGCCGTCACCGAACATAACATTGAAGAGCACGGCCTGATCCATCACGTCACGCCTATCCGCTCTGACCTGTTCCGCGACCTGCCGACGCTGCAATACGACCTGATCGTCACCAATCCACCGTACGTGGATGCCGAAGACATGTCCGATCTGCCGAACGAGTACCGTCACGAGCCGGAGCTGGGCCTGGCGTCAGGCTCTGACGGGCTGAAGCTGACCCGCCGCATCCTGGCCTGCGCGCCGGATTATCTGACCGACGATGGCGTTCTGATTTGTGAAGTGGGTAACAGCATGGTACATCTGATAGAGCAGTACCCGGATGTGCCGTTCACCTGGCTTGAGTTCGACAACGGCGGTGACGGCGTCTTTATGCTGACCAAAACGCAACTGCTTGATGCACGCGAATACTTCAGCATTTACAAAGATTAATCCAGCGGGCTTCGGCCCGTTTCACAACGCTCAAACACAAACAACAACATCGGAGCCGTGATGGCAGGAAACAGTATTGGACAGGTATTCCGTGTGACCACCTTTGGCGAGTCGCACGGTCTGGCACTGGGTTGTATCGTTGATGGCGTCCCGCCAGGCATCGAACTGACCGAAGCCGATTTACAGCATGACCTTGACCGTCGTCGTCCGGGTACCTCTCGCTACACCACGCAGCGTCGCGAGCCGGACCAGGTCAAAATTCTCTCCGGCGTTTTTGAAGGCCGTACCACCGGGACCAGCATTGGTCTGCTGATTGAAAACACCGATCAGCGCTCCCAGGACTACGGCGCGATTAAAGACGTCTTCCGTCCGGGCCACGCCGACTATACCTACGAACAAAAATATGGCTTTCGCGACTATCGCGGCGGTGGACGTTCTTCCGCGCGTGAAACCGCGATGCGCGTGGCGGCAGGTGCGATTGCCAAAAAATATCTCCAGCAGAAATTCGGCATCGTTATCCGCGGCTGTCTGACCCAGATGGGCGACATTCCGCTGGCAATCAAAGACTGGGATCAGGTAGAACTTAACCCGTTCTTCTGCGCCGATGCCGACAAGCTGGACGCGCTGGACGAGCTGATGCGTGGCCTGAAAAAAGAGGGCGACTCCATTGGTGCGAAAGTCACCGTGGTGGCCGACGGTGTGCCGGCTGGCTGGGGCGAGCCGGTATTTGACCGCCTCGACGCTGACATCGCCCACGCGCTGATGAGCATCAACGCGGTGAAAGGCGTTGAAATCGGCGACGGTTTTGACGTGGTTAAGCTTCGCGGCAGCCAGAACCGCGACGAAATCACGAAGGCGGGTTTCCAGAGCAACCATGCGGGCGGCATTCTGGGCGGCATCAGCAGCGGGCAGCAAATTATTGCCAATATCGCGCTGAAGCCAACGTCCAGCATTACCGTGCCGGGCCACACGATTAACCGCTCAGGCGATGAAGTAGAGATGATCACCAAAGGGCGGCACGATCCATGCGTGGGGATCCGCGCGGTACCGATCGCAGAAGCGATGCTGGCGATCGTGCTGATGGATCACTTCCTGCGCCAGCGCGCGCAGAATGCGGATGTGTCGACCACCATTCCACGCTGGTAACTATGAAAAAAACCGCAATCGCTCTGCTGGCGCTGCTGGCCAGTGGAGCAAGCCTGGCCGCCACGCCGTGGCAGAAAATCACCCACCCGGTAGCGGGAAGCGCGCAGTCCATTGGCGCTTTCTCCAACGGGTGTATCGTCGGCGCGCAGGAACTTCCGCTGCAGTCGGACACCTATCAGGTGATGCGCACCGACCAGCGCCGTTACTTCGGCCATCCTGACCTGGTGCTGTTTATTCAGCGTCTTGGCAACCAGGTGCATAACCTGGGGCTGGGGACGATGCTGATTGGCGATATGGGGATGCCTGCAGGTGGTCGCTTCAACGGCGGTCACGCCAGCCACCAGACCGGACTGGATGTGGACATCTTCCTGCAACTGCCGAAAACGCGCTGGAGCTCAGCGCAGCTGCTGAAACCGCAGGCGCTGGATCTGGTCTCGGCCGACGGTAAACGGGTCGTGGCCTCGCGCTGGTCGCCGGAAATTTCCAGCATGATTAAGCTGGCGGCAGAGGATAACGACGTCACACGGATCTTTGTTAACCCGGCCATAAAGCAGCAGCTTTGCCTGGATGCGGGAACGGATCGCGACTGGCTGCGTAAAGTGCGCCCATGGTTCCAGCACCGGGCGCATATGCATGTTCGCCTGCGCTGCCCGGCGAACAGCCTGGAATGTGAAGATCAGCCGCTGCCACCGCCTGGCGATGGTTGTGGTTACGAACTGCAAAGCTGGTTTGAACCGGCCAAGCCTGGAACCTCTAAGCCTGAGAAGAAGACACCGCCTCCGTTGCCGCCTTCCTGCCAGGCGCTACTGGATGAGCATGTACTTTAATGGATAATTTCGTCGATCTGTTTATGGTGTCACCGCTGCTGCTGGCGGTGCTCTTTTTTGTTGCGATGTTAGCCGGATTTATCGATGCCCTGGCGGGCGGTGGCGGGTTGCTCACCGTTCCGGCGCTGCTGGCGGCAGGCATGAGCCCTGCCCAGGCGCTTGCCACCAACAAACTCCAGGCATGCGGCGGTTCGCTCTCCTCATCGCTCTACTTTGTTCGGCGCAAAGTGGTGAATCTCGCCGATCAGAAGCTCAATATCCTGATGACGTTTATTGGCTCGACGGCGGGCGCGCTGCTGGTCCAGCACGTACAGTCCGACATTCTGCGCCAGATCCTGCCGATTCTGGTTATCTGTATTGGCCTCTATTTCTTACTGATGCCAAAGCTCGGCGAGGAAGACCGGGCGCGGCGACTGCACGGCCTGCCGTTTGCGCTGATTGCCGGTGGCTGCGTCGGTTTTTACGACGGCTTCTTTGGTCCGGGAGCAGGCTCGTTTTACGCGCTGGCATTCGTGACGCTGGCCGGGTTCAACCTCGCCAAATCCACCGCCCACGCCAAAGTCCTCAACGCAACCTCCAACGTTGGCGGTCTGCTGCTGTTTATCATTGGCGGCAAGGTTATCTGGGCTACCGGATTTGTGATGATGGCGGGGCAGTTTTTGGGCGCGCGCGCAGGCTCGCGTCTGGTATTAAGCAAAGGGCAAAAGCTGATCCGCCCGATGATTGTTGTCGTCTCGGCGGTGATGAGCGCCAAACTTCTTTATGACAGCCATGGACAGGAGATCCTCACCTGGTTGGGGATGAACTAATGAACAGTACGCATAAATACGAACAGCTGATTGAGATCTTCGACAGCTGTTTTGCTGATGATTTTAATACCCGTCTGATTAAAGGCGACGACGAACCGATCTATCTTCCTGCTGATGACCAGGTTCCATACAACCGCATCGTCTTTGCCCACGGCTTTTACGCCAGCGGTTTGCACGAGATTTCGCACTGGTGCATCGCGGGGAAAGCGCGTCGCGAGCTGGTGGACTTTGGTTACTGGTACTGCCCGGACGGGCGCGACGCCGCCACCCAGGGGCAGTTCGAAGATGTGGAGGTGAAACCGCAGGCGCTGGAGTGGCTGTTCTGCGTGGCGGCGGGTTTCCCGTTCAACGTCAGCTGTGACAACCTTGAAGGCGACTTCGAGCCAGACCGTATCGTCTTCCAGCGCCGCGTGCATGCGCAGGTGATGGAATATCTTGAGAAAGGCATCCCGGAACGTCCGGCACGCCTGATCGAGGCTTTACAAAATTATTACCATACGCCGGAGATCACGGCGGAATGCTTCCCGTGGCCGGAAGATTTATAACAGAGGAAAGAAGATGATCGCAGAATTTGAATCACGCATTCTGGCGTTAATTGATGACATGGTGGAACACGCCAGCGATGATGAGCTGTTCGCCAGCGGTTATCTGCGTGGTCACCTGACGCTGGCGGTAGCCGCGCTGGAAGCAGGGGACGATCACTCTGCCGACGCCGTTCACGCGGAAGTTACTCGCAGCCTTGAAAAAGCCATTCTGGCCGGGGAACTGTCTCCACGCGACCAGTCTTTAGTGCTGGGCATGTGGGACAATTTGTTCCAGCAGGCTAAACGCTAAGTTGCCGCCTTCTCTTCCCTCTCCCTTTTGGGGAGAGGGCCAGGGTGAGGGCACCAGACCGCACCCTACTTAACCCTTTTCCCCTTCAGCAATTTCCGCACCCACAGTCGGTTCGGATTAAGTCCCGCGAGCGTAACCCTGTCCAGCGGAACCGGCTCATCGCTCATTTGCGCGGCTAGCACTTCAGCCAGCAATGGCGCGGAGCATAATCCCCGCGAGCCTAAGCCACCCAACATAAACAGTTCCGGATAAACGGGCGCACTTACCGCCGTTTCTTTGTTGTCTGCAAGATCCTGATAGACTTCAAGCGTGGCGTCATAGTCCGGCACGTTTCCCGCCATCGGCAGGTGATCGCGGGTCGCGCAGCGTACGCCGCAGCGCGCCTGACCCTCACTGACATCAACCTCTTTCGCCCACGACGCATTCGGGAAACAGTCGAGCAGGCGTTGGCGGTTTTGCTGCTGATCCGCTTCGCTGTACTGCATATCTGTTTCACCGCGATGATAGCTGGCACCGATGCAGTGATGGCCGTTGGACGGATTTTGTGGCGTCGCGTAGCCGTCGTAACACAGCACCTGACGCAGTTTGCTCAGTTCGGGCGCGGTCGGGATATGGCTCACCTGGCCGCCGACTGGATAAACCGGCAATGACGCTGTCTGGGTAAACTGAGTGATGTGATGTCCGTTGGCCAGTACAACGCTGGCATGCTGCGACGCTTTGCCGTCAGCAAAACGCAGTTCCCAGTGCGCAGTGCGACTTAGCGATTGAACCTTGTGGGCATAATGCACTGTCAACCCACGCGACTGCCCGAGGGCTATCGCCGCAGAAGTCAGTTCAGCCGGACACAGCCAGCCGCCGAGTGGATACTGAATTCCGCCGCAGCCGGTGTCGACGCCAGCGGTCTCAGCAACCTGCTGAGCCGTCACTGCATGGGCGATGGTTTCCGGCAGCCCCAGCGACAGCATTTGGGTGATTTTCTGTTGGCTCTTCTCATCCCAGCCCAACTGCGTCACACCGCACCAGTCGTGGTCGAACGCAACCGGCAGGCTATCGTAAAGGCGACGAGCAAACGTAAACGCAGCCGGGAAGAACTGGAACAGTGCGGGATCGTGTGAACTTAATAAGGGATAAAGCGCGCCCTGACGGTTGCCTGATGCACCCATCGCCGGTGCCTCGTCAGCGCAGTAGAGCGTCACCTGCCAGCCACGGTGCAGCAGAGCCAGTGAGAGCAGGGCGCTGGCAATACCTCCGCCCACAATGGCGACCTCACGCGACGCACTGGGGCGGCGAGCAAACCAGGGTGCCTGTGCCGGGATCGCCAGATCCTGCTCCATCACCCCCACCAGCATGTCGCGTTTGCGGCCAAAGCCTTTGGTTTTCCGCATGGTAAACCCCGCCTCCTGCAACCCACGGCGGACAAAGCCCGCCGAGGTGAAGGTGGCAAGCGTCGCGCCCGGGCGTGCCAGACGTGCCATTGCGCTGAACAGGTGCGGACTCCACATGTCAGGGTTTTTGGCGGGCGCAAAACCGTCCAGGAACCAGGCGTCCACTTTCTGATGCATTGAGTCATCGAGCTTATCGGTCAGGTCGTTAATGTCGCCAAGCCACAGGTCGAGCGTGACGCGTCCGTCGTCCAGAATCAGACGATGACAGCCGCCGATAGCTGGTGGCCACTGGGCCTGAAGCTGTTCCGCCCAGTGGGCAAGCTCCGGCCAGCGCTGATGGGCAAGCCGCAGATCGTGCGCGGTAAGCGGAAATTTTTCAAAACTGATGAAATGTAATCTTTGTAAGGTAGCTTCGGGGTGTGCAGCGCGAAACTGATCGAAGGCCTGCCAGAGGGTCAAAAAATTCAGCCCGGTGCCGAAACCGCTCTCCGCGACGACAAACAGGCTGCGCGGATGCTCAGGGAAGCGGGTGCTGAGATGATTTCCTTCGAGGAAGACATAGCGCGTCTCTTCCAGTCCGTTATCATTAGAAAAGTAGACGTCATCAAAATCTCGGGAAACAGGTGTACCCTCAGCGTTGAATTCGAGGTTGGCAGGTTGTATGGCGTTTTGTTTCACGTAAGTTACTCGTCCGACAGGCAGTGGCACGATCTTAGCGATGTGAGCCCATCGGTGCAAATTTCCACAGAAAATCGCTGATCGGACTTGTTCGGCGTACAAGTGTACGCTATTGTGCGACTCGAAACTTTTTATAGTGCGACTTACAGAGGTATTGAATGAAACGTGCAGTGATTACTGGCCTGGGCATCGTTTCCAGCATCGGTAATAACCAGCAGGAAGTCCTGGCATCTCTGCGTGAAGGACGCTCCGGGATCACTTTCTCTGAAGAGTTTAAAGATTCTGGAATGCGTAGCCACGTATGGGGTAACGTTAAACTGGATACCACCGGTTTAATTGACCGTAAAGTGGTTCGTTTCATGAACGATGCCTCTATCTACGCCTATCTTTCCATGCAGGAAGCGATCAAGGATTCTGGTCTGAGCGAAGACGCTTACCAGAACAACCCACGCGTGGGCCTGATTGCAGGCTCCGGCGGTTCCTCTAAAGCTCAGGTGTTCGGTGCTGACGCCATGCGCAGCCCGCGCGGCCTGAAAGCGGTCGGTCCATATGTTGTGACCAAAGCCATGGGTTCAGCGGTTTCCGCGTGCCTGGCAACGCCGTTCAAAATCCACGGTGTGAACTACTCCATCAGCTCTGCATGTGCGACCTCCGCACACTGTATCGGTAATGCGGTTGAGCAGATCCAGCTGGGCAAACAGGACATCGTATTTGCTGGCGGCGGCGAAGAGCTGGGCTGGGAAATGGCCTGTGAGTTCGACGCGATGGGCGCACTGTCCACCAAATACAACGAAACGCCAGACAAAGCATCCCGTACCTATGATGCACACCGCGACGGTTTTGTTATCGCTGGCGGCGGCGGTATGGTTGTGGTTGAAGAGCTGGAACACGCGCTGGCGCGTGGCGCGCACATCTACGCTGAGATCGTGGGCTACGGCGCAACGTCTGACGGCGCTGACATGGTTGCTCCATCCGGCGAAGGCGCGGTGCGCTGCATGAAGATGGCGATGCACGGCGTTGATACCCCAATCGACTACCTGAACTCCCACGGCACCTCAACTCCGGTAGGTGACGTGAAAGAGCTGGGTGCGATCCGTGAAGTGTTCGGCGACAACAGTCCGGCTATCTCTGCAACCAAAGCCATGACCGGTCACTCTCTGGGTGCGGCGGGTGTGCAGGAAGCGATCTACTCTCTGCTGATGCTGGAAAACGGTTTTATCGCGCCAAGCATCAACATCGACGAGATGGACGAGCAGGCGGCAGGCCTGAACATCGTGACCGAAACCACCGAACGTGAGCTGACGACCGTTATGTCCAACAGCTTCGGTTTCGGCGGCACCAACGCCACGCTGGTGATGCGTAAGCTGAAAGCGTAAGCGTTTGAAGATATAGTAGAAGGGAGCCACGCGGCTCCCTTTTTTTATGCCTGAACACGGAGTTATGCATGAAGGCTGTTACCCCTGAGAAGAGCGCTCCTTCCGGGAACCTTTCCCTTTTCCGCATCGCCTTTGCGGTGTTTCTGACCTACATGACCGTTGGTCTGCCGCTGCCGGTGATCCCCTTGTTCGTTCACCAGGAGCTGGGCTATGGCAACACCATGGTCGGTATTGCGGTGGGCATTCAGTTTTTAGCGACGGTTTTAACCCGGGGCTACGCCGGTCGCCTGGCGGATCAGCACGGCGCAAAACGCTCGGCGTTGCAGGGCATGTTTGCCTGCGGGCTGGCGGGGGGAGCCTGGCTGCTGGCGGCGCTGTTGCCGATAGATGCAGCGTATAAATTCGCGCTGCTGGTGGCGGGGCGCCTGATCCTCGGCTTTGGCGAAAGCCAGCTGCTGACCGGCACCCTGACCTGGGGAATGGGGCTGGTGGGACCTGCGCGTTCCGGAAAAGTGATGTCCTGGAACGGGATGGCGATTTACGGCGCGCTGGCGGCAGGCGCACCACTGGGGCTGCTGATCCACAGCCAGTTTGGTTTTGCGGCGTTGGCAGGCACCACCATGGTATTACCGCTGCTGGCGTGGGCGTTTAACGGTTCGGTGCGTAAGGTGCCCGCCCATAAAGGCGAGCGTCCTTCGCTGTGGAGCGTGGTGGGGCAAATCTGGCAACCGGGGCTTGGGCTGGCGCTTCAGGGGGTAGGCTTCGCGGTTATTGGTACCTTTGTCTCCCTCTATTTCATGAGCCGCGGCTGGGCGATGGCGGGCTTTACGCTGACGGCCTTTGGCGGCGCGTTTGTATTGATGCGCGTGCTGTTTGGCTGGATGCCGGATCGCTTTGGCGGCGTGAAGGTGGCGGTGGCGTCATTGGTCATTGAGACCGTGGGTCTCGTACTGCTCTGGCAGGCGCCGTCCGCATCCGTTGCGCTGCTGGGTGCGGCGTTAACCGGCTGCGGCTGCTCACTGATCTTCCCGGCGCTGGGCGTTGAAGTGGTTAAGCGCGTGGCTCCGCAGGTGCGCGGCACGGCGCTGGGCGGCTATGCGGCGTTTCAGGATATCTCTTACGGCATCACCGGGCCGCTGGCCGGGGTGTTAGCCACCTCGTTTGGCTACCCGTCCGTCTTCCTGGCCGGTGCGGTGTCAGCGGTGGTGGGGATTGTGGTGACGCTGGTGGCGTTTCGCAGGTCGTAGTTTTTTGCCGGGTGGCGGCTTCGCCTTACCCGGCCTACTATTCGAGCCGTTGTAGGCCCGGTAAGCGAAGCGCCACCGGGCAAATCCTCACGCAACCAGCCAGAAAATCGCCAGCGCAATCACCAACGCGATAAACATCAATCCCGGACGGGCAGAAAGCGTTTTGAATGTATCAACTACGGGGGCAAACAGCGGGTTGTAGATCGGCTGAATGTTTCTTACCTCCGGCACACCGCCTTCCCGCTCGGCGCGGCGAACGAAGATCTGATTCAGTAAATCCTGTACCTGCGCGGTGGTCAGCACGGTTTGCGGTGTCGCCTGCCAGCTCTGCTGGGCGTAATCCCGGATCATATCGAACTCGTGCGGTTCCAGCGGTTGTTTCAGTGCCGCCTGTACGCTGTGCAGGGTCGGAGCGCTCTGGGTGCTGAGCGTCTGACGCGCCTGGAGCCAGGTGACCAGATGGGTAAACTGTTTTGCCGGGATCATCTCGCCCGCTTTCACACCGGAAAGTTCCAGCATGGATTGCCAGATAAGCTTTGTCGGTTCGCCGGTGGCGGCAGCCAGCTTAGTGACCATCTGCTTGAGCGTATTATGCTCCGCAGGCTGCAATGGCCGCTCTGTAGACGGGCGCTGTTGCGGCTGCGGGATAGAAAGCTGATTGCTTTGCAGCAGGGTCAACACGGTTTTCAGCTGTTCCGGCGAAAGCTGGCTCAGGGCGGTATGACCGTACTGTTGACGGATAAAATCACTCACTGCCTGACGATTATTCCCCTGGCCCAACAGCTCGGTCAGCTGCGAGATAATCTGGCGGGTAGTATGTTGCTGCTGTGCGCTGGTAAGACGCTGGTTCAGGTTTTGTTCGGCGGCAGGGAAATGGCGCGACTGTAGCGGCGCATCGTTTCTTACGCCCAAATCGTGCTTAACGCCGGCCCATACCTCTGCGTTTTGCTGTGAGGTCAACGCAATAAGACGCGTGATAAGACGCTCCAGTACGGTGCGTTGCTGCGTGGAGAGCGGTTGTTCGCCTGGCGTGTTGGGCGTTACGGGGCCTTCACCCGGAGGGCGCGGAGGCGTACCTGAAATGGGCTGCATCGTCAAAAATCCTTAAAGTCAAACTCTGCGTAACCGGGCGGAGATATATGCCCGGCGGCGAGATTATGGCACACTTGGCAGGTTTACTTCCTCTCAAACAGGTACTCAGACGTGAAAATCCTCGTTGATGAAAATATGCCTTACGCCCGTGAGCTGTTCAGCCGCCTGGGTGAGGTTAAGGCTGTCCCTGGTCGCCCGATTCCGGTCAGCGAACTGGACGATGCAGACGCCCTGATGGTGCGCTCGGTGACCAAAGTAAATGAGGCGCTGCTCACCGGCAAAGGGGTTAAATTTGTCGGGACGGCAACGGCCGGGACCGATCATGTGGATGACCAGTGGCTTAAGCAGGCGGGGATTGGTTTTTCTGCGGCACCAGGCTGTAACGCCATTGCCGTCGTGGAATATGTATTCTCCTCGCTATTGATGCTGGCCGAGCGCGATGGTTTTGCGCTGAAAGACCGCACCGTCGGGATTGTGGGTGTGGGCAACGTGGGCGGACGTCTGCAAAAGCGTCTGGAAGCCTGGGGCATCCGCACTCTGCTGTGCGATCCGCCGCGTAAGGATAACGGCGATGAGGGCGATTTCCGCACGCTGGATGAGCTGGTCGACGAGTGCGACGTCATCACCTTCCATACGCCGCTCTTTAAAGAAGGGCCGTACAAGACTCTGCACCTGGCCGACGAAAAGCTGATCCGCCGTCTGAAGGCTGGCACTATTCTGATAAATGCCTGCCGGGGACCGGTGGTGGATAACGCGGCGCTGCTGACATGTCTCGACGAGGGACAAGATCTTAGCGTCGTACTGGACGTCTGGGAGCCAGAGCCGGATCTCAACGTCGCATTGCTGAATAAGGTGGACGTGGGTACCGCACATATCGCGGGTTATACCCTTGAAGGCAAAGCGCGTGGTACAACCCAGGTGTTTGAGGCTTACAGCGCCTTTATCGGCCATCCGCAGCAGGTCGCGCTGGATACGCTGCTGCCCGCCCCGGAATTTGGTCGCATTACCCTTCATGGACCGCTGGATGAGGCAACGCTGAAAAGACTGGTGCATTTGGTGTATGATGTGCGCCGCGATGACGCGCTGCTGCGTAAAGTGGCGGGTATTCCGGGTGAGTTTGACAAGCTGCGCAAAAATTACCTTGAGCGCCGCGAGTGGTCCTCCCTGTATGTGATGTGCGATGACGCCCCCGCGGCGGTGCTGTTGCATCAGCTGGGATTTAACGCCGTTCACCACCCGGCACGTTAATGTCTTCTTAATGCTCCCTGTCGGATATTCCGGCAGGGACGCTTTTTTATTTCTGGAGTAAACCACCATGTCTGAAGGCTGGAACATTGCCATTTTGGGTGCCACTGGCGCCGTGGGCGAAGCCCTGCTTGAAACCCTTGCTGAGCGTCAGTTCCCGGTGGGCGACATTTACGCGCTGGCGCGTACCGACAGCGCAGGAGAACATCTGCGTTTCGGCGGGAAATCCGTGATGGTGCAGGATGCCGCCGCGTTTGACTGGACACAGGCTCAGCTGGCGTTTTTTGCCGCAGGTGCGGAAGCCACGGCATCCTACATTGAAGAAGCGACCAATTCAGGCTGTCTGGTGATCGACCTGAGCGGCCTGTTCTCCCTGGAGCCGGATGTGCCGCTGGTGGTGCCGGACGTCAACCCGTTTGTGCTGGCGGACTACCGCAACCGCAATATCATTGCAGTACCGAACAGCCTCACCAGCCAGCTGCTGACCGCGCTGAAGCCGCTGATCGACGACGGTGGCCTGTCGCGTATTTCCGTGACCAGCCTGCTGTCAGCCTCCGCTAACGGCAAAAAAGCCGTAGACGCACTGGCAGGGCAGAGCGCGAAGCTGCTGAACGGTATCCCGATCGACGAAGATGATTTCTTTGGCCGCCAGCTGGCGTTCAACATGCTGCCGCTGCTACCGGATCGTGAAGGTTCGGTGCGGGAAGAGCGTCGTATCGTCGATGAAGCACGCAAAATTCTGCAGGATGACGGTCTGATGATCTCCGCGAACGTCGTGCAGTCTCCGGTCTTTTACGGCCACGCGCAGATGGTCGGGTTTGAAGCCCTGCGTCCGCTGGCGGCTGAAGAAGCCCGCGACGCGTTTGGCCGCGGAGAGGACCTTGTCCTGTCCGAAGAGAGTGAATTCCCGACGCAGGTGGGCGACGCTACCGGCAGCGCGCATCTCTCTGTGGGCTGCGTGCGTAACGATTACGGTATGCCTGAGCAGGTGCAGTTCTGGTCCGTTGCCGACAACGTGCGTTTTGGCGGCGCGCTGATGGCGGTCAAAATCGCGGAAAAACTGGTGCAGGAGTATCTGTACTGATGTCAGATGTGGAACAAAAGCCGGTCCACAGAATTGCCCTCGGCATTGAATACGATGGCAGTAAATACTATGGCTGGCAGCGGCAGAATGAGGTGCGCAGCGTCCAGGAGAAGCTGGAGAAAGCGCTCTCTCAGGTGGCGAATGAACCGATAAGCGTCTTCTGTGCGGGCCGCACCGATGCCGGCGTTCACGGCACGGGGCAGGTGGTGCATTTTGACACCACCGCCGTGCGCAAAGACGCGGCCTGGACGCTGGGTGTAAATGCGAATTTGCCTGGTGACATTGCCGTGCGTTGGGTGAAAGCTGTGCCGGATGATTTTCACGCGCGTTTCAGCGCGACGGCGCGGCGCTACCGTTATGTCATCTACAACCAGCGCCTGCGTCCGGCGGTGTTAAGCCAGGGCGTGACGCATTTTTATGAACCGCTGGATGCAGAACGTATGCAGCGTGCGGCGCAGTGTCTGATTGGAGAGAATGATTTTACGTCGTTTCGTGCGGTGCAGTGTCAGTCCCGTACGCCGTGGCGTAACGTCATGCACATTAACGTCAGTCGTTATGGCGCGTATGTGGTGGTGGATATCAAAGCCAATGCCTTTGTACATCATATGGTGCGGAATATTGTAGGCAGCCTGATGGAAGTGGGCGCCGGACACCAGCCGGAGAGCTGGATTGCAGAACTGCTGGCAGCGAAGGACAGAACGCTTGCGGCAGCAACGGCGAAAGCGGAAGGTCTGTATCTGGTTTCGGTGGATTATCCGGACCGGTTCGACCTGCCAAAACCGCCAATGGGCCCGCTGTTTTTAGCGGACTAAACAAAGGCGCAATTAGGGCTTAGACAATATGGACGTAATACGTTTTCTGATTGATTTCATCCTGCACATTGATGTTCACCTGGCGGAGCTGGTCGCGCAGTACGGCGTCTGGGTATACGCCATTCTGTTCCTCATTCTGTTCTGTGAAACCGGCCTTGTGGTTACGCCGTTCCTGCCGGGAGATTCACTGCTGTTCGTGGCGGGCGCGTTATCCGCGCTGCCAACGAATGACCTGAATGTCCATCTGATGGTCGTCCTGATGATCATCGCCGCGATTATTGGTGATGCGGTCAACTACACTATCGGGCGGGTGTTTGGCGAGCGGTTGTTCAGTAATCCGGACTCGAAGATTTTCCGCCGCAGTTATTTAGATAAGACCCATGCGTTCTATGAGCGCCATGGCGGTAAAACCATTATCCTTGCCCGTTTTGTGCCTATTGTGCGCACATTTGCACCGTTTGTGGCGGGAATGGGTCACATGTCCTATCGTCATTTTGCCATGTACAACGTGGTGGGCGCGCTGCTGTGGGTACTGCTGTTTACCTATGCGGGCTACCTGTTTGGCGATCTGCCGGTGGTTCAGGAAAACCTTAAGTTACTGATTGTAGCGATTATTGTGCTTTCCGTTCTGCCGGGTGTGATCGAAATTATTCGTCACAAACGCGCGGCGGCAAAACAAGCGAAGTAAATGCACGCTGGCGGTTCGACCACTTTTTTATCCAAAGTTTCGGGCTGTTATGTTTTAATGTGCAACATTCATGGTCTGTTGGAGGCAAAAATGGCATTATTCGCCTCTTACAGCAAAACTGGCATACGACCAGGTTCAGGCAGAAAGGTTATCAATGAGCTGGATTGAACGAATTAAAAGCAACATTACCCCAACGCGTAAAGCGAGCATTCCTGAAGGGGTATGGACGAAGTGTGATAGCTGCGGCCAGGTTCTGTATCGCGCAGAGCTGGAACGCAATCTTGAGGTGTGTCCGAAGTGTGACCACCATATGCGTATGTCGGCGCGCAACCGCCTGCATAGCCTGCTGGACGAAGGTTCTCTGGTAGAACTGGGCAGCGAACTGGAGCCAAAAGATGTGCTTAAGTTCCGCGACTCCAAAAAATACAAAGATCGTCTGGCCTCTGCACAGAAAGAGACCGGCGAGAAAGACGCGCTGATCGTCATGAAAGGCACCCTGCATGAGATGCCGGTGGTTGCCGCCGCGTTTGAGTTCGCCTTTATGGGCGGCTCAATGGGCTCTGTGGTTGGTGCGCGTTTCGTGCGTGCCGTTGAGCAGGCGCTGGAAGACAACTGCCCGCTGATCTGCTTCTCTGCCTCCGGTGGCGCACGAATGCAGGAAGCGCTGATGTCCCTGATGCAGATGGCGAAAACCTCTGCCGCGCTGGCGAAAATGCAGGAGCGCGGTCTGCCGTACATCTCGGTACTGACCGACCCAACCATGGGCGGCGTTTCTGCAAGCTTCGCGATGCTGGGCGACCTGAACATCGCTGAGCCAAAAGCGCTGATCGGCTTTGCCGGTCCTCGCGTTATCGAGCAGACCGTACGTGAGAAACTGCCGCCGGGCTTCCAGCGCAGTGAGTTCCTCATTGAGAAGGGTGCTATCGACATGATCGTCCGCCGCCCGGAGATGCGCCTCAAACTGGCAAGCGTCCTGGCGAAGCTGATGAATTTGCCGTCGCCGAGCCCGGACGAGCCGCGCGAAGGCGTGGTGGTACCGGATCAGGAACCCGAGGCCTGATAACTGAAAAGGGCAGGGCCAAATGGCGCTGCCCTTTTGCTTTCTAAACCGTTAATGACAACCGGGCATCATGGAAAATAAAAGCATTCCTCAAGCCACGTCGCCCCTGGCCGCGTGGCTTTCTTATCTGGAAAACCTGCACAGTAAAACTATCGACATGGGCCTTGAGCGCGTAAGCCAGGTTGCCGCGCGCCTTGACGTGCTGAAACCTGCGCCTTTCGTGTTTACCGTGGCTGGCACTAACGGTAAAGGCACCACCTGCCGCACGCTGGAATCTGTCCTGATGGCAGCCGGTTATAAGGTAGGCGTTTACAGCTCGCCGCATCTGGTGCGCTACACCGAGCGGGTGCGGGTGCAAAACACCGAGCTGGCCGAATCGGCCCATACGGCGTCGTTTGCCGCTATCGAAGCCGCGCGCGGCGATACCTCATTAACCTATTTCGAATACGGCACCCTGTCGGCGCTGTGGCTGTTTAAGCAGGCGCAGCTGGACGTGGTGATCCTGGAAGTGGGTCTGGGTGGACGTCTGGATGCCACAAATATGGTAGATGCGGATGTCGCCGTCGTCACCAGCATCGCGCTGGATCACACCGACTGGCTGGGGCCCGACCGCGAAAGCATTGGCCGTGAGAAGGCCGGTATTTTCCGGGCCAATAAGCCTGCCCTGGTTGGCGAACCGGACATGCCACATACCATCGCTGAGGTAGCTAAAGAGAAGGGCGCTCGTCTGCTGCGTCGCGGCGTGGACTGGCAGTATGAGGTGCAGGACAACGGCTGGCGCTTCAGCGATGCGCAGGGCGTGCTGGAGAATCTGCCGCTGCCGCAGGTGCCACAGCCTAACGCGGCGACTGCGCTGGCAGCCCTGCGCGCCAGCGGGTTAGCGGTGAGCGAGCAGGCAATCCGCGATGGCATTCAGAACGCACTGCTGCCGGGACGTTTTCAGATTGTGAGTGAGTCACCGCGTCTGATTCTGGATGTTGCACATAACCCGCATGCGGCGGCGTACCTCGCAGGACGTCTCAAATCGTTACCAAAAACCGGGCGCGTGCTGGCGGTTATCGGTATGCTTCATGATAAAGATATCGGCGGCACGCTGGCCTGCATGGAGAGTGTGGTCGATAGCTGGTATTGTGCTCCTCTGGAAGGGCCGCGCGGCGCGACTGCTGAGCAGTTGATGGAACATCTCGGCAAAGGCGAAATCTACAGCAGTGTGGTTTCGGCCTGGCGTGCCGCGATGGCGGAGGCTAAACCAGAAGATACCGTGCTGGTGTGTGGGTCATTCCACACGGTGGCACATGTCATGGAAGTGATGGACGCGGGGAGAACCGGTGGCGAGTAAGTTTCAGAACCGTTTAACAGGAACCATTGTGCTGGTCGCGCTCGGGGTGATTATTCTCCCGGGATTGCTCGACGGGCAAAAAAAGCATTACCAGGATGAATTTGCGGCCATTCCGCTGGTACCCAAACCGGGCGATCGCGACGAGCCCGATATGCTGCCAGCGGCAACGCAGGCGCTGCCAGCCCAGCCGCCTGAAGGCGCAGCGGAAGAGGTGCGCGCAGGTGATGCAGCCGCGCCGTCTCTTGACCCGTCGCGTCTGGCGACGAACAATAACATCGAGATTGATCCGGTGCCGGTAGAACAGCCTAAGCCTGTTGAGAAGCCGAAACCGGTGGAGAAGCCGCAGCCGAAACCGCAGCGGGATAAAGCGGCCGAGCAACTGGCAGCCGCTTCAGAAACGCCACCGCCGGCGAAACAGGACGCGGCCCCTACCGGCAAAGCCTATGTCGTTCAGCTCGGTGCATTGAAAAATGCAGATAAGGTCAATGAGATTGTGAGTAAACTGCGCGGCGCGGGATACCGTGTTTATACTTCACCCACCACGCCGGTACAGGGTAAAATTACCCGTATCCTCGTGGGGCCGGATGCGTCTAAAGATAAGCTCAAAGGTTCGCTTGGCGAGCTGAAGCAAATCTCCGGCCTGAGCGGTGTGGTGATGAACTTCAGCGCAAACTGATAAGGCTCCCCTCACCCCGGCCCTCTCCCCAAAGGGGAGAGGGTGCAAATAATTCCCTCTCCCCTTTGGGGAGAGGGTTAGGGTGAGGGGGAGAAAGCAGACGTCCACAGAGACGTCAGGCGGAGGGGCGTTGAGCATTTTTTCAGCGCCTTTTTTATTTACGCGTGGGAAGGAAATCCCTACGCAAACGTTTTCTTTTTCTGTTAGAATTCGCCCCGAACTGGATGACAGGGCGTTTAATCGTGGGACACATATGGTCTGGATTGATTACGCCATCATTGCGGTGATTGGTTTTTCCTGTCTGGTTAGCCTGATCCGTGGCTTTGTTCGTGAAGCGTTATCGCTGGTAACCTGGGGTTGTGCTTTCTTTGTTGCCAGTCATTACTACACTTACCTGTCTGTCTGGTTCACGGGCTTTGAAGATGAACTGGTCCGAAACGGAATCGCCATCGCGGTACTGTTTATCGCGACGCTGATTGTCGGCGCTATCGTCAATTACGTGATAGGTCAGCTGGTCGAGAAAACCGGTCTGTCAGGAACGGACAGGGTGCTCGGCATCTGTTTCGGCGCGTTGCGAGGCGTGCTGATTGTGGCCGCGATCCTGTTCTTTCTGGATACCTTTACCGGGTTCTCCAAAAGTGAAGACTGGCAAAAATCGCAGCTCATTCCGGAGTTCAGCTTCATCATCAGATGGTTCTTTGACTATCTGCAAAGCTCGTCGAGTTTCTTGCCCAGGGCATAAACCCTGAGATGTGGCTTAACGAGGAAAAGACGAATGTGCGGTATTGTCGGTATCGCCGGTTTCATGCCGGTAAACCAGTCGATTTATGACGCGTTAACGGTGCTTCAGCACCGTGGGCAGGATGCTGCGGGTATCATCACCATTGATGCAAACAACTGCTTCCGTTTACGCAAGGCGAACGGCCTGGTAAACGATGTGTTTGAAGCCCGCCATATGCAGCGTCTGCAAGGTAATATGGGGATCGGTCACGTTCGTTATCCTACTGCTGGCAGTTCCAGCGCCTCTGAGGCTCAGCCTTTTTACGTTAACTCCCCGTATGGCATCACGCTTGCCCACAATGGCAATCTGACCAATGCCCACGAGCTGCGTAAAAAGCTGTTTGAAGAGAAACGTCGCCACATTAATACCACCTCTGATTCTGAAATCCTGCTCAATATCTTTGCCAGCGAGCTGGATAACTTCCGCCATTATCCGCTGGAAGCAGACAACATTTTTGCCGCCGTTGCCGCGACTAATCGCCAGATCCGTGGCGCGTACGCTTGCGTGGCGATGATTATCGGTCACGGCATGGTGGCCTTCCGCGATCCAAATGGCATTCGCCCGCTGGTGCTCGGCAAACGTGACCTCGGCGATGGCCGTTCCGAGTACATGGTTGCCTCCGAAAGCGTGGCGCTGGACACGCTGGGCTTCGAATTCCTGCGTGATGTCGCGCCAGGCGAAGCGGTCTACATCACCGAGAAGGGCCAGCTGTTTACCCGCCAGTGCGCCGACAATCCGGTGAGCAACCCGTGCCTGTTCGAATACGTTTACTTCGCGCGTCCGGACTCGTTCATCGACAAAATTTCCGTTTACAGCGCGCGCGTCAACATGGGGACGAAGCTGGGCGAGAAGATTGCCCGCGAGTGGGACGATCTCGACATCGACGTCGTGATCCCAATCCCTGAAACCTCCTGTGATATCGCGCTGGAAATTGCCCGTATTCTGGACAAGCCGTACCGTCAGGGCTTCGTGAAAAACCGCTACGTTGGCCGCACCTTTATCATGCCGGGCCAGCAGCTGCGTCGTAAGTCCGTACGTCGTAAGCTGAACGCTAACCGTGCCGAGTTCCGCGACAAGAACGTGCTGCTGGTGGACGACTCCATTGTGCGCGGCACGACGTCTGAGCAGATCATCGAGATGGCGCGTGAGGCCGGGGCGAAGAAAGTATATCTCGCCTCCGCAGCGCCGGAAATTCGCTTCCCGAACGTGTATGGCATTGATATGCCAACCGCTAATGAGCTGATTGCGCATGGCCGTGAAGTGGATGAGATTCGCCAGATCATCGGGGCCGACGGCCTGATTTTCCAGGATCTGAACGATCTGATCGATGCGGTGCGCGCCGAGAACCCGGATATTCAGCAGTTCGAATGCTCGGTATTCAATGGGATCTACGTGACAAAAGACGTAGACCAGCAGTATCTCGACTACCTTGATTCTCTGCGTAACGACGATGCGAAAGCCGTCCAGCTG
The DNA here is from genome assembly GCF_049238585.1 of Enterobacter cloacae complex sp. IR5428. NCBI lineage: Bacteria > Pseudomonadati > Pseudomonadota > Gammaproteobacteria > Enterobacterales > Enterobacteriaceae > Enterobacter > Enterobacter cloacae complex sp. IR5428. Next base: position 172,113 of record NZ_JBMKHV010000004.1, on the reverse strand, counting down.
CAAAACGATCTCGAAAGCTTAGAGATGCACAACGAAGGTTGATGCTCCGGCAAGTGAGGGGGCTCGCCCTCACTTGCAACTCCCCGTAAAATCCTGCACAGTCAGCCCTGAAATCAGCAAGGGCAAAAATCATGAAACGACTCATTGTAGGGATCAGCGGTGCCAGCGGCGCGATTTATGGCGTCCGGCTGTTACAGGTGCTGCGTGACGTTGCTGGCGTAGAAACCCATCTGGTGATGAGCCAGGCGGCGCGTCAGACCCTCTCTCTTGAAACCGATCTCTCTCTGCGCGACGTTCAGGCGCTGGCTGATGTTGTCCACGATGCCCGCGATATCGCCGCCAGCATCTCTTCGGGCTCGTTTAAAACGGCCGGCATGGTTATTTTGCCCTGTTCGATTAAAACCCTCTCCGGTATCGTAAACAGCTATACCGACACGCTGGTGACGCGTGCGGCGGACGTGGTGCTGAAAGAGCGTCGTCCTCTGGTGCTCTGCGTGCGGGAAACGCCGCTGCACCTGGGACATCTGCGTTTAATGACGCAGGCAGCCGAACTGGGAGCTGTGATAATGCCGCCGGTCCCCGCGTTCTATCATCGTCCGCAAACGCTGGACGATGTCATCAACCAGACCGTTAACCGCGTGCTGGATCAGTTCGATATAGACCTGCCGGAAGATCTCTTTACCCGCTGGCAGGGGGCGTGAAGCTGTGCACAAACAAGGTGCATGAAATGACTGTTTGCCCTGTTTCAGGGCAAAACTGCAACCGCGATCATATCCTCGACATTTAATTCGCTTTTTCCCTTTTTCTCTTTCCGGTTCGTTCGGCAGACCTGCTATCTTTCACCATTAAGGCAGTATCGCAACGTTTTATTAACATATTTAACGTCGTAGTTTTAACCCGACGACAATGTGGCATAAGACCTGCAAGAGCAGCCTGCAACACAACACACAACATAAACCATAATAAAATCACGGTTCTTGAGGGTAAATGTATGAAGAAGACGGTTCTGGCTCTGTCTTTGCTCGTGGGCTTGAGTGCAGCAGCAAGTAGCTATGCAGCGCTACCACAGACAGTTCGTATCGGTACAGACGCAACCTACGCGCCATTCTCCTCCAAGGATGCGAAAGGCGACTTCGTGGGGTTTGATATCGATCTGGGAAATGAGATGTGCAAACGCATGGAAGTGAAATGCACATGGGTGGGCAGTGACTTTGACGCGCTGATCCCGTCGCTGAAAGCCAAGAAAATTGATGCCATTATCTCTTCTCTCTCCATCACGGAAAAACGTCAGCAGGAGATCGCCTTCTCAGAGAAGCTCTACGCTGCCGACTCACGTTTGATTGCCGCGAAAGGCTCGCCAATCCAGCCGACCATCGACTCGCTGAAAGGCAAACATGTTGGCGTGCTTCAGGGCTCGACCCAGGAAGGTTACGCCAATGCTAACTGGCGCGAGAAAGGCGTCGATGTGGTCGCTTACCAGAACCAGGATCTGATCTACTCTGACCTGGCGGCAGGCCGTCTGGATGCCGCGTTTCAGGATGAAGTCGCCGCGAGCGAAGGCTTCCTGAAACAGCCTGCGGGTAAAGAGTACGCCTTTGCCGGCCCGTCGGTGAAAGACAAAAAATACTTTGGCGACGGCACCGGTATTGGCCTGCGTAAGGATGATACCGAGCTGAAAGCCGCCTTCGACAAAGCGTTTAATGAGCTTCGTAAAGACGGTACCTACGACAAACTGGCGAAGAAATACTTTGATTTCAACGTCTACGGTGATTAATACCTGAATGAGATGCACTGATGTGGTGCATCTTTAGGGGAAGTGTTCCAGTATGGTGCAAGCAATGCACCATATTGGACCGCCGTGTGCATAGTTAAGCATTTTAAATGCAAAAATTCCCGTTCAGAGGCATTAATCTTTGCCTGAGTGAGGGGATTAATGGCACATTAACGGCACCCCGTAGTCGTAAAATCTCGTATTTAGACAGTTTGTTGAGGACAGATATGAAAAAACTGGTGTTGTCACTTTCTCTGGTACTGGCCTTTTCCAGCGCCACCGCAGCATTCGCAGCCATTCCGCAGAAAATTCGTATTGGGACTGACCCAACCTACGCGCCTTTCGAATCGAAAAATGCGAAGGGGGAACTGGTCGGTTTTGACATCGATCTGGCTAACGAGCTGTGCAAACGCATTAAAGCGCAATGTACCTACGTTGAAAACCCGCTGGACGCGCTAATCCCGTCCCTGAAAGCGAAAAAAATTGACGTGATCATGTCCTCCCTGTCTATCACCGAAAAACGTCAGCAGGAGATTGCCTTCACGGACAAACTCTACGCGGCTGACTCACGTCTGGTGGTGGCGAAATCCTCTGACATTCAGCCAACCCTTGAATCTCTGAAGGGCAAACGCGTGGGCGTGTTGCAGGGTACGACGCAGGAAACCTACGGTAACGAGCACTGGGCGCCAAAGGGGATTGAAATTGTCTCTTACCAGGGTCAGGAAAACATCTACGCAGACCTGACGGCAGGCCGTATTGACGCGGCATTCCAGGATGAAGTGGCGGCAAGCGAAGGCTTCCTGAAACAGCCTGTGGGTAAAGATTACAAGTTCGGCGGTCCGTCCATTAAGGACGAAAAACTCTTTGGCGTTGGCACCGGTATGGGCCTGCGGAAAGAAGACAACGAACTGCGTGAAGCCCTGAACAAAGCGTTCGCCGAGATGCGCGCGGACGGCACCTACGACAAGCTGGCGAAAAAGTACTTCGATTTTAATGTTTACGGCGGCTAATCGCCCCGTCTGATAACGTGCGGCCCCTCCCGTTGCGGGAGGGGAAAAGACACGGTTCTACCACTCACGAGACGACAGGGCACGCGGTATGCTGTACGGATTTTCTGGCGTTATTTTACAGGGCGCGCTTGTCACCCTTGAGCTGGCTATCAGCTCCGTGGTGCTGGCGGTGCTGATAGGCCTGGCGGGCGCGGGGGCAAAGTTATCCGCCAACAGACCGCTGGCGCTGATATTTGAAGGCTATACCACGCTGATTCGCGGCGTGCCTGACCTGGTGCTGATGCTGCTGATCTTTTATGGCCTGCAAATCGCACTTAACGGCGTCACGGATGCCATCGGCATGGATCAGATCGATATCGACCCGATGGTGGCCGGTATTATTACCCTTGGTTTTATCTACGGTGCTTATTTCACTGAGACCTTTCGCGGCGCTTACATGGCCGTGCCGAAAGGGCACATTGAAGCGGCGACCGCCTACGGTTTTACCTCCTCACAAACGTTTCGCCGGATCATGTTCCCGGCCATGATGCGCTACGCGCTGCCGGGCATCGGTAACAACTGGCAGGTTATTCTCAAGGCAACGGCGCTGGTCTCCCTGCTGGGTCTGGAAGATGTGGTGAAGGCCACGCAGCTGGCGGGTAAAAGCACCTGGGAACCGTTCTATTTTGCGGTAGTCTGCGGCGTAATCTATCTGGTCTTTACGACCGTCTCCAATGGTGTGCTGCTTCTGCTCGAACGTCGCTACTCCGTGGGTGTGAAGAGGGCTGACCTGTGATTGAGATTATTCAGGAGTACTGGAAATCCCTGCTGTGGACGGATGGCTACCGCTTTACTGGCGTGGCGATCACGCTGTGGCTGCTGATCTCCTCGGTGGTCATGGGCGGCATTCTGGCGGTGTTCCTCGCCATTGGCCGCGTGTCGAACAATAAATTTATCCAGTTTCCGATCTGGCTGTTCACCTACGTGTTTCGCGGTACGCCGCTGTACGTGCAACTGCTGGTGTTCTATTCCGGAATGTACACGCTGGAGATCGTGAAAGGCACCGAGATGCTGAACGCGTTCTTCCGCAGCGGTCTGAACTGTACGGTGCTGGCGCTGACCCTTAATACCTGCGCCTATACCACCGAAATCTTCGCCGGGGCCATTCGTTCCGTGCCGCACGGTGAGATTGAGGCGGCGCGTGCGTACGGCTTCTCCTCCGTGAAGCTCTATCGCTGTATTATTTTGCCTTCAGCGCTGCGCATTGCGCTGCCGGCGTACAGCAACGAAGTGATTTTAATGCTGCATTCGACGGCACTGGCGTTTACCGCCACGGTGCCGGATCTGTTAAAGATTGCCCGCGATATTAACTCTGCCACCTACCAGCCGTTTACGGCGTTTGGCATTGCGGCAGTGCTCTATTTGATCATTTCTTACGTCCTGATCAGCCTGTTCCGTAAGGCTGAAAAACGCTGGTTGCAGCATATAAAACCGTCGACGCACTGAGAATTTATGATGGCTGAGAACAAATTAAACGTAATTGATTTGCACAAGCGCTACGGCGAACATGAAGTGCTGAAAGGGGTGTCGCTGGAGGCTAATGCGGGCGACGTGATCAGTATTATCGGCTCATCAGGTTCGGGTAAAAGTACCTTCCTGCGCTGCATCAACTTCCTCGAAAAGCCGAGCGAAGGATCGATTGTGGTGAGCGGACAGAACATCAACATGGTCCGTGATAAAGACGGTCAGCTTAAAGTGGCGGATAAAAACCAGCTGCGCCTGCTGCGTACGCGTCTGACAATGGTATTCCAGCACTTCAATCTCTGGAGCCACATGACGGTGCTGGAGAACGTGATGGAAGCGCCGGTTCAGGTGCTCGGCTTAAGCAAGCAGGAAGCCCGCGAGCGTGCGGTCAAATACCTGGCGAAAGTGGGTATCGACGAGCGGCAGCAGATCAAATATCCGGTGCACCTGTCAGGGGGACAGCAGCAGCGTGTTTCCATCGCCCGCGCGCTGGCGATGGAGCCGGAAGTATTGCTGTTTGACGAACCGACTTCCGCGCTGGACCCGGAACTCGTTGGCGAAGTGCTGCGCATCATGCAGAAGCTGGCGGAAGAGGGCAAAACGATGGTGGTGGTGACGCACGAGATGGGCTTCGCCCGTAACGTTTCTAACCACGTTATCTTCCTGCATCAGGGCAAGATTGAGGAGCAGGGGCATCCGGACGAAGTGCTGGCGAACCCGCAAAGCCCGCGTTTGCAGCAGTTCCTGAAAGGCTCGTTGAAGTAGGTTTGGCCTTTCTCCCTCTCCCTGTGGGAGAGGGCCGGGGTGAGGGCATCAGCCCCAGAGCCGCCCAATTGCCCGGTGGCGCTTCGCTTTCCGGGCCTACAAAAACCGTAGGCCGGGCAAACGCAGTGTCGCCCGGCATTCAGACCGCACCACACTCCAGCCGATACACCCAGTCGTCATACCGTACGCCGTTAATCTCGTACGCCTTCTCCAGTACCTGTGTGCGCACAAAACCTGCTTTCTCAAGAACCCGCACCGACCCGCCATTATCCGCCAGCACGTACGCGTTAAGCGCCTTCACGTCCGTCTGGTTAAATGCATACTCACACACCGCGCGCAGCGCCTCGCTGGCAATGCCTTTTCCCTGCGCGTCAGGCACAACCGTGTAGCCAATATCCGCCTCTTCACGGTTCGCCGCACTGATTTGCAGGCCGATATCCCCGAGCGGCGTAACGTCGTTATGCAGACGGATCACAAAGACATGCTCCGCCATCAGGCGCGCGGCAAATACGCGGCGCGTCTCTTTTTCAGGCATGATAGCGGCCATATAGCGCATGATGTTGGGGTCTTCGCGCAGAGAGCGAAAGAACGCCCAGTCAGAAGGTTCGAAAGGGGTGAGGTGAAGCCGGGTTGTGGTGATGGTTGCCATAGTTACGCCATATCATCCAGAGATGGCGTATAACTCTAACATATTCACTGCACCACATCCCCCAGCGCCTCTTCCAGGTCATACCAGCGGAACGTAAATCCGGCCGCTTCCAGCCGTTTTGGCAGCGCGCGCTGGCCGCCCAGCACCAGCACCGAAGATTCGCCCATCAACAGCCGAATCGCCGTCGCAGGCACGCGCAGTACCGCCGGGCGATGCAGGGCATGACCCAGGGCGTGAGCAAACTGTTCATTACGTACGGGGTAGGGAGATACCATGTTAAACGGCCCGCGCAGGTCGTTATCCAGCAGCCAGAGAATACCGTTGACCATATCGTCGATATGGATCCACGCCAGATACTGACGACCGTTGCCGATGGGCCCGCCAAGCCCCATTTTAAACGGCGGCAACATTTTACCGAGAATACCGCCTTTCGGAGCAAGCACCACGCCGGTGCGCAGCAGGCAGACGCGGGTGTTATCGCTCTGCGCCCCGCAGGCAATGCGCTCCCACTGGGCGCAGAGTTTATGGGTAAACTCGTTGTGCGGCGGCTCTTCTTCGGTCACCACCACTTCACCGAGATCGCCATAATAGCCTGTTGCAGAGCCGGAAATCAGCACCGAGGGCGGCATATCGCTGTTTCGAATCAGCTCAACCAGCTTTTCAGTCATGTTCCAGCGGCTGCTGCATAAACGCTGTTTTTGCTCTTCGGTCCAGCGTTTATCAGCGATAGGCTCGCCTGCGAGGTTGATGACGGCGTCAAAGCCGTTCAGATCCTGCCGTTCCGCCAGGCCTTTCCAGATCTCAACGCCGGTGCCCAGCACCTGGCGCGCTTTCTCCGGGCTGCGCGTGACCACGGTAATGTCGTGATGCAACGCCTGCAAACGTGGAATGAGATGGCGACCAATCAGCCCCGTACCGCCGGTGAGCAGGATCTTCATACAACCTCCAGGTTTACGCCTGGCGCTGCCAGCTTAACGTCATGGAGACGGAGTCGGCGTAGCGCAGGGCGTGAAGTTTATCGATCTCCACTTCAGCATAAGTGACCCAGTGGTGTTCGCGTGCGATGTCGAGCACATCCTGAGTTAATTTTTCCAGTAGCGCAAAACGGTTGTTCTCAACGTACTGGATGATGCTTTTGGTGATCGTGCGATAGTTCAGCGCGTCATTGATGTCTTCGCTGGCGCGCGCCTTGTCTGCCGGGTAATGGATCACGACATTCACCACGATATCCTGGCGATTCGCGATCTCTTCCTCTTTGATACCAATGAATGTGCGTAAGCGAAGGTTTTTTATACGAATAATAGCGTCATGCTGGGACATTGCAGGTCTTCTCCGTGTCAGTATTTTTACCTCATCATACATGAGGAGAACACCTGCACCCAACGGGGCACAGGCTCAAATCTGATGGATTTTTTGCATGGCGCGTTCGGTTGCCGGGCGGGTCCGGATGCGCTCAAACCAGTTGTTAACCGCCGGATAAGTGGCCAGGTCGATCCGGTGGCGTTCATGGGTGTTGATCCACGGCCAGCAGGCGATATCTGCGATGCTGTAATGCTCACCTCCCAGCCACGGTGATTTTTCCAGCCGACGGTTCAGTACCCCGTACAGGCGCTGGGTTTCGACCTGATATCGCTCAATGGCGTAAGGGATCGTCTGCGGCGCATAGGCGGTAAAGTGATGATTCTGCCCCAGCATCGGCCCCAGGCCGCTCGACTGCCAGAATAACCATTGCAGCGTGTGATGACGCTCGCGCAACTCCCCGCTCAGGAGCTTGCCGGTTTTCTCTGCCAAATAAAGCAAAATCTCTCCGGACTCAAACAGGCTTAACGGTTTGCCCCCGTCAGAAGGCAGGTTATCAATGATGGCCGGAATTTTATTGTTGGGCGAGATGGCCAGAAAAACGGGGCGGAACTGATCGCCTTTGCTGATATCCACGCGAATGATCCGGTAGTCCAGTTCGGCTTCTTCAAGAAAGAGGGTGATCTTATGGCCATTAGGGGTGGGGGCATAATAGAGATCTATCATTCTCAACTCCTGTCAGTGCGAATAGTGTTGCCATGAAAAATCAGTATAGGTGCTTGTTGTAAATCGTGAGTTTTCATCAAGTGACAGCGAGGCAAAGAGATTATATGTTGAGTGAAAACCGATCAGCCGATGAGGATGTTATGAGCCAGCCTGTAATAACGTTGTGGTCCGATGCGAACTTTTTTTCTCCTTATGTCATGAGCGTTTATGTGGCGCTGGCAGAAAAGGGGCTAACTTTTAGTCTGAAAACCGTTGACCTGGACAGCGGCGAACATCTAAAGCCTCAGTGGCAGGGCTACGCGCTCACCCGCCGTGTCCCTGTGCTGGAGATTGACGGTTTTGAGTTGAGTGAATCCTCAGCGATTGACGAGTACCTTGAAGACCGCTTTGCCCCACCAGAGTGGGAACGCATCTATCCTCACGATCTGCAAAAGCGCGCCCGCGCCCGCCAGATCCAGGCGTGGCTGCGTAGCGACCTGGTGCCGATTCGCACAGAACGCTCCACGGACGTGGTGTTCGCTGGCGTCAAAAAGCCCGCCCTCAGTGAGGAAGGCTTATCCAGCGCCCGGAAGCTGATTGAAACGGCGTCATCGCTGCTGGCGCAGGGTAACCCCAACCTGTTTGGCGAGTGGTGTATTGCCGACACCGATCTGGCGCTGATGCTCAATCGCCTTATCCTCAACGGCGATGACGTCCCACAGCTACTGGTGGATTACGCCACCTTCCAGTGGCAACGCGCGTCGGTACAGCGCTATCTGGCACTCTCTGCTAAGCGCGCGGGCTGATAAGACGGGGCGCTTGAGGTATGATAGGGGCAGTCTGAATTCCCGAGGAGTAACTGATGAAACTGATGTTTGCGTCGGATATTCATGGATCGCTGCCCGCGACCGAACGCGTGCTTTCTCTGTTCGTCCAAAGCGGGGCGCAATGGCTGGTGATCCTGGGCGATGTGTTAAACCACGGCCCACGCAATGCGTTGCCGGAAGGCTATGCTCCCGCGCAGGTGGCGGAAAAACTTAATCATTTTGCCTCGCGCATTATCGCCGTTCGCGGCAACTGCGACAGCGAAGTTGACCAGATGCTGCTGCAATTTCCCATCACCGCTCCCTGGCAACAGGTGTTGATGGAAAACAGCCGTTTGTTCCTGACCCACGGGCACCTGTTCGGCCCGGATAACCTGCCGTCACTCGCCGCTGGCGATGTCCTGGTTTATGGTCATACTCATATTCCGGTGGCGGAAAAACGCGGGGCGTTTTACCACTTTAACCCCGGGTCTGTCAGCATTCCTAAAGGCGGTAACCCGGCAAGCTACGGCATGTATGAAGACGGGACATTAAGCGTTATCGCACTTAATGATCAGCAAGTTATTGCGCAGATAGCGATTAATCCGTAAGTTACACCACAACTGCAAACGCGCCGAAAGAGCGCTTAGACGAGAAGGTTTCCCGATGGTGGAGCAGAATCATTTGGCAAGTACTGAGTGGGTTGACATTGTCAGCGAAGAGAATGAAGTGATCGCGCAGGCCAGCCGCGAACAAATGCGTGCGGAGCGTCTGCGTCACCGCGCGACGTACATCGTTGTTCATGACGGCATGGGCAAGATTCTGGTCCAGCGTCGCACTGACACCAAAGATTTTCTTCCTGGTATGCTAGATGCCACAGCGGGTGGCGTCGTGCAGGCCGATGAAGTATTGCTGGATTCCGCGCGTCGTGAAGCGGAAGAAGAGTTAGGTATCGCTGGCGTGCCGTTTGCCGAGCACGGACAGTTTTATTTCGAAGATGAGCATTGTCGCGTCTGGGGCGGGCTGTTTAGCTGCGTTTCCCACGGACCTTTCGCCTTGCAGGAAGAGGAAGTGAGCGAAGTGTGCTGGATGACGCCGGAAGAGATCACCGCGCGTTGCGACGAATTCACGCCGGATTCCCTTAAAGCACTGGCGCTGTGGATGACCCGCAACGCCAAAAACGAATCCGCTAAACCGGAAAATAAGGCGGAAAAAGAGGAAGAGGCTGAGTAAGCCTTAACAGCTTTCCCGCAAACACAGGCTGGACGCGATGGGTTTATGGTCGCGCCAGTCTCCGTCATTCAGACGTTCCAGTAACGCTTTCCCGGCTTCAATCCCAATCTTGCGATGCGGTACTGCCATCGTCGTCAGCGGCGGCTGACAGACGCGGCTGACGTCGCTGTCGCCAAAGCCCACGACCGCTAAATCGTCCGGCACCTTGATGCGCCGACGCTGGCACTCATATAGCGCGCCGCAGGCCAGTTCATCCGATACGCACACCAGCGCATCCAGCTCCGGCCACGCCAGCAGAAACTCCGGCAATTGTGCCGCACCGGTGGAAAAGCTCGGCGGCATGGCGGCATTAATCACTCTGTTTGGCGACAGGTGGTGGCGCAGCATCGCCTTGTACCAGCCCTGCAAATGCTGCTGAAAAATCCACTGCTCCTGGTTAGCGCACAGCAGGCCGATATTCTGGTAGCCGCGCTGAATCACCATTTCGGTAAGTTCATACATGGCGGCGACGTTATCAATCCCGATATTCATATCAATAGGATCGGCACGCATTGCACCCATTTCCATCACCGGGATAGAGGCGTTTTTTAGCCAGTGTCGCACGGTATCGGAGTGCTCGACGCTGAGCAGTATCGCCGCGGCGATGTTCGAGGCCAGCAGCGTTTCAAGCAGTTTCTCTTCCTGTTCAAGACGATGCTGAGATTCCGCCAGCATGATCTGATATCCGGCTGGCTGGAGCACCTGCTGTAGCCCGGCGAACATCTCGGAACAGCCAGCTTCGGAAAGATTGGGTACAACCATCGCAATCGTCCATGACGATGCCGATGCCAGTGCGCTGGCGGCAAGATTGGGCATGTAACCCAGCTCCTGCACCGCGGCTTCAATTTTTTCACGCAGTTTATCGGAAACCTGTTCGGGCGTGCGGAGGGCACGGGATACAGTCATCGTGCCTACGCCGGCAAGCTGCGCGACATCCGCGAGCGTTACTTTTCCGGTACTGCGCCGTTTTCGGGTTAAAGACATACATCTTCCTGCTGACAGGACGCGATTTAGTTTCATCCTTCATTTTACGTGACAGGCAGTATACGCCTTAAATCCCTTTTTTTGCTGTGATTTCGCACCAGGATAGCAATTTGATAGCGCTATCACAGTTCTGCATGTTAGTCGTTGGTAGCGCTATCTTTGTGATCGCGATCGCAGTCATTAATTGATGGGTTGAATAGAGTTTGCCCATGTCTGGTCTTTAGCGGGAGTGAAAAATGCTCAAAAAGTGGATATATGATACAACCATCATCCTACAGGATAGCGTTGAAAGCTGGCCCCAGGCGCTGGAACTGTGCGCGAAACCGCTGCTGGATTTGCAGGTCATTGCGCCGAAATATGTCACGGCTATCATTGAGCAGCATCACAGGTTAGGTCCCTACTATGTGCTGGCTCCTGGGCTGGCAATGCCACACGCGCGACCGGAAGAAGGGGCGAAAGGACTTGGCCTGTCATTATTAAAACTGAAACAGGGCGTCTCATTTGGTGCTGGTGAGTTTGACCCCGTCGATGTGATTGTGATGCTGGCGGCGCCGGACAAACATAGCCATATCGAAATGATCTCCGCCTTAGCAGAATTATTTTCCAGCGACGAAGATATGGCTGAATTACATCGGGCGAATACGCTGGAGGAGATAAAAACCGTTATCAATCGCTTCTGATTTAATTATTTAATCCGATTCATCTCAACATTACGCGTCAGCGTGATGGGGCGTACTCTACTCAAAAAAGGGGATAACAATGAAAATTATGGCTATTTGCGGCTCCGGCCTGGGCAGCAGTTTTATGGTCGAAATGAATATTAAAAAGGTGCTCAAAAAACTGGAAATTGAGGCAGAGGTTGAACACTCCGATCTCTCCTCGGCCACGCCGGGCGCGGCGGACCTGTTTGTAATGGCGAAAGACATTGCCGCCAGCGCCAGCGTGCCGGAAAGCCAGCTGGTGGTGATCAACAATATTATCGATATCAACGAACTCGAAGCGCAGCTGCGCGCCTGGTTCGAAAGACAATAATCCTGAAAAGGCGAGGTGGATATGTTTATCCTTGAAACGCTGAATTTCGTTGTTGATATTTTAAAAGTCCCTTCAGTCCTGGTCGGGTTAATTGCCCTGATTGGTCTGGTGGCGCAGAAAAAAGCCTTTTCAGATGTGGTAAAAGGCACAATTAAAACCATTCTCGGCTTTATTGTACTGGGCGGCGGCGCAACCGTGCTGGTGGGCTCTTTAAATCCGCTCGGCGGTATGTTTGAGCACGCCTTTAATATTCAGGGCATTATTCCCAACAATGAAGCTATTGTGTCAATTGCCCTGGAAAAATATGGTGCCTCCACCGCGCTCATTATGGCTTTCGGGATGGTGGCGAATATTATTGTCGCGCGCTTTACCCGCCTGAAGTACATCTTCCTGACCGGGCATCACACCTTCTACATGGCGTGCATGATTGGCGTGATCCTGACGGTCGCAGGCTTCGAAGGGGTAGGGCTGGTCTTCACCGGTTCGTTGATCCTCGGCCTGATTATGGCCTTCTTCCCGGCGATTGCGCAACGCTATATGAAGCGTATTACCGGCAACGATGAGATCGCCTTCGGTCATTTCGGCACGCTGGGCTACGTGCTGTCCGGCTGGATTGGCAGCAAGGTCGGTAAAGGCTCGCGCTCCACCGAAGAGATGAACCTGCCGAAGAACCTCAGCTTCCTGCGCGACAGTTCGATCTCCATCTCACTGACCATGATGATTATCTACCTGATTATGGCGGTGAGCGCCGGGCGTGAGTACGTGGAGGCCACCTTCAGCGGCGGCCAGAACTACCTGGTGTACGCCATCATTATGGCCATCACCTTCGCGGCAGGCGTGTTTATCATCTTGCAGGGTGTGCGCCTGATTCTGGCGGAAATTGTCCCGGCCTTTACCGGCTTCTCGGAAAAACTGGTGCCCAATGCGCGACCTGCGCTGGACTGCCCGGTGGTCTACCCGTATGCGCCAAACGCGGTGCTGATTGGCTTCCTGTTCAGCTTCCTCGGCGGGATTGTAGGCTTGTTCATCTGCGGTCAGTTTAGCTGGGTGCTGATCCTGCCGGGCGTCGTGCCGCATTTCTTCACCGGTGCAACGGCGGGCGTGTTTGGGAACGCCACCGGCGGACGTCGCGGGGCGATGATTGGCGCCTTTGCTAACGGCCTGCTGATCACCTTCCTGCCGGTCCTGCTGCTGCCTGTTCTGGGCGCGATTGGCTTTGCGAATACGACCTTCTCGGACGCCGACTTTGGCGCCGTCGGGATTGTGCTCGGCAACCTGGCGCGCTTCCTGTCGCCGCTTGCCATCACCGGACTGGTTGTTGTGTTGTTTGCGCTGCTGGTGGCCTACAACGTCTTCGCTAAAAACAAACCTGCAAGCGGTAACGCGCAGGAAAACCCCGGAGCCAAATCATGAATGAGAATGAAATAACCGAACTGGCGCGTCAGATCCGCCTTGAGACGCTGAAATCCCTGACGCAGCTGGGTTTTGGTCACTACGGCGGCAGCATGTCAGTCGTTGAAACGCTGGCCATTCTGTACGGCGCGGTGATGAAAATAGACCCGGCCGATCCGGACTGGCCAGAGCGCGATTACTTTGTGCTGTCGAAGGGACATGCGGGCCCGGCGCTGTACAGCACGCTGGCGATTAAGGGCTACTTCCCGATTGAAGAGCTGAGCACGCTAAACCAGAACGGAACGCGTCTGCCAAGCCACCCGGATCGCCTGAAAACACGCGGCGTGGATGCCACCACCGGATCGCTGGGGCAGGGGATCTCCATTGCAGGCGGCATGGCGCTGTCGCACAAGCTGGCAGAAAGGCCAAACCGGGTGTTTTGCATCGTTGGCGATGGGGAGCTGAACGAAGGGCAGTGCTGGGAAGCCTTCCAGTTTATTGCTCACCATCGACTGAACAATCTGACGGTGTTCGTGGACTGGAACAAACAGCAGCTCGACGGCGAGCTGGACGAAATCATCAGCGCCTTCGATCTGGAAGGCAAATTCCGGGCCTTTGGTTTTGACGTGGTGACGGTGAAAGGGGACGACATTCCGGCGCTGCTGGAGGTGACCGCGCCGATCCCTGCGACCGATGCGCGTCCGCGGGTGGTGATCCTCGACAGCATCAAAGGGCAGGGGGTGCCATACCTGGAACAGCTCAGCAACTCGCATCACCTGCGATTAACTGAGGAGAGCAAAGCGGCGCTCAACGAGACGATTCGCCAACTGGAGGCTTCACATGATTAAGGTTGCACCGACAGGACAGAAAGATTCGGTTGAGATGCGTAAGGTCTATGCGGGTTTTGTGGCAAAACAGATTGAGGCCGGGAGCGAGATTATTGCGCTCGAAGCGGATCTGATGAGTTCGATGGCGATGGACGGCGTAGCGCGTGATTATCCACAGCACGTCATCAACTGCGGCATTATGGAGGCCAACGTGATTGGGACGGCCGCCGGGCTGTCGCTCACCGGACGTAAGCCGTTCGTCCATACCTTTACCGCCTTTGCCAGCCGTCGCTGCTTCGACCAGCTGTTTATGTCCCTGGACTACCAGCGCAATAACGTGAAGGTGATTGCCTCGGATGCGGGCGTGACGGCCTGCCACAACGGCGGGACGCATATGTCGTTTGAGGATATGGGCATCGTGCGCGGTCTGGCGCATTCAGTGGTGCTGGAGGTGACCGATGCGGTGATGTTCGAAGATGTGCTGCGTCAGCTTATCGACCTGGAAGGCTTCTACTGGGTGCGGACCATCCGTAAACAGGCGCCGAGCGTGTATGCCCCGGGGTCAACCTTCACCATCGGCAAGGGCAACGTGCTGCGCGAGGGAACCGATATTACCCTGATTGCTAACGGCATTATGGTGGCGGAAGCGCTGGAGGCGGCGCGCCAGCTGGAGCAGGAGGGGGTAAGCGCAGCGGTCATCGACATGTTTACCCTGAAGCCCATCGATCGGATGCTGGTGAAAAATTATGCCGAGAAAACCAGGCGTATTGTGACCTGCGAAAACCACAGCATTCACAACGGGCTGGGGTCGGCGGTGGCGGAAGTGCTGGTGGAAACCTGTCCGGTGCCGATGCGGCGGGTTGGGGTGAAGGAGCGTTACGGTCAGGTAGGCACGCAGGACTTCCTGCAGAAGGAGTATGGCCTGACGGCACATGACATTGTGTCGGCGGCACGAGAGTTGCTGTAATAAAAAAGGCGACCGTTGAATGGTCGCCTTTTTTTGCCGGATGGCGCTTCGCTTATCCGGCCTACAAAACCCTGGGCCCGGTAAGCGCTAGCGCCACCGGGCTTTTTAGCTTACTGCTGCTGCGAAGACTGAATCGCCGTCAGCGCGATGGTGTAGACGATATCGTCAACCAGCGCACCACGAGACAGGTCGTTCACAGGCTTGCGCATACCTTGCAGCATTGGCCCGATGGAGATCAGGTCTGCTGAACGCTGTACCGCTTTATAGGTGGTGTTACCGGTGTTCAGATCCGGGAAGATGAACACGGTAGCGCGACCTGCAACCGGCGAGTTAGGCGCTTTAGATTTCGCAACGTCAGCCATTACCGCGGCATCGTACTGGAGCGGGCCGTCGATCATCAGATCCGGACGTTTTTCCTGCGCAATGCGGGTCGCTTCACGGACTTTCTCTACGTCGCTGCCTGCACCAGAGGTACCGGTGGAGTAGGAGAGCATCGCGACGCGCGGTTCGATACCGAAGGCAGTCGCGGAGTCCGCAGACTGGATTGCGATTTCTGCCAGCTGCTCTGCGGTTGGGTCCGGGTTGATCGCGCAGTCGCCATAAACGTAAACCTGTTCAGGCAGCAGCATGAAGAACACGGAGGAGACCAGAGAGCTGCCCGGTGCGGTTTTGATCAGCTGCAACGGTGGACGGATGGTGTTCGCGGTGGTGTGAACCGCACCGGAAACCAGGCCGTCAACTTCGTCCTGCTCCAGCATCAGCGTACCCAGCACGACGTTGTCTTCCAGCTGCTCGCGCGCAACGGCTTCGGTCATGCCCTTGTTCTTACGCAGCTCAACCAGGCGGGCAACGTAGCTTTCGCGAACCACTTCCGGGTCAACGATCTCAATGCCAGCGCCCAGCTCAACGCCCTGAGACGCCGCAACGCGGTTGATCTCATCCGGGTTACCCAGCAGCACACAGGTCGCGATACCGCGCTCTGCACAGATGGCCGCCGCTTTAACGGTACGTGGTTCGTCACCTTCTGGCAGAACCACGCGTTTGCCCGCTTTACGCGCCAGCTCGGTCAGCTGGTAACGGAAGGCTGGAGGAGACAGACGACGGCTGCGCTCGGACGTCGCCGTCAGGGATTCGATCCAGTCTGCGTTGATGTAGCCCGCAACGTATTCCTGAACTTTCTCGATACGCTCGTGGTCATCAACCGGCACTTCGAGGTTGAAGCTTTGCAGGCTCAGGGAGGTCTGCCAGGTGTTGGTGTTCACCATGAAGACTGGCAGGCCAGTGGCGAACGCACGTTCGCACAGCTTGCTGACGCGCGGGTCCATCTCGTAGGCACCGGTCAGCAGGATCGCACCGATTTCCACGCCGTTCATCGCAGCCAGGCACGCTGCAACCAGCACGTCTGGACGGTCAGCAGAGGTCACCAGCAGGGAACCTGCGCGGAAGTGTTCCAGCATGTGCGGAATGCTGCGCGCGCAGAAGGTCACGGACTTCACGCGGCGGGTGTTGATATCGCCTTCGTTAACGATGGTGGCATTCAGGTGACGCGCCATATCGATTGCACGGGTGGCAATCAGATCGAAGCTCCATGGCACCGCACCCAGCACCGGCAGTGGGCTGGAATCCTGCAGCTTAGCCGGGTCAACTTTGATGACTTTCGCTTTGGAAGAGTCGTCGAAGATTTCGGACAGGTCAGGACGCGTACGGCCCTGCTCATCTACTGGCGCGTTCAGCTTGTTAACAATCACGCCGGTGATGCTGGTGTTTTTCGCACCGCCGAAGCTGCTGCGCGTCAGTTCGATACGCTCTTTCAGCTGCTCTGGGGTGTCCGTGCCCTGAGACATCACGAAAACAATCTCTGCGTTCAGGGTTTTCGCGATTTCAAAGTTCAGAGACTGGGCAAACTGGTGTTTACGGGTCGGGACCAGGCCTTCAACCAGCACCACTTCAGCGTCCTGCGCGTTTGCGTGGTAGTTGGCGATGATCTCTTCCATCAGCACGTCTTTCTGGTTGCTGGAGAGCAGAGATTCAACGTGGCTCATCTTCAGCGGTTCAGCCGCTGGCAGATTGGAGTTCTTACGAACGATGGAGGTGGTCTGGTCTGGCGCATCGCCACCGGCACGTGGCTGGGCGATAGGCTTAAAGACGCTCAGACGAACGCCTTTGCGTTCCATAGCGCGGATCACGCCGAGGCTGACGCTGGTCAGGCCGACGCTGGTTCCGGTAGGGATCAGCATAATAGTACGGGACACGGTTTATCCTCTTTCGTTACCGCCGCGTTGGGCGGGCTACAAAACAGCACCGCCAGCATTGCTGGCGGTGTGGAATCAGGCAGTCAGGCGGCACGCGTCTTGCGCGATGACCAGCTCTTCGTTAGTTGGGATAACGATAGCCGGGCGGGTGCCTTCTTTGTTGATGAAGCCAGACTTGCCGAAGCGGGCAGCCAGGTTACGCTCGTGATCGACTTCGAAGCCCAGTACGCCCAGTTTGCCCAGGGACAGCTCACGTACCATTGCCGCGTTCTCACCGATGCCGCCGGTGAAGATAACCGCGTCCAGACGACCGTCCATCAGCGCGGTGTAAGAACCGATGTACTTCGCCAGACGGTGGCAATAAACGTCCATTGCACGTTTAGCGTCAGCTTTTTCTGCGTAGTTGTCTTCAACGTAACGGCAGTCGCTGGTGACTTCGGTCAGACCCAGCAGGCCAGACTCTTTGGTCAGCATTTTGTTGATGTCGTCAACGCTCATGCCCAGGGTGTCGTGCAGGTGGAAGATGATCGCCGGGTCGATATCACCGGAACGGGTACCCATCACCAGACCTTCCAGCGGGGTCAGACCCATAGAGGTATCAACACACTTACCGTTGCGGATAGCAGAAACAGAACCACCGTTGCCCAGGTGGCAGGTGATGATGTTGACTTCTTCAACCGGCTTGTTCAGTACTTTTGCGGCTTCCTGAGTCACATAGAAGTGGCTGGTGCCGTGTGCGCCGTAGCGACGTACGCCGTGCTCTTTGTACAGGCTGTATGGCAGGGCATAGAGGTAAGACTCTTCCGGCATGGTCTGATGGAACGCGGTGTCAAACACGGCCACGTTTTTATCTTTCAGATTCGGGAAGGATTTCAGTGCTTCAGCGATACCGATCAGGTGAGCCGGGTTATGCAGCGGTGCGAAAGACGCAGAGTCTTTGATGCCCTGAATCACAGAGTCGTCGATTACCACGGAGCTGGTGTATTTTTCGCCGCCGTGGACGATACGGTGACCAATCGCAGTCAGCTGAGCAGACAGTTCTGGTTTTTGTGCCAGAATAGTGTTAACGATAAAGTTCAGCGCTTCACTGTGAGCGGCGCCTGCACCTAAAGCCGCTTCTTGTTTGCTGCCGTCCATCTTCCACTTGATACGTGCTTCAGGCAGATGGAAACATTCGGCCAAACCAGAGAGGTACTCATCACCGTTGAGCGCATCGATGATGGCGAATTTCAGTGAAGAGCTACCGCAGTTCAGAACCAGTACTAACTTACTCGACATGGAAGTACCTATAATTGATACGTGGCTAAAAAAACGTCAATGAGTCTAAAGCGTAACGCATGCTGACTCAGACATTTATGATTAACATCATGCCAAACGAACATTCTGGCAGGATGGAAGAAATACCTATGATTTTAAGCCATTTTGAACATTTTTCAGACAATGGCATAATATGCGATAATTTGACGAGTTAACGCTTCTCGTCTACGGCCTATCAGGCTGGCACAGGATACCCGATACGGGGTAGCGATGACAAAATATTTTGAACGTTGTCATAGCCTGTTGTGGTTTTGCACGAAAATTTTAATTTTTATATGTGAAGTTGAGGTACAGCCATGTCAACACCTGAAATCCCGTCCGTGAACTTTTTTAGTCTGTTTCGTCGGGGACAGCATTACGCAAAGACATGGCCGATGGAAAAGCGCCTCGCGCCCATGTTTATTGAAAATCGCACTATTCGCGCCACGCGCTATGCGATTCGCTTTATGCCCCCGATCGCCGTCTTTACTCTTTGCTGGCAAATTGCGCTGGGTGGACAGCTTGGACCTGCCGTCGCGACGGCGCTCTTTGCTTTAAGCCTGCCGATGCAGGGATTGTGGTGGTTAGGTAAACGTTCCGTCACGCCACTTCCGCCTTCTATTTTACACTGGTTTTATGAAGTGCGTGGAAAACTGGAGGAGGCCGGCCAGGCGCTCGCCCCGGTTGAAGGCAAGCCGGATTATCAGGCGCTGGCGGACACCCTCAAGCGCGCGTTTAAACAGCTTGATAAAACATTCCTCGATGACTTGTGATTGATCATCGAAACGACGACCAAAAGAAGGCACAGTAACAATCAGTTACCGTGTCTTTTTTTTACAGTGCAATGCGCTACAGGAGTCGAAAGATGGAAATGACCCATGCTCAACGTCTGATTTTGTCTAACCAGTACAAGATGATGACTATGCTTGATCCCGATAACGCTGCGCGCTACAGCCGCCTGCAAACCATTGTTGAACGTGGTTTTGGCTTGCAGATGCGCGAACTGGATCGCGAATTTGGCGAACTGAAAGAGGAAACCTGCCGTATCGTTATCGACATCATGGAGATGTACCATGCACTGCATGTGTCCTGGACCAATCTGAAAGACCAGCAGTCCATTGACGAGCGCCGCGTAACGTTCCTGGGCTTTGATGCCGCGACAGAAGCGCGCTATCTGAGCTATGTGCGCTTTATGGTGAACACTGAAGGGCGCTACACTCATTTTGATGCGGGTACGCACGGCTTCAACGCCCAGACCCCGATGTGGGATAAGTATCAACGTATGCTGAGCGCGTGGCACGCCTGTCCGCGTCAGTACCATTTAAGCAGCAACGAAATTCAACAAATCATTAATGCCTGACGGAGGTGCGTGTGCAGTGTAAAGGTTTTCTGTTTGATCTGGACGGTACGCTGGTGGATTCGCTGCCGGTAGTGGAGCGTTCCTGGTGTCATTGGGCCGACAGGCACGGCATCGACCATCAGGATGTACTGAATTTCATCCATGGCAAACAGGCCATTACCTCATTGCGGCACTTCCTGGCGGGACGTTCTGAGGAAGAGATTCAGGCGGAGTTCAAATATCTGGAGCAGATTGAAGCTACCGACACTGAGGGCATCACCGCGCTGCCCGGTGCGCGCGAACTGCTTGAGCATCTGAATGAAGCGCAGATCCCGTGGGCTATCGTCACCTCCGGCTCGGTTCCTGTCGCGCATGCCCGCCATAAGGCGGCCGGTTTACCGACGCCGGACGTCTTCATTACCGCTGAGCGCGTAAAGCGCGGCAAGCCCGAACCGGATGCGTTTCTGCTCGGCGCTGAAATGCTCGGCCTTGCGCCAGCGGAGTGCGTGGTGGTGGAAGACGCGGCGGCAGGCGTGCTGGCCGGACTGAACGCCGGAAGCCACGTCATTGCCGTTAACGTCCCGGCGGGGTCCCCCCGGCTGGAGGAGGCGGATTTTGTGCTTAATACTCTGACCGCCATCGACGTCTCGAAGGCATCAGACGGCGTTGTAACCGTCTCGCTAAAAATGTAATCCCATGATATAGCCCCGCATTACCGGGGCTTTTTTATGGCAGAATTGCTTCTCCTCCACTGACAAGGACATGTTGTGAACGGTGAACTGATTTGGGTCCTGAGCCTGCTGTTAATCGCCATCATTCTTTTTGCCACGGGCAAGGTGCGCATGGATGCCGTCGCCCTGTTTGTGATTGTCGCGTTCGTTCTGAGCGGTACCCTTTCCCTGCCAGAAGCCTTTTCCGGGTTTAGCGATCCCAACGTTATTTTGATTGCCGCCCTGTTTATTATTGGCGACGGGCTGGTACGCACCGGCGTAGCGACGATGATGGGGTCGTGGCTGGTTAAAGTGGCGGGCAGCAGCGAAACCAAAATGCTGATTTACCTGATGCTGACGGTCGCCGGACTGGGTGCGTTTATGAGCTCGACGGGGGTCGTGGCCATCTTTATTCCGGTTGTGCTGAGCGTCTGCATGAGGATGCAGATCTCCCCGTCGCGGCTGATGATGCCGTTGAGCTTTGCCGGGCTCATCAGCGGCATGATGACGCTGGTCGCGACCCCGCCGAACCTCGTCGTGAACAGCGAACTGATCCGTGAGGGGCTTGAGGGGTTTAGCTTTTTCAGCGTCACGCCGATCGGGCTGGTTGTACTGGTGATGGGCATTATCTATATGCTGTTGACCCGTTTCGCGCTGAAAGGGGAGAAGCAGGACAAAGCCAAAGAGGGCTGGAAGCGGCGAACTTTTCGCGATTTGATCAAAGAGTACCGTCTGACCGGGCGCGCCCGTCGGCTGGCTATCCGCCCCGGTTCGCCGATGATAGGCCAGCGGCTGGACGACCTTAAGCTACGCGAACGCTATGGCGCGAACGTCATCGGGGTTGAGCGCTGGCGTCGTTTTCGTCGGGTAATCGTTAACGTGAATGGGGTGTCAGAGTTTCGCGCGCGTGACGTCCTGCTGATTGATATGTCCACCGCGGACGTGGATCTGCGAGAGTTTTGTAGCGAGCAGCTGCTGGAGCCGATGGTGCTGCGCGGCGAGTATTTCTCCGACCGGGCGCTGGATGTGGGAATGGCCGAGGTGTCGCTGATCCCGGAATCGGAGTTATTGGGCAAAACCGTGCGCGAAATCGGCTTTCGTACCCGCTATGGCCTCAACGTGGTGGGCCTGAAGCGCGATGGCGTAGCCCTTGAAGGGGCGGTGGTGGATGAGCCGATCCTGCTGGGGGATATCTTCCTCGTGGTCGGCAACTGGAAACTGATTAGCCAGCTCGGGCAGAAAGGCCGCAATTTTGTGGTGCTGAATATGCCGATTGAAGAGAGCGACGCGTCACCGGCGCACAGTCAGGCGCCCCATGCGATTTTTTGCCTGGTGTTGATGGTCGCGTTGATGCTGACGGACGAGATCCCTAACCCGGTGGCGGCGACAATCGCCTGTCTGTTAATGGGCAAATTCCGCTGTATCGACGCCGAAAGCGCTTACAAAGCGATTCACTGGCCAAGCATCATTCTCATCGTTGGGATGATGCCCTTCGCCCTGGCGCTACAGAAAACCGGCGGGGTGGATTTGATCGTAAAAGGCTTAATGGACGCGGGCGGGGGATATGGTCCGTACCTGATGATGGTTTGCCTGTTCGTCATGTGCGCCACCATTGGTTTGTTCATCTCCAATACCGCAACGGCGGTGCTGATGGCGCCTATTGCGCTGGCGATGGCAAAATCGATGGGCGTTTCGCCCTATCCGTTTGCGATGGTGGTAGCGATGGCGGCGTCCGCGGCATTTATGACGCCGGTATCTTCCCCGGTCAATACCCTGGTGCTGGGGCCGGGAAACTATCGATTCAGCGATTTTGTAAAGCTGGGCGTGCCGTTCACCGTGCTGGTGATGCTGGTATGCGTGGTGCTGATTCCGGTGTTATTCCCGTTCTGAGAACATCGCCGGGTGGCGGCTACGCCTTACCCGGCCTACGTGATTCGTAGGCCCTGCAAGCGCAGCGCCGCTGGGCGAAAAACTACAGCGGCGAATCCTTGCTAATCTCATCCAGCGACTTCGTGAAATTGGCGTGCCGTTCACCGTGCTGGTGATGCTGGTATGCGTGGTGCTGATTCCGGTGTAATTCCCGTTCTGAGAACATTGCCGGGTGGCGGCTACGCCTTACCCGGCCTACGTGATCCGTAGGCCCTGCAAGCGCAGCGCCGCTGGGCGAAAAACTACAGCGGTGAATCCTGACTGATCTCATCCAGCGACTTCGTGAAATTGGCGTGCCGTTCACCGTGCTGGTGATGCTGGTATGCGTGGTGCTGATTCCGGTGTAATTCCCGTTCTGAGAACATCGCCGGGTGGCGGCTACGCCTTACCCGGCCTACGTGATCCGTAGGCCCTGCAAGCGTAGCGCCGCTGGGCGAAAAACTACAGCGGCGAATCCTTGCTAATCTCATCCAGCGACTTCGTGAAATTGGCGTGCCGTTCACCGTGCTGGTGATGCTGGTATGCGTGGTGCTGATTCCGGTGTTATTCCCGTTCTGAGAACATTGCCGGGTGGCGGCTACGCCTTACACGGCCTACGTGATCCGTAGGCCCTGCAAGCGCAGCGCCGCTGGGCGAAAAACTACAGCGGTGAATCCTGACTGATCTCATCCAGAGACAAATGGAAGCTCGGCACAAACACCTGCATAAAGTAATCCATCTCTTCGCTACGGCGGGAGTCGAGCGTTTTCTCCAGGCGCGTTTTCGCCAGCAGGAACTCGTTATTCCCCGCGGATAACTCTTCCAGACATTTCAGGTAGGCGCACAGCGCATCGGCCTGCTTAACCAGGGATTTCTCCTCTTCCGTATACTGATGCTCGTCGATCAGTGGCCCGAAGATATCACGCAGCTCATCAGGCACCATATCGATCAGCTTCTGCTGGGCAATCTTCTCAATGGCCTTATATTCCTGGGCAATCTGCGAGTTGAAATATTTCACCGGCGTAGGCAGATCCCCGGTCAGCACTTCCGATGCATCGTGGTACAACGCCAGCAGGGCGATACGTTCGGCATTAACCTGCCCGTTGAATTTGCGGTTTTTAATTGCTGCCAGCGCATGAGCGACCATAGCAACCTGCAAACTGTGCTCAGACACATTTTCAGTGCGCACGTTGCGCATCAGCGGCCAGCGGTTGATGAGTTTCAGGCGGGAGAGGTGGGCAAAGAAATGACTCTGACTCATAGGTTACCTTATGTCTTCACTGCGACGGACTTCATTGTGCGGGGAGGGGAGGGAAGATGCAAATTTGCAGATGTTACAGGCCGGGTAAGCGCAGCGCCACCCGGCGGAAAGTCAGCGTTACTGATGGTACCCCGAGAGGAATCGCCCGAAGCGGCTGATGGCCATTTCGAGATCGTCTTCGCGCGGCAGGGTTACAATACGCACGTGATCCGGCCACGGCCAGTTAAACGCCGTCCCCTGAACCAGCAGCACTTTTTCCTGCAACAGGAAGTCGAGCACCATTTTCTGGTCGTCGTGAATATTGAAGCGCTTCGCGTCGATTTTCGGGAACATATACAGCGCGCCGTTAGGCTTCACGCAGGAGACGCCCGGAATATCATTAATTAATTCCCATGCACGGTTGCGCTGTTCATAGAGGCGGCCGCCTGGAACGATAAACTCGCTGATGCTTTGATAGCCCCCGAGTGCTGTCTGGATCGCATGTTGCGCCGGTACGTTGGCGCACAGACGCATGGATGCCAGCATCTCCAGCCCTTCAATGTAGCCTTTCGCATGTTTTTTCGGACCGTTCAGTACCATCCAGCCCTGACGGAAACCGGCAACGCGGTAAGTTTTAGACAGTCCGTTAAAGGTGACCGTCAGCAGATCGGGCGCCAGCGCGGCGATAGAGTGGTGCTGCGCCGCGTCGTACAGGATCTTGTCGTAAATCTCGTCGGCAAAGATGATCAGGTTGTGCAGGCGGGCGATCTCGACGATCTCCATCAGCAGCTCTTTTGAATAGACCGCGCCCGTCGGGTTATTCGGGTTAATGATCACGATTCCCCGGGTGCGCGGTGTTATTTTGGCGCGAATGTCATCCAGATCCGGGAACCAGTCCGACGATTCATCGCAAAGATAGTGCACCGCTTTACCGCTGGAGAGCGATACCGCAGCCGTCCACAGCGGATAGTCTGGAGCGGGAACCAGCATTTCATCGCCGCTGTTCAGGAGCGCCTGCATCGCCTGAACGATCAGCTCCGAGACACCGTTGCCAATGTAGATATCTTCAACGGTGACGTCGCGCATACCGCGAGCCTGGTAGTGCTGCATAATGGCTTTACGGGCGGAGTAGAGCCCTTTTGAATCGCAGTAGCCTTGTGCAGTGGGCAGGTTACGGATCACATCCACCAGGATCTCATCCGGCGCTTCAAAACCAAATGGCGCGGGGTTGCCGATGTTGAGTTTCAGAACCTTATTGCCTTCCTCTTCAAGGCGTTTTGCCTCTTTGAGTACCGGGCCACGGATGTCGTAACAGACGTTGTCGAGCTTGCTGGATTTTTCGATAGGGGACATGAACCTTTAACCTTTTCGCTATTATTGCAACTTCCTGCCGTGGAAGCAGCACGGAACAATGTACTCCCACCGCGCTTCGTTTTGAAGGGCGCACAGAAGAAGATTTTGTCCAACCAGGCAGCACTGCTGTGATTGCTTAATCTAATGATGGAGTGATTTTGCGCCTGAAATTACCGTGAAAACGCTTAATGTTGGGTTTTTTATGCTGAAAGTTCCACATAAATATTAATATTATTCTGATTTAATTAAAAAGACGATCCGGGCTGAAGCGTTAGTCCCCCTGAGTGACCATTCGTAAAACCTGAATGCTGAGATACAGTTTGCTCTATTAGCAAAGCCAGGTTAAAAGTTACTCATGTGAAATTAATGTTAAGTGTTATTAATGAATGGCCTGAATCTAAATTAAACTTTATTTATTATTAACGACGAAAATGCAACTTTCGTTAATTTTAATAAAAAGAGTGTAGTTGCTTATCATTGGCGTTAAATCCGTTATATTGCAATAAGACTTATAAATATAGTGGATTTGGGTTAAGATGTGTTTTGGGAATGCAGCGTAGCGATAGGCCTGTTACGTATATCAGCTTCTGCCTTCCTGTATTAATCGATTGTTATTGTTAAAGTAATCTCTGGCTGATTGGGTAAGTCACATCTTGCTACGCTGGCAACGCTGCGATATAGATGGCAGAAAACATGTCTTACTCTTAATGGAATTTACATCTACCTTCAGATAACGAAATATCCTGAACGCAAGAGAATAAAAATAACGTCATGAAACGTGATTTCTGACTGTTGATATACCAAAGTACAATAACTATCTGTCAGGCAGTCTGCCGGGCCGGGACGCGAGGGAAACTCTTCAGAAGGAATTGCTTAACTGTTACACACAGCTTCAACCCGGGCAGCTCCGCACGAGCAACCTGAAAGTGAAAAGATATGATAAATGCAAATCGTCCGATAATGAATCTCGACCTCGATCTGCTGAGAACGTTTGTTGCGGTCGCCGATCTCAACACTTTTGCAGCAGCTGCTGCCGCCGTTTGCCGTACCCAGTCCGCCGTGAGTCAGCAAATGCAGCGGCTGGAACAACTGGTTGGTAAAGAGCTTTTTGCGCGTCATGGACGTAATAAGCTTTTAACAGAACATGGTATTCAGCTTCTGGGTTATGCCAGAAAGATACTGCGCTTTAATGATGAAGCCTGTATGTCATTAATGTTTAGCAACCTTCAGGGAGTGTTAACATTAGGGGCGTCAGATGAATCAGCAGATACCATTTTGCCCTTCCTTCTCAACCGAATTAGCTCGGTTTATCCGAAGCTTGCCCTGGACGTTAGCGTTAAACGCAATGCCTTCATGGTTGAGATGCTGAAAGAAAACGAGGTTGACCTGGTGGTCACCACGCATCGACCTGGCCAGTATGACTGCCTGACGCTGCGTACTTCTCCTACGCACTGGTACTGTGCCGCGGAGTACGTATTGCAAAAAGGTGAGCCAATACCCCTGGTCCTGCTGGACGATCCTAGTCCGTTCCGCGATATGGTGCTGACTGCGCTCAACGAAGCCAGTATTCCGTGGCGCCTGGCGTACGTTGCGTCAACGTTGCCTGCGGTACGAGCGGCAGTGAAGGCCGGACTTGGCGTAACAGCCCGTCCGGTGGAGATGATGAGCCCCGATCTGCGTGTGCTGGGTCAATCTGAGGGACTCCCGTCGTTGCCGGATACGGAGTACCTGCTGTGCCATAATGCCGCCAGCAACAACGAGCTAGCGAAAGTGGTATTCGAGGCAATGGAAAACTACCACAATCCATGGCAGTACGCGCCTGTTACTCCGGAAGGAGGGGATGACTCCCTGATTGTGGAAAGGGATTTTGAGTGATCATTCCCCCAAAATTCTCGTAACAAAATGTAAGTGCAAAAAAGAGCCACTCGCATGATTTTTTCCTGCGAGTGGTTTTTTTTGCTATTCATAACCGCGAACGGAGCAGGGTTAAAGCAAATACCGCTTATTTATCAATGCAGAAAATGCTTTTGGTTAAGTTATAAACGATACCTCTTCTAACTTGCCTAATACCCCGCCGATGTTAAAAAAACAGGAAATATGTTGCTGTTTTTTTGATTGAATTAACAAAAGCGTGTCTCAGATCAAGAAAATACTCCCATTTGGGGGGAGGAATCGTTGGCAAATCCTGTCAAAATAGGAGGGTTATTTTTTTTACTTCCAAAACGGACACGATTCAACAAGATGCATTTGACGTAAAGTCATGTACCCACCAGGGTTAAAGGGCACCAAATGTTAATGAGAATCGCACGTTGTAATTTAATGTGAAGAAACCTTTGTTAAAGTTGACAAAAGGTTATAGAAAGGAGTAAAAAACCCCATCATTTTGCTGTCTATGTCTCATTTCTGACAGTTAGTGTAAGGTTATTTTGTTCCTCCCCATGAATCGATGTGATGCCCATCTGCCAGCAAGAGCAGTGTCGTCGGTATCACTTTTGATGAGTAAGCAATGAGTATGTCAACATCCACAGAAGTCATCGCTCATCACTGGGCATTCGCAATCTTTCTTATTGTAGCCATTGGCCTGTGCTGCCTGATGTTAGTCGGCGGCTGGTTCCTGGGCGGTCGCGCCCGCGCAAGGCACAAAAACACACCTTTCGAATCAGGTATTGATTCAGTAGGTACCGCTCGCTTACGCCTGTCTGCCAAGTTCTACCTGGTAGCCATGTTCTTCGTCATTTTCGACGTGGAAGCGCTTTACCTCTTCGCGTGGTCTACCTCCATTCGCGAAAGTGGTTGGGTGGGCTTTGTCGAGGCCGCAATTTTCATTTTAGTGTTACTGGCCGGTCTGGTTTATCTGGTGCGTATTGGCGCGCTGGACTGGACACCTGTGCGTTCACGCCGTGAACACATCAACCCGGAAAACAGTATCTCTAATCGTCAGCAGTAACAGCGAGGCAATAAGATGGATTATACGCTCACCCGCATAGATCCTAACGGTGAGAATGACCGTTACCCCCTGCAAAAACAGGAGATCGTAACCGACCCCCTGGAGCAAGAAGTCAACAAAAGCGTGTACATGGGCAAGCTCGAACATGCCATGCACGATATGGTCAACTGGGGTCGTAAGAACTCCATCTGGCCATACAACTTTGGCCTTTCTTGCTGCTACGTTGAAATGGTGACGTCATTCACTGCGGTGCATGACGTTGCGCGTTTTGGGGCCGAGGTACTGCGTGCTTCTCCACGTCAGGCTGACCTGATGGTGGTGGCCGGGACCTGCTTTACCAAGATGGCACCGGTTATTCAGCGTCTTTATGACCAGATGCTGGAGCCAAAATGGGTAATCTCCATGGGCGCATGTGCAAACTCCGGCGGTATGTACGACATTTATTCCGTTGTGCAGGGCGTTGATAAGTTCATTCCGGTGGATGTGTACATCCCGGGCTGCCCGCCGCGTCCAGAGGCCTATATGCAGGCGCTGATGCTGCTGCAGGAGTCAATCGGTAAAGAACGCCGTCCGCTCTCCTGGGTTGTTGGCGATCAAGGTGTCTATCGCGCGAACATGCAGTCTGAGCGCGAGCGTAAACGTGGTGAACGTATTGCCGTCACCAACCTGCGTACGCCTGACGAAATTTAATTTGCGCCTGTGGGCCTGGAGAACACCTTCGCATATCACTACTCAAATAGCGCGAAGCCAGGCTTAACAGTCACCACGGACCATTTGCAATGGTGAACAATATGACCGACTTAACCGCGCAAGAAGCCGCCTGGCAGACCCGGGATCATCTCGATGACCCCGTCATTGGCGAACTGCGCAACCGTTTTGGGCCGGATGCCTTTACTGTTCAGGCCACCCGCACCGGGGTACCCGTTGTTTGGGTGAAGCGTGAGCAATTACTGGAAGTTGTCGATTTCCTCAAGAAATTGCCAAAACCTTACGTCATGCTGTTTGACTTACACGGCATGGACGAACGTCTGAGAACGCACCGCCAGGGTCTCCCTGCTGCGGATTTTTCCGTTTTCTACCACCTGATCTCAATAGACCGCAACACGGATATCATGCTCAAGGTGGCATTGTCTGAAAACGACATGCATCTGCCGACGATCACCAAACTTTTCCCGAACGCTAACTGGTACGAGCGTGAAACCTGGGAAATGTTCGGCATGACCTTCGACGGCCACCCGCATCTGACGCGCATCATGATGCCGCAGACCTGGACCGGCCACCCGCTGCGTAAAGACTACCCGGCACGCGCCACCGAATTCGACCCGTTTGAGCTGACCAAAGCCAAGCAGGATCTGGAGATGGAAGCGCTGACCTTCAAGCCGGAAGACTGGGGCATGAAGCGCGGCACCGAAAACGAGGACTTCATGTTCCTTAACCTCGGTCCAAACCACCCGTCTGCGCACGGTGCATTCCGTATTATTCTTCAGCTTGACGGCGAAGAGATTGTCGACTGCGTGCCTGACATCGGCTACCACCACCGTGGTGCTGAGAAGATGGGCGAGCGTCAGTCCTGGCACAGCTACATTCCGTATACCGACCGTATCGAATACCTCGGCGGCTGCGTAAACGAGATGCCATACGTGCTGGCTGTTGAGAAACTGGCAGGCATCACCGTCCCGGATCGCGTTAATGTGATTCGCGTGATGCTGTCTGAACTGTTCCGTATTAACAGCCACCTGCTGTACATCTCCACGTTCATTCAGGACGTCGGCGCGATGACGCCGGTCTTCTTCGCCTTTACCGACCGTCAGAAAATCTACGATCTGGTGGAAGCGATTACCGGTTTCCGTATGCACCCGGCCTGGTTCCGCATCGGCGGCGTGGCGCACGATCTGCCGCGCGGCTGGGACCGCCTGCTGCGTGAATTCCTCGACTGGATGCCGAAACGTCTGGCGTCTTACGAGAAAGCCGCGCTGCGTAACTCCATCCTGAAAGGCCGCTCCCAGGGCGTTGCCGCCTACGGCGCGAAAGAGGCGCTGGAGTGGGGAACCACAGGTGCTGGCCTGCGTGCGACCGGTATTGATTTCGACGTGCGTAAAGCCCGTCCTTACTCTGGCTACGAGAACTTCGACTTTGAAGTCCCGGTTGGCGGCGGCGTTTCCGACTGCTACACCCGCGTGATGCTGAAAGTGGAAGAGCTGCGCCAGAGCCTGCGCATCCTTGAGCAGTGCCTCAACAACATGCCGGAAGGCCCGTTCAAGGCGGATCACCCGCTGACGACGCCGCCACCGAAAGAGCGCACGCTGCAACATATCGAAACCCTGATCACCCACTTCTTGCAGGTTTCCTGGGGCCCGGTCATGCCGGCACAAGAATCCTTCCAGATGATTGAAGCGACCAAGGGTATCAACAGCTACTACCTCACCAGCGACGGCAGCACCATGAGCTACCGTACCCGCGTGCGTACGCCAAGCTTTGCGCACCTGCAGCAGATCCCGGCCGCCATTCGCGGCAGTCTGGTCTCCGACCTGATTGTGTATCTGGGTAGTATCGATTTTGTTATGTCAGATGTGGACCGCTAATTATGCACGAGAATCAACAACCACAAACCGAGGCTTTTGAGCTGAGTGAAGCAGAGCGTGCCGCCATTGAGCACGAGATGCACCACTACGAAGACCCGCGTGCGGCGTCCATTGAAGCGCTGAAAATCGTACAGAAACAGCGTGGTTGGGTGCCGGATGGGGCGATCTATGAGATCGCAAAAGTGCTGGGCATTCCGGCGAGTGACGTAGAAGGCGTAGCCACGTTCTACAGCCAGATCTTCCGTCAGCCGGTCGGCCGCCATGTGATCCGCTACTGTGACAGCGTTGTCTGCCACATTACCGGTTATCAGGGCATTCAGGCTGCGATTGAGAAGAAACTTAATATTAAGCCGGGCCAGACCACGTTCGACGGACGCTTTACCCTGCTGCCAACCTGCTGCCTGGGTAACTGCGACAAGGGACCGACCATGATGATTGATGAGGACACTCACAGCCATCTGACGCCGGAAGCGATTCCTGACCTGCTGGAGCAGTACAAATGAAAACTGTAATTCGTACTGCTGAGACGCATCCGCTGACCTGGCGTCTGCGCGATGACAAACAGCCGGTCTGGCTCGACGAATATCAGAGCAAAAACGGCTATGCCGGTGCGCGTAAAGCCCTCGGCGGCATGGCGCCAGACGACATCGTTAATGCGGTAAAAGATTCTGGCCTGAAAGGGCGCGGCGGTGCGGGCTTCTCCACCGGTCTGAAGTGGAGCCTGATGCCGAAAGATGAATCCATGAACATCCGTTACCTGCTGTGTAACGCCGATGAAATGGAGCCGGGTACCTATAAAGACCGCCTGCTGATGGAACAGCTGCCGCACCTGCTGGTGGAAGGCATGCTGATCTCCGCGTTCGCGCTGAAAGCGTACCGTGGCTACATCTTCCTGCGCGGCGAATA
Source organism: Enterobacter cloacae complex sp. IR5428 (assembly GCF_049238585.1). NCBI lineage: Bacteria > Pseudomonadati > Pseudomonadota > Gammaproteobacteria > Enterobacterales > Enterobacteriaceae > Enterobacter > Enterobacter cloacae complex sp. IR5428. Next base: position 140,601 of record NZ_JBMKHV010000004.1, on the reverse strand, counting down.
CATCGAAGCGGCTGAAAACCTGCGTCGCGCGATTGCCGAAGCCACTGAAGCCGGACTGCTGGGTAAAAACATCCTGGGCACCGGGTTTGACTTCGAGCTGTTCGTGCACACCGGTGCCGGGCGTTATATCTGCGGTGAAGAAACCGCGCTGATTAACTCCCTGGAAGGCCGCCGCGCGAACCCGCGCTCCAAGCCACCGTTCCCGGCAAGCTCCGGCGTATGGGGTAAACCGACCTGTGTAAACAACGTCGAAACCCTGTGTAACGTTCCGGCTATCCTTGCGAACGGCGTGGAGTGGTATCAGGGCATCTCATCAAGTAAAGATGCCGGTACCAAGCTGATGGGCTTCTCCGGTCGCGTGAAGAATCCTGGCGTCTGGGAGCTGCCGTTCGGCACCACCGCACGTGAAATTCTTGAAGACTACGCCGGCGGCATGCGCGATGGCCTGAAATTCAAAGCCTGGCAGCCGGGTGGGGCAGGGACAGACTTCTTAACCGAAGCCCACCTTGACCTGCCAATGGAGTTCGAAAGCATTGGTAAAGCAGGCAGCCGTCTGGGTACCGCGCTGGCGATGGCCGTCGACCACGAGATCGGCATGGTATCCCTGGTGCGTAACCTGGAAGAGTTCTTCGCCCGCGAGTCCTGCGGCTGGTGTACACCATGCCGTGACGGTCTGCCGTGGAGCGTGAAGATCCTGCGCGCTATCGAACGTGGCGAAGGCCAGCCTGGCGATATCGAGACACTTGAGCAACTGTGTCGATTCTTAGGGCCAGGTAAAACCTTCTGTGCTCACGCACCGGGTGCCGTCGAGCCGCTGCAGAGCGCGATTAAATATTTCCGCGACGAATTCGAAGCAGGCATCAAGCAGCCGTTCAGCAATACCCATTCTATCAATGGTATTCAGCCGAACCTGCTGAAAGCACGCTGGTAAAAACAGAATTTTGATTAACGCTCGGTTTCGGCCGAGCCAACTGGAAGCATGCTAATGGCTACGATTCATGTAGACGGCAAAGAATACGAAGTCAACGGGGCGGACAACCTGCTGGAAGCTTGTCTGTCTCTTGGCCTCGATATTCCGTACTTTTGCTGGCATCCGGCGCTGGGCAGCGTCGGTGCTTGCCGCCAGTGTGCGGTGAAGCAATATCAAAACGCGGAAGACACGCGTGGTCGACTGGTGATGTCCTGTATGACGCCAGCCACCGAAGGCACTTTTATTTCGATTGATGACGAAGAAGCCAAACAGTTCCGCGAAAGCGTAGTGGAGTGGTTGATGACCAACCACCCACACGACTGTCCGGTGTGTGAGGAGGGAGGTAACTGCCACCTTCAGGATATGACCGTCATGACCGGTCACAGCTTCCGTCGCTATCGCTTTACCAAGCGTACCCACCGAAATCAGGATCTGGGGCCGTTCATCTCTCACGAAATGAACCGCTGCATCGCCTGCTACCGCTGCGTGCGTTACTACAAAGATTATGCAGACGGTCAGGATCTGGGCGTGTATGGCGCGCATGACAACGTTTACTTCGGTCGTCCGGAAGACGGTACGCTTGAAAGCGAATTCTCCGGTAACCTGGTAGAAATCTGCCCGACCGGCGTGTTCACGGATAAAACCCACTCCGAGCGTTACAACCGTAAATGGGACATGCAGTTTGCGCCAAGCATCTGCCAGCAGTGCTCCCTCGGCTGTAACACCAGCCCGGGTGAACGTTACGGTGAACTGCGACGTATCGAAAACCGTTACAACGGTACCGTTAACCACTACTTCCTCTGCGATCGCGGTCGTTTTGGCTATGGCTATGTGAACCTGAAAGACCGTCCGCGTCAGCCGGTTCAGCGCCGTGGCGACGACGTCATTACCCTCAACGCTGAACAGGCGATGCAGGGCGCGGCAGATATTCTGCGCCAGTCGAAGAAAGTGATCGGCATCGGCTCCCCGCGCGCCAGCATCGAAAGCAACTTCGCGCTGCGCGAGCTGGTTGGGGCGGAAAACTTCTATACCGGTATCGCCCATGGCGAGCAGGAACGTCTGCAACTGGTGCTGAAAGTACTGCGTGAAGGCGGTGTACACACGCCTGCGCTGCGCGAAATCGAATCCTATGATGCGGTTCTGGTGCTCGGGGAAGACCTGACGCAGACCGGCGCACGCGCGGCTCTGGCGGTTCGTCAGGCGGTGAAGGGTAAAGCACGTGAAATGGCAGCGGCGCAGAAAGTGGCTGACTGGCAGATTGCGGCGATCCTCAACATCGGCCAGCGCGCGAAGCATCCTCTGTTTGTGACTAACGTCGACAACACCCGTCTGGACGATATCGCCGCGTGGACCTACTGCGCACCGGTTGAAGATCAGGCGCGCCTCGGCTTTGCCATTGCCCACGCGCTGGACAGCAACTCGCCGGCCGTTGAACTGGATCGCGACCTGCAGAACAAGGTCGACGTGATTGTTCAGGCGCTGGCGGGGGCGAAGAAACCACTGATCATTTCCGGTACCAACGCCGGTAGCGCTGAAATCATTCAGGCCGCAGCGAACGTTGCCAAAGCCCTGAAGGGCCGTGGCGCTGACGTCGGTGTGACCATGATTGCCCGTGCGGTGAACAGCATCGGACTGGGCATGATTGGCGGCGGCTCGCTGGAAGAAGCGTTAAGCGAACTGGAATCCGGTTCTGCTGATGCGGTGGTAGTGCTGGAAAATGACCTGCATCGCCACGCTTCCGCCGCTCGCGTTGACGCCGCGCTCTCCAAAGCACCGCTGGTGATGGTTATCGACCATCAGCGCACCGCGATCATGGACAAAGCACACCTGGTGCTCTCTGCTGCAAGCTTCGCAGAAAGCGACGGGACGGTGATCAACAACGAAGGCCGCGCACAGCGCTTCTTCCAGGTTTATGACCCGGCCTACTACGACAGCAACACCGTGATGCTGGAAAGCTGGCGCTGGCTGCACTCTCTGCACAGCACCGTGCAGAGTCGTGAAGTGGACTGGACGCAGCTCGACCACGTAATCGACGCGGTTGTTGAGAAACTGCCTCAGCTGGCGGGCATTAAAGACGCCGCGCCTGACGCAAGCTTCCGTATTCGCGGCCAGAAACTGGCGCGTGAGCCGCACCGCTACAGCGGTCGTACTGCGATGCGTGCCAACATCAGCGTGCACGAACCGCGTCAGCCGCAGGATAAAGACACCATGTTCGCCTTCTCGATGGAAGGGAACAACCAGCCGTCTGCGCCGCGTTCGCAAATCCCGTTTGCATGGGCACCGGGCTGGAACTCCCCACAGGCATGGAACAAATTCCAGGCTGAAGTGGGTGGTCATCTGCGCCACGGCGATCCGGGCGTGCGTCTGATTGAAGCCTCCGAAACCGGTCTGGACTTCTTCTCTACCGTTCCGGAACGTTTCCAGGCTCAGGAAGGCCACTGGCGTATTGCGCCGTACTACCATCTGTTCGGTAGCGACGAAATGTCCCAGCGTTCTCCGGTATTCCAGCAGCGTATGCCGCAGCCGTACATCAAGCTCAACCCGGCGGATGCCGCGAAGCTTGGCGTTAACGCGGGTGCGAACATTGCCTTTAGCTACGACGGCCAGACAATCAGCCTGCCGCTGATTATTTCTGAAAGCCTGTCAGCAGGGCAGGTGGGTCTGCCGATGGGTATGCCTGGCATCGCGCCGGTCCTGGCGGGTGCGCATCTTGATAACCTTCAGGAGGCAAAAGCATGAGTTGGTTAACGCCGGATCTTATCGACATCCTGCTGAGCATTCTGAAAGCGGTCGTCATTCTGCTGGTGGTCGTCACCTGCGGCGCGTTCATGAGCTTTGGTGAACGTCGTCTGCTCGGTCTGTTCCAGAACCGTTACGGACCGAACCGCGTGGGCTGGGGTGGTTCACTCCAGCTGGTGGCGGACATGATCAAGATGTTCTTTAAAGAGGACTGGGTTCCGCGCTTCTCGGACCGCGTGATCTTTACGCTGGCGCCGATGATCGCCTTTACCTCGTTGCTGCTGGCGTTTGCTATCGTTCCCGTCAGCCCGACCTGGGTGGTGGCTGACCTGAACATCGGCATTCTGTTCTTCCTGATGATGGCAGGCCTCGCGGTGTACGCGGTGCTGTTCGCAGGCTGGTCCAGTAACAACAAATACTCGCTGCTGGGTGCGATGCGTGCTTCCGCGCAGACGCTGAGCTACGAAGTGTTCCTGGGACTCTCCCTGATGGGCGTGGTGGCGCAGGCCGGTTCATTCAACATGACCGACATCGTCAACAACCAGGCCGACATCTGGAACGTTATCCCGCAGTTCTTTGGTTTTGTGACCTTTGCTATCGCGGGCGTGGCGGTGTGTCACCGTCACCCGTTTGACCAGCCAGAAGCCGAACAGGAACTGGCCGACGGTTACCACATTGAATATTCCGGTATGAAATTCGGTCTGTTCTTCGTGGGCGAGTACATCGGTATCGTCACCATTTCCGCGTTGATGGTAACGCTGTTCTTTGGTGGCTGGCATGGCCCGTTCTTACCGCCGTTCATCTGGTTCGCGCTGAAAACCGCGTTCTTCATGATGATGTTCATTTTGATTCGTGCGTCCTTACCGCGTCCGCGTTATGACCAGGTAATGTCCTTCGGCTGGAAAGTGTGCCTGCCGCTGACGCTCGTCAACTTGTTGGTAACGGCGGCTGTCATTCTCTGGCAGCAGCCATAAGGGGCTTTGAGATCATGACCTTAAAAGAATTACTCGTAGGCTTTGGCACCCAGGTACGCAGTATCTGGATGATCGGCCTGCACGCGTTTGCCAAACGCGAAACCCGGATGTATCCGGAAGAGCCGGTATATCTGCCGCCGCGCTACCGTGGCCGTATCGTGCTGACGCGCGACCCGGACGGCTCCGAGCGCTGCGTAGCCTGTAACCTGTGTGCGGTAGCGTGTCCGGTAGGCTGTATCTCTCTGCAGAAAGCCGAGACGGTAGACGGCCGCTGGTACCCTGAGTTCTTCCGCATCAACTTCTCACGCTGCATTTTCTGCGGTCTGTGTGAAGAAGCGTGCCCAACCACGGCGATTCAGCTGACTCCAGACTTCGAGCTGGGTGAGTACAAGCGTCAGGACCTGGTGTACGAGAAAGAGGATCTGCTGATTTCCGGTCCGGGCAAATACCCGGAATATAACTTCTACCGGATGGCGGGTATGGCAATCGACGGCAAAGATAAGGGCGAAGCAGAGAACGAAGCTAAGCCTATCGACGTCAAGAGCCTGTTACCGTAAGGAGAGGGCAATGGAATTCGCTTTTTATATCTGTGGCCTTATCGCCATCCTGGCTACGCTGCGAGTGATCACGCACACCAATCCGGTGCATGCGTTGCTGTATTTAATCATTTCGCTGCTGGCTATTTCCGGGGTGTTCTTTGCGCTGGGCGCGCATTTTGCCGGTGCGCTGGAAATTATCGTCTACGCGGGTGCCATTATGGTGCTGTTCGTGTTCGTGGTGATGATGCTCAACCTGGGCGGCTCTGAAATTGAGCAGGAACGTCAATGGTTAAAACCGCAGGTGTGGATTGGCCCGGCAATTTTGTCGGCCATCATGCTGGTGGTGATTGTTTACGCTATTCTGGGCGTTAACGACCAGGGCATTGACGGCACGCCAATCAGCGCCAAGGCTGTTGGTATTGCGCTGTTTGGTCCGTACGTTCTGGCGGTTGAACTGGCCTCTATGCTGCTGCTGGCGGGCCTGGTTGTTGCCTTCCACGTCGGTCGCGAAGAACGTGTTGGTGAGGTGCTGAGCAACCGCACTGATGACCGTGCGAAAAGAAAAACGGAGGAGCGCGCATGATCCCCTTAACACATGGACTGATCCTCGCTGCGATTTTGTTCGTTCTGGGCTTAACCGGTCTGGTTATCCGCCGCAATCTGCTGTTTATGCTGATCGGTCTGGAAATCATGATCAACGCTTCCGCGCTGGCCTTTGTGGTCGCCGGTAGCTACTGGGGCCAGGCCGACGGTCAGGTGATGTACATTCTCGCCATCAGCCTCGCGGCTGCCGAAGCGAGTATTGGCCTGGCGCTGTTGCTGCAGCTCCATCGTCGCCGCCAGAACCTGAACATAGATTCAGTAAGTGAGTTGCGTGGATGAACATGCTTGCCTTAACCATTATTTTTCCGCTGATTGGCTTCGTGCTGCTGGCATTTTCTCGCGGCCGCTGGTCTGAGAATCTGTCTGCCACTGTGGGCATTGGCTCAATCGGTCTGGCTGCGCTGGTGACAGCGTATGCGGGTATCGATTTCTTTAACAATGGACGTCAGGCCTACAGCGTGCCGCTGTGGAACTGGATGTCGGTCGGTAACTTCAACATCGGTTTCAACCTGGTGCTGGATGGTCTGTCTCTGACCATGCTCTCCGTGGTCACCGGCGTGGGCTTCCTGATCCACATGTTCGCCTCCTGGTATATGCGCGGTGAAGAGGGATACTCCCGCTTCTTCGCCTACACCAACCTGTTTATCGCCAGCATGGTGGTTCTGGTGCTGGCCGATAACCTGCTGCTGATGTATCTGGGCTGGGAAGGCGTGGGTCTGTGCTCTTACCTGCTGATCGGTTTCTACTACACCGATCCGAAGAATGGCGCAGCGGCCATGAAAGCGTTCGTCGTGACCCGCGTGGGTGACGTCTTCCTCGCTTTCGCGCTGTTCATTCTCTACAACGAACTGGGCACGCTGAACTTCCGCGAAATGGTGGAACTGGCGCCAGCGCACTTCGAAGCAGGCAACAACATGCTGTGGTGGGCAACGCTGATGCTGCTGGGTGGTGCTGTGGGTAAATCCGCACAGCTGCCGTTGCAGACATGGCTTGCCGACGCGATGGCGGGTCCAACCCCTGTCTCCGCGCTGATCCACGCTGCGACCATGGTCACCGCCGGTGTCTACCTGATTGCGCGTACCCATGGCCTGTTCCTGATGACCCCGGAAATTCTGCATCTGGTGGGTATCGTCGGTGCGGTTACGCTGGTGCTGGCAGGCTTTGCCGCACTGGTGCAGACCGACATCAAACGCGTTCTCGCGTACTCCACCATGAGCCAGATTGGTTACATGTTCCTGGCGCTGGGCGTTCAGGCGTGGGACGCAGCCATTTTCCACCTGATGACGCACGCGTTCTTTAAAGCGCTGCTGTTCCTCTCATCCGGTTCGGTGATCCTGGCCTGCCACCACGAGCAGAATATCTTCAAAATGGGCGGACTGCGTAAGTCCATCCCGCTGGTCTATATCTGCTTCCTGGTAGGCGGCGCGGCGCTGGCGGCACTGCCGCTGATTACCGCAGGCTTCTTCAGTAAGGATGAAATCCTGGCGGGCGCCATGGCGAATGGTCATATCAATCTGATGGTTGCGGGTCTGGTCGGTGCGTTTATGACCTCCCTGTACACCTTCCGTATGATTTTCATCGTCTTCCACGGTAAAGAACAAATTCACGCCCACGCAGGGAAGGGGATTACCCACCACCTGCCGCTGATTGTGCTGCTGGTACTCTCCACCTTCGTTGGCGCGATGATTGTGCCACCGTTGCAGGGCGTACTGCCGGCAACAAACGAGCTTGAGCACGGTCGCGTTCTGACGCTTGAAATCACCTCGGGCGTTGTGGCTATCGCGGGCATCCTGATTGCCGCATGGCTGTGGCTGGGCAAACGCACGCTGGTGACTGCCGTTGCCAACAGCGCGCCGGGCCGTCTGCTGGGCACCTGGTGGTACAACGCATGGGGCTTCGACTGGCTGTACGACATGATCTTCGTGAAGCCGTTCCTGGGCATTGCGTGGCTGTTGAAGCGCGATCCGCTGAACAGCCTGATGAATATCCCGGCGATCCTCTCTCGCTTTGCAGGTAAAGGCCTGCTGTACAGCGAGAACGGCTATCTGCGCTGGTATGTGGCATCCATGAGCATCGGTGCGGTTGTCGTGCTGGCGCTGCTGATGGTGTTGCGATAGTGGTTTTTGCCCGGTGGCGCTGCGCTTACCGGGCCTACGAGACCGTAGGTCGGGTAAGCGTGAGCGTCACCCGACACCACAAACCGCACTAACACGTGAATTTTGTCGAATTCGTTGAAAATCGGTCCCTGAGGGACTTTAACAAGGAATAAAAATCGCCATGTTATTACCCTGGCTAATATTAATTCCCTTCATCGGCGGCTTCCTGTGCTGGCAGACTGAACGCTTTGGCGTGAAGATGCCGCGCTGGATCGCGCTGATCACCATGGGATTGACGCTCGCGCTTGGCCTGCAACTGTGGTTGCAGGGTGGCTACTCATTGACCCAGTCTGCGGGCCTTCCGCAGTGGCAGTCTGAGTTCATTCTGCCGTGGATCCCACGTTTCGGTATCACGATCCACCTTGCGATTGACGGTCTGTCGCTGCTGATGGTCGTGCTGACCGGTCTGCTCGGCGTTCTGGCGGTACTCTGCTCCTGGCGAGAAATCGAAAAATACCAGGGCTTCTTCCACCTGAACCTGATGTGGATCCTGGGCGGCGTTATCGGCGTGTTCCTGGCCATCGACATGTTCCTGTTCTTCTTCTTCTGGGAGATGATGCTGGTGCCGATGTACTTCCTGATCGCGCTGTGGGGCCACAAGGCATCCGACGGTAAAACGCGTATCACGGCGGCCACCAAGTTCTTCATCTACACCCAGGCGAGTGGTCTGGTGATGTTGATTGCCATCCTGGCGCTGGTGTTTGTGCATTACAACGCCACCGGCGTCTGGACCTTCAACTATGAAGATCTGCTGAAGACCCCGATGTCCCACGGCGTGGAATACCTGCTGATGCTCGGCTTCTTCATCGCCTTCGCGGTGAAAATGCCGGTGGTTCCGCTGCACGGCTGGCTGCCGGACGCCCACTCTCAGGCGCCAACGGCGGGTTCCGTTGACCTGGCGGGTATCTTGCTGAAAACGGCGGCCTACGGTCTGCTGCGTTTCTCCCTGCCGCTGTTCCCGAACGCCTCCGCAGAGTTTGCGCCGATTGCCATGTGGCTTGGCGTGATCGGTATCTTCTACGGTGCATGGATGGCCTTCACGCAGTACGACATCAAACGTCTGATTGCTTACACCTCCGTTTCCCACATGGGCTTCGTACTGATTGCCATCTACACCGGTAGCCAGCTGGCGTACCAGGGCGCGGTGATCCAGATGATTGCGCACGGTCTGTCCGCAGCCGGTCTCTTCATCCTGTGCGGTCAGCTGTACGAACGTCTGCATACCCGCGACATGCGTATGATGGGCGGCCTGTGGGGCAAAATGAAATGGCTGCCTGCACTCTCCATGTTCTTCGCGGTTGCCACCCTGGGTATGCCAGGTACCGGTAACTTCGTTGGCGAATTTATGATTCTGTTCGGCAGCTTCAAAGTGGTTCCGATGATTACCGTCATCTCCACCTTTGGTCTGGTGTTCGCCTCCGTGTACTCGCTGGCGATGCTGCACCGCGCCTACTTCGGTAAAGCGAAGAGCGAAATTGCTGCTAAAGAACTGCCGGGGATGTCGCTGCGTGAGCTGTCCATCATCCTGCTGCTGGTCGTACTGCTGGTGCTGCTGGGCTTCTATCCGCAGCCGATTCTGGATACCTCGCACTCCGCGATGGGTAACATCCAGCAGTGGTTTGTTAATTCTGCTTCTACTACAAGGCCGTAATTCGCCATGACAATAACTCCACAACAACTGATCGCGCTGCTACCGCTGCTGATCGTCGGATTGACGGTGGTGGTTGTGATGCTCTCCATTGCGTGGCGACGCAATCACTTCCTGAATGCGACCCTGTCCGTTCTGGGTCTGAACGCTGCGTTAGTCTCCCTCTGGTTTGTTGGCCAGGCGGGCGCAATGGACGTCACGCCGCTGATGCGCGTTGACGGCTACGCCATGCTCTACACCGGTCTGGTGCTGCTGGCGAGCCTGGCAACCTGTACCTTTGCGTACCCGTGGCTCGAAGGGTACAACGACAACAAAGAAGAGTTTTACCTGCTGGTACTGATTGCCGCACTGGGCGGCATTCTGCTGGCGAACGCGAACCACATGGCCGCGCTGTTCCTCGGTATTGAGCTGATCTCACTGCCGCTGTTCGGCCTGATTGGTTACGCTTTCCGTCAGAAGCGCTCTCTGGAAGCGGCGATCAAGTACACCATCTTGTCCGCTGCTGCGTCGTCGTTCCTGCTGTTCGGTATCGCGCTGCTGTATGCACAGACGGGTAACCTCTCCTTCCTGGCGCTCGGTAAGAGCCTCGGCGACGGTATGATGCACGAGCCGCTGCTGCTGGCGGGTCTGGGCATGATGATTGTTGGCCTTGGCTTTAAACTCTCTCTGGTGCCGTTCCACCTGTGGACGCCAGACGTTTATCAGGGTGCGCCAGCGCCGGTCTCTACCTTCCTGGCGACGGCGAGTAAAATCGCTATCTTTGGCGTGGTCATGCGTCTGTTCCTGTACGCCCCGGTGGGTGACAGCGAAGCGGTTCGCGTGGTGCTGGGCATTATCGCGTTCGTCTCCATCATCTTCGGTAACCTGATGGCGCTGAGCCAGACCAACATTAAGCGTCTGCTGGGCTACTCCTCAATCTCCCATCTGGGCTACCTGCTGGTGGCGCTGATTGCGCTGCAAAGCGGTGAGATGTCGATGGAAACCGTGGGTGTGTATCTGGCCGGTTACCTGTTCAGCAGCCTCGGCGCGTTCGGCGTGGTGAGCCTGATGTCCAGCCCGTACCGTGGCCCGGATGCAGATTCCCTGTTCTCCTACCGTGGTCTGTTCTGGCACCGTCCGATTCTGTCTGCGGTAATGACCGTGATGATGCTCTCTCTGGCGGGTATCCCGATGACGCTGGGCTTTATCGGTAAGTTCTACGTGCTGGCCGTCGGTGTGCAGGCGGGTCTGTGGTGGCTGACTGCCGGTGTCGTTATCGGCTCCGCGATTGGTCTTTACTACTACCTGCGTGTGGCTGTGAGCCTGTACCTGAGCGCGCCTCAGCAGCTCAACCGTGATGCGCCGTCCAACTGGCAGTACAGCGCCGGGGGGATCGTGGTGCTGATCTCCGCGCTTCTGGTGCTAATCTTCGGTATCTATCCGCAGCCGCTGATTGAGATTGTGCAGCGCGCGATGCCGCTGATGTAAAAGCAAAAAACCCGCCTCGGCGGGTTTTTTATTGCCCAACGGCGCTACGCTTGCAGGGCCTACAGGTCTTGTAGGTCGGGTAAGCGAAGCGCCACCCGACTAAGCTAACTGCTTCCTGCTTATAAGCGGCCCGTCAATCTTCTTCATCGAGCGGTCCAGCACCTCTTCAATCACCGACGACAGCTCATTCAGCTCAAACTTCGCCACATAGCCGTCAGCCTTCACTTTGCGTATATGATCTTCGTTCGCGTTGCCGGAAAGAGACGAGTGGATCACCACCGGAATATCTTTCAGTACCGGGTCAGTTTTGATTTTGCGCGTCAGCGTAAAGCCGTCCATCTCCGGCATTTCGAGGTCGGTTAATACCAGGGCAATCTTATCGGTAACGGGGACGCCCTCTGCCTGAGCCTGCGCGGCCAGCTGAGTGATTTTCTCCCATGCGTCTTTGCCGGTGATATGCAGCTGAGCCGGGATCTCCATTGCCTGCAATCCCTTCTCCAGCATTGAGCGCGCTACTTTCGAGTCTTCAGCAACAATTGCGACAGAGCCAGGCTTGATGTTGAATTTGGTGGTTTCCAGATGGGTGGCGTGCAGATCGTGGTTCGCCGGGGTGATGTCATACAGGATCTGCTCCACGTCGAGCACCATTGCCAGATCGTTGGTATCGGTCTTTTCGTCCAGACAGGCAATGCTGGTGATGTAGCGACCGCTGACGGCGGTTTCCGCGGCGTGCACCTGCTTCCAGTCGAGACGCATGATGTTCTCCACCGATTCCACGGCAAACGCCTGCACGCTGCGGGCATATTCGGTGATCAGCAAAATGTTTAGCCCGGTGGCTGGCTTGCAGCCGGCGACGGCGGCCAGATCGATCACCGGGATCACCTGGTCGCGAATATTTACCATCCCCATCAGCGGAGACTTCATTCCCGCTGGTTTGGTGAAGGTCGGCATCGGCACAATTTCGCGCAGTTTGAACACGTTGATGCCGAACAGCTCGGATTTATTTTCGTTCAGAGAGGTGCCAAGACGGAACAGCAACAGTTCAAAACGGTTGGACTGGGTCAGGTTCGCCCTGTCATCAATATCTTTCTGGAAATTATCCATTCTACCCTCAAGAGAAATGCTGGCCTTTTAATCGTTATCGGCACCCTGAGGGAAAAATGAAGGACTAAACGCTGACCTGAGCAAAATCTTCCGCCAGCTCGCATGCCGGGAACACCTCCCGACACTCTGCCAGCAGGCTTTCACAGCCGCGGACGTCATAGCGTGAGCTGACGTGAGTGACAATCAGTTTCCGGACGCCAGCCTCGCGCGCCAGCTGCGCGGCCTGACGCGTTGAGCTGTGCCCCCGGCTATTGGCTTTTTCTTCCATCGCCGCTTCCAGCGTTGCCTCATGCACCATCACATCCACACCCCCGGCAAGCCGGAGCGCCGAAGGGCAGGGGGCGGTATCCCCAAAAATAGCCAGTTTTTTGCCCGGCTGCGGCGGCGCAAGGTAATCCTGACCGTTGATAACGCGCCCGTCTTCCAGCGTGACGGTCTCGCCGTGCTTCAGACGCTGGAACAGCGGGCCAGGTTTCACCCCATCGGCCTGCAACGCGGCGGCGTTCAGCGCCCCGGGCTTGTCATGCTCCTCAACGCGATAGCCGTAGCATTCCACCGGATGGTTAAGCGGGTAAGCGCGCACCTGGTATTCTCCGTCGTCGAACACCAGACCTTCGCCGATCTCAACCACCTCCAGCGGATAATCGGTCCACGAGCCGCTCAGGCGCAGCGTGGTCTCAACGAATGCCTGAATACCCGCAGGGCCATAAATGGTCAGCGGGTTAGCGTTACCGGCCATCGAACGGCTACACAGCAGGCCCGGCAGGCCAAACAGATGGTCGCCGTGCAGATGGGTGATAAATATTTTATCCACTTTCCCCGGGTGGTATGAGGTATGCAGCAACTGATGCTGCGTACCTTCGCCGCAGTCAAACAGCCACAGCCCGCCGCGGGTAGGATGCTTAAGATCCAGCAGAATCGCCGTCACGTTGCGTGAGCGGGTTGGTACGCCCGCGGACGTACCCAGAAAAATCAGTTCCATAACGCAATCAGCCCTTTGCCGAATGGGAAGGGGTTTAGTATAACGTGATGAACCCCAGGAAGGAGAAACACATGATCCAGTGGCAAGATCTACACCACAGCGAACTGACTATTCAGTCACTCTACGCCCTGCTCAAACTGCGCTGCGAAGTTTTTGTGGTTGAACAAACCTGCCCGTATCAGGATATCGACGGCGATGACCTGGTCGGCGAGAACCGGCACATCCTCGGCTGGCGCGATAACGAGCTGGTGGCGTATGCGAGGATTCTGAAAAGCGAAGAGGATTTTGACCCTGTCGTCATTGGCCGCGTCATTATCAGCGGAAGCGCGCGCGGTGAAAAGCTGGGCTATCAGCTGATGGAAAAAACGCTGGACGCATGCCTGAAACGGTGGCCAGACAAGGCGTTATACCTGGGCGCGCAGGCGCATTTGCAATCATTCTATGGCCATTTTGGTTTTACCCCGGTCACGGACATTTACGATGAAGATGGCATCCCACACATCGGTATGGCGCGCGAAGCGAAACAGGCGCAATAGCGAGACGTTGTCTATAGTTATCGGACTGGTGTACTAACATGGAGAAAAATATGTCATTTCAATCCTGGGATACCCGAGCAGACGACGATTTAACGCTGTTAAGCGAAACGCTGGAAGAAGTACTGCGCTCTTCAGGCGATCCTGCCGATCAGAAGTACATTGAGCTCAAAGCCCGCGCCGAGCAGGCGCTGCATGACGTGAAAAACCGCGTCAGCAACGCATCCGACAATTACTACTACCGCGCCAAACAGGCGGTTTATCGTGCCGACGATTATGTGCACGAAAAGCCGTGGCAGGGCATTGGGGTCGGTGCGGCCGTAGGGCTGGTGCTGGGCCTGCTGTTAGCCCGTCGTTAAGCCGGTAAACCCCTCCCTACACGTGGGTACTGCTATTTATCATCAGTACCCCGTATAATGTAAGGTTTTAACAGGGAGAGGTTCGCGTGCATTCGATTTCCATCGCGCTGGAACGCCTGCGCACTCAGCTTGCGCAAGCGTTACCCGCTACACCCGGTTTACGCCATTTCGATGTCTCTTTCCCGTTAAACGACGCCTTCGATCCGCTGGCCTGGCTGGGTGTGCAGCGATGCTATCCCCAGTTTTACTGGCAACAGCGGAGCGGTGATGAAGAACTTGCCGCGCTCGGAAGCCTCGCCCATTTTGACTCTCTGGCCTCGGCCTCCCGGTTTTTGCACACCCATGACGTAGCCAATGATACCCGTATCTGCGGCCTGAACGCCTTCAACCCGGCACAGGGAAATCTGTTTTTACCGCGCCTTCTCTGGCGACGGTCTGGCGGGGTCGCCACGCTGCGCCTGCAACTGTGGAGCGAAACGTCGCTGTGTGATGATGCCGGTGACGCACTGAAGTTTATTGATAACCTGCGCGACGCCGCGCCGATCCGCCCGTTGTCCGTGCAGATTGTGCAGGAAACCCATCATCCGGAAAAACCGGAATGGCTGGCGTTGATTCGTCAGGCGACGGATACCCTTGCTCGCGGCGATTTTGAGAAAGTGGTGCTCGCACGTGCTACAGACGTGCAGTGCCAGCAGCCCGTGAACGCCATCGCGCTAATGGCCGCCAGCCGCGCGCTAAACCTCAACTGCTATCATTTTTGTATGGTCTTTGACGCCAGCAACGCGTTCCTCGGCTCGACGCCCGAGCGACTTTGGCGGCGACGCGGCATGCTGCTGCGCACTGAAGCGCTGGCAGGCACCGTCGCCAGCCATTCTGACGATAAGCAGGCCCAGCGTCTGGGCGACTGGCTGATGAACGACGACAAAAATCAGCGGGAAAATATGCTGGTGGTGGAAGATATCTGCCAGCGTCTTCAGCACCATACCCGGACGCTGGAGATCCTCCCAGCGCAGGTGCTGCGTCTGCGCAAGGTGCAGCATTTACGCCGCTGTATCTGGACCGAACTCAAACAGTCTGATGACGAGCAGTGTCTGCATATTCTGCAACCGACGGCCGCGGTGGCCGGGCTGCCGCGTCAGGCAGCGCGAGAATTTATTGCGAAAGTGGAGCCGTTCGACCGGGAGTGGTACGCCGGATCGGCGGGCTATTTATCGCGCGATCAAAGCGAGTTCTGCGTGGCATTACGCTCCGCCCGCGTTCATGACGCCGCGCTGCGTCTTTATGCGGGGGCGGGCATCGTCAGCGGCTCCGATCCAGAGCAGGAGTGGCAGGAGATCGAAAATAAGGCCGCCGGGCTGCGTTCCCTCCTCCTGAGGGATTAATACTGATTCGTGCAATCCCGATTCATATCAAAATTCTGACTTTTTCTATTATTTATACTGTGTCGCATTCTTGATACTGGACAATCTCATGTCAGTAAGTTCTTTTAACCGACGCTGGGCGACGGTGATCCTTGAAGCCCTGACCCGCCATGGTGTCAGGCATGTGTGTATTGCTCCGGGCTCTCGCTCCACGCCGCTCACCCTTGCTGCGGCGGAAAACAGGGCTTTTATTCATCACACCCATTTTGACGAGCGTGGTCTCGGCCACCTGGCGCTCGGGCTGGCGAAAGTCAGCAACGCGCCCGTGGCGGTGATAGTGACTTCCGGCACGGCGGTGGCAAACCTCTATCCGGCCCTGATTGAAGCGGGGTTAACCGGCGAAAAGCTGATTTTACTCACCGCCGATCGTCCTCCGGAACTTATTGACTGCGGCGCGAACCAGGCGATTCGTCAGCCTGGCATTTTTGCCTCGCATCCTTCACAGACGGTCTCGTTGCCGCGCCCCACCCAGGATATTCCCGCCAGCTGGCTGGTCTCAACTCTCGACCACGCCATGAACGCACTGCGCAGCGGCGGGCTGCACATTAACTGCCCGTTTGCCGAACCGCTGTACGGCGAAATGAACGAGACCGGCCTAGCCTGGCAACAGCAGCTGGGAGAATGGTGGGAGAGCGAAAAGCCCTGGCTGCGTGAGCAGACGCATCTGGAAAGCGCTAAGCAGCGCGACTGGTTCTTCTGGCGCCAGAAGCGCGGGGTGGTGATTGCCGGGCGGATGAGTGCGGCGGAAGGCAAGCTGGCGGCGGAGTGGGCACAAACGCTTGGCTGGCCGCTGATTGGTGACGTGCTTTCCCAGACGGGCCAGCCGCTGCCCTGCGCTGACCTCTGGCTGGGGAACGCGAAAGCGGTCACCGAGCTGGCGCAGGCGCAAATTGTCGTCCAGCTGGGCTCGAGCCTGACGGGCAAGCGACTGCTCCAGTGGCAGGCCACCTGTACGCCAGAAGAGTACTGGCTGGTGGATCCGCTCGAAGGACGCCTTGACCCGGCGCACCATCGCGGTCGCCGCCTGGTGAGCGATATTGACAGCTGGCTGGAATTGCATCCGGCGGAAAAACGCAAACCCTGGGCGGTGGAGATCCCGGCGCTGTCGCGTCAGGCGTGGGAACTCACCAAAGCGCAGTGCGAGGAGTTCAGTGAAGCCGGGCTGGCGCACCGTATCCGCAAATATCTTCCCGAGCAGGGGCAACTTTTTGTCGGTAACAGCCTGGTGGTGCGCCTGATTGACGCCTTTTCGCAGCTGCCCGCGGGTTATCCGGTATACAGCAACCGGGGCGCGAGCGGCATTGACGGGCTGATCTCCACCGCCGCTGGCGTACAGCGGGCCAGCGCAAAATCCACGCTGGCGATTGTGGGGGATCTCTCAGCCCTCTACGATCTCAACGCGCTGGCGCTCCTGCGTCAGGCGTCGGCTCCGTTCGTGCTGATTGTTGTTAACAATAACGGCGGACAGATTTTCTCCCTGCTGCCGACGCCGCAAAGCGAACGTGAGCGCTTCTATCTGATGCCGCAAAACGTGCAGTTCGAACACGCCGCCGCCATGTTCAGCCTGAAGTACCATCGCCCGGAAAACTGGGACGCGCTGGAGACGGCGCTGAACACCGCCTGGCGGCAGCCTGGCGCGACGCTGATTGAGCTGGTGGTAAACGATTCTGACGGCGCGCAGAAGCTGCAACATCTGCTGGCGCAGGTGAGTCACCTGTGATCCTCGCTGGCGTCACTCAGCCCGGAAAACCAGGCTACCCCTGGCTGGTTTTCCTGCACGGTTTTTCCGGTGACTGTCGTGAGTGGCAGACCGTTGGGGCGTCGCTGCATGACTACCCCAGACTCTACCTTGACCTGCCCGGGCACGGTGGTTCAGCGGATACGGGCGTGACGGGTTTTGCAGAGGTAAGTGAATTGCTCACGCATACCTTAATTAGTTACAACATACTAAATTACTGGCTGGTAGGGTACTCTCTCGGTGGCCGCATTGCGATGTTCCATGCCTGCCAGCATCCTGCGGGGTTAGACGGGGTGATTGTGGAAGGTGGACACCCTGGGCTGCAAGACGTCGAGGCGCGTCAGGCGCGGCTGACCTCGGACCGCCGCTGGGCGTCACGTTTTCGCAGTGAGCCGCTTGAAGCCGTCTTTGCCGACTGGTATCAACAGCCGGTCTTTTTCTCCCTTACGGATGAACAGCGCAACGCGCTGATCGCGCTGCGTAGCCGGAACAACGGCCCGAGGCTGGCTGAGATGCTGGAAGCCACCTCGCTTGCCGTTCAGCCTGATTTACGTCCCGCGCTCACCGCGCGTGATTTTTCTTTCGACTATCTCTATGGCGAACGTGACGGGAAGTTTGCAGCCATCGCTGCTGAACTTAACGCCATGCGTCATGCTATCCCTCATGCCGGACACAACGCCCACCGGGACAACCCGGAAGCGGTTGCCGCGAGTCTGGCTCAGATACTACGTTATCGAACAAAGGACACGCTATGATCTATCCTGATGAAAACATGCTTTACGCGCCGGTTGAATGGCAGGACTGCTCCGAAGGCTACACCGACATTCGCTACCACAAATCCACCGATGGTATCGCCAAAATCACCATCAATCGTCCACAGGTACGCAACGCGTTTCGTCCGCTGACCGTAAAAGAGATGATCCAGGCGCTGGCGGATGCACGCTACGACGACAACATCGGCGTCATCGTCCTCACCGGGGAAGGGGAGAAAGCCTTTTGCTCGGGCGGCGATCAGAAAGTCCGCGGCGACTACGGCGGATACCAGGATGATGCCGGCACGCACCACCTGAACGTGCTGGATTTCCAGCGCCAGATCCGCACCTGTCCAAAACCGGTGGTTGCGATGGTGGCAGGTTATTCCATCGGCGGCGGTCACGTGCTGCACATGATGTGTGACCTGACTATCGCGGCGGAAAATGCCATTTTCGGCCAGACTGGCCCGAAAGTTGGCTCCTTCGACGGCGGCTGGGGGGCGTCCTACATGGCGCGCATCGTCGGCCAGAAAAAAGCCCGCGAAATCTGGTTCCTGTGCCGTCAGTACAACGCCCAGGAAGCGCTGGACATGGGGCTGGTTAACACCGTGGTGCCGATCGCCGATCTGGAAAAAGAGACCGTGCGCTGGTGTCGCGAAATGCTGCAAAACAGCCCAATGGCGCTGCGCTGCCTGAAAGCGGCCCTCAATGCCGACTGTGACGGTCAGGCGGGACTTCAGGAGCTGGCGGGTAACGCCACCATGCTGTTCTATATGACCGAAGAGGGTCAGGAAGGGCGCAACGCGTTCAACGAAAAACGCCAGCCAGACTTCAGCAAATACAAACGGAACCCGTGATGCGTCGCGCGCAGGTTTACCGCTGGCAGATACCGATGGACGCGGGCGTGGTACTGCGTGAAAGGCGGTTAAAAACCCGTGATGGCTTTTTCGTGCATCTCCGGCAGGGCGAGAGGGAAGGGTGGGGCGAAATCGCCCCGCTTCCGGGCTTTAGCCTGGAAACGCTGGATGAGGCGCAGGCGGCGCTGATGGCCTGGACGCACGAATGGCGTGAGGGGGCAGATCCGTCGCTGCCGGACGTTCCTTCTGTCGCGTTCGGCATCAGCTGCGCGCTGGCAGAGCTGGACGGCCGTTTGCCGGATGCGGCGAATTATCGCGCCGCGCCGCTCTGTTCCGGCGATCCGGATGAACTTTTCGCGCTGCTCTCCGGGATGCCTGGCGAGAAGGTGGCGAAAATTAAGGTCGGCCTGTACGAAGCGGTGCGCGACGGAATGGTGGTTAACCTGTTACTGGAAGCCATTCCCGATCTGCACCTGCGCCTGGACGCCAACCGCGCCTGGACGCCGCTCAGGGCGCAGCAGTTTGCGAAGTACGTCAACCCGGCGTACCGCAACCGCATCGCGTTTCTCGAAGAGCCGTGCAAAACGCGCGACGACTCTCGCGCCTTCGCCCGGGAAACCGGCATTGCCATTGCCTGGGATGAGAGCCTGCGCGAAGCCGGTTTTACGTTTGCCGCCGAGCCGGGCGTCGGTGCCGTGGTCATTAAGCCAACGCTGACCGGCAGCCTCGACAAGGTGCGCGAGCAGGTTGCGGCGGCCCATGCCGCAGGGCTGACGGCGGTGATCAGTTCATCCATCGAATCCAGCCTCGGGCTGACGCAACTGGCGCGCATCGCTGCATGGTTAACGCCGGACACCGTTCCCGGTCTTGATACGCTAAACCTGATGCAGGCCCAGCTGATTCGCCAGTGGCCGGACAGCACCTTACCGTGCCTCGACGTCGGGACGCTGGAGCCGCTGCAATGACTTTTACCGACTGGCCGTGGCGGCACTGGCGCTCCAGGAGTGCCGATACACCCGCGCTGCGTTTAGACGATATAACGCTCAACTGGTCACAGTTGGGCGAGCGTATCGATCGTCTGGCAGCCGGTTTTCAGTCTCAGGGTGTCAGGGACGGGGACGGCGTCATGCTGCTCGCCCACAACCATCCGCAGACCCTGCTGGCCTGGCTGGCGCTGCTTCAGTGCGGCGCCCGCATTTTGCCGGTGAACCCTCAGCTTCCCCGTCCGCTGCTGGACGTCCTCCTGCCGCAGATGACCCTGCGCTTTGCGCTGGTGCTTAACGGTGAGTATGACGGTCTGCCTGGGCTGGTATTAAGAGAGGGCGAGGAGCAGGGCGGCGTGACGTGGCGGGCAGAACGGCTGGCCTCGATGACGCTCACCTCCGGCTCCACCGGCTTGCCGAAAGCGGCCGTGCACACCTGTGCCGCCCACCTTGCCAGCGCAAAAGGCGTGTTGTCGCTGATGCCTTATGGCGGTGATGACGACTGGCTGCTGTCCTTGCCGCTGTTTCACGTCTCCGGTCAGGGGATTTTGTGGCGCTGGTTGCAGGGCGGAGGCCGTCTCACCGTGCGTGAAAAACAGCCGCTGGAGCAGGCCCTGCAGGGCTGTACCCACGCCTCGCTGGTGCCGACGCAGCTGTGGCGGCTGCTCAATTCACACCATCCCGTTGCGCTGAAAGCCGTGCTGCTCGGCGGGGCGGAAATCCCCGTTGAGCTGACCGAACAGGCGCGCAAGCAGGGGATCCGCACGTTCTGCGGCTACGGTCTGACCGAGTTCGCCTCCACCGTCTGCGCCAAAGAGGCCGACGGCGCGCCGGACGTGGGCAGCGCGCTGCCGGGCAGAGACCTTCAGGTGGTGAACGGTGAAGTCTGGATCCGGGCGGAAAGCATGGCGGCGGGCTACTGGCGAGACGGCGCCTTACTGCCGCTGGTCAACGAGCAGGGCTGGTTCGCCACCCGCGATCGCGGCGAGTGGCATGACGGACGCCTGACCATTCTGGGCCGAATGGACAATCTCTTTTTCAGCGGCGGAGAAGGGATCCAGCCGGAAGCGCTGGAGCGCGTTATCGTCACACATCCGCAGGTTAGCCAGGTGTTTATCGTCCCGCTGGATGACGCCGAATACGGGCAACGCCCGGTGGCGGTAGTGGAATGTGAGCCGGGCACGGATATCACGCTGTTGCCGGAGTGGGTTCAGGGCAGGCTGGCGCGCTTTGAGCAGCCGGTACACTGGCTGGCGCTGCCGTCAGAACTGAAAAATGGCGGGATAAAGATCTCCCGCCAGTCGTTAAGGCAGTGGGTCAATGCCCTGTTGAGGGGCTAATCAGCCGATATCCGGCTGCGGTTTCTGCTGGCGTCGACGCATCCAGCGCAGCACCGGCGGCACGACAATCACCATGATCGCCATCGCCAGCAGGATCTTCGTCACGCTGCTCTCCCACAGGATCGCCATGTTGCCATTGCTGATGGAGAGGGCGCGGCGCAGGTTCTGCTCCAGCATTTCGCCCAGCACAAACCCTAAAATCAGCGGCGACATCGGGAAGTGCATCTTGCGCAGAATGTAGCCCAGCACGCCGAGCAGCACCATTAACACCAGGTCGAAGGTGGTGCTGTGCACCGCGTATACCCCAACCGCAGAGACGGCGGCGATGGCCGGGACCAGGAACCACAGGGGAATGGTCAGCATGCGGGTGAACAGCCCGATCAGCGGGATGTTCATCACCAGCAGCATCACGTTGGCGATCAGCAGCGCCGCAATCAAGCCCCAGACGATATCGGGCTGCTCGGTAAACATCGCCGGACCGGGAGTGATGTTATAGAGCGTCAGCGCGCCCATCATCACCGCCGTGGTGCCGGAGCCCGGCACGCCGAGGGTCAGCATCGGGATAAACGAGCCGCAGGCCGAGGCGTTATTCGCCGCCTCTGGCGCCGCCACGCCGCGTATATCGCCCTTACCGAAGCTGTCGCTGTTGCCGCTCAGCTTTTTCTCGGTCATGTAGGTGATGGCGCTGGCGATAGTCGCCCCCGCGCCTGGCAGAATGCCGACGAAGAAACCGATCACCGACGAACGCAGAGTAGCACCCACACACTGCGCCCCCTCTTTGGCATTAAAGAGCATACGTCCGGTTTTACGCACCAGCGTCTGCCCGCTGCTGGTATGTTCCAGCATCAGTAAGATTTCTGAGACAGAGAACAGACCAATCACCACGACGATAAACTGCACGCCGTCGGAGAGATGAACGCTGTCGAAGGTAAAGCGATAAACCCCGGTGTTGGCATCCACGCCGACGGTGGCCAGACTGAGGCCAATCAACGCAGACAAAAACGACTTCAGCGGATTCTGCGCCATCATGCTGCCGAGACAAGCGATGGCAAATACCATCAGGGCAAAATACTCGGCCGGACCAAATGCCAGCGACCACTGGGCCAGCGCCGGGGCGAAGAGGATGATGCCGCCAATGGCGATCAGGGAGCCAAAGAACGAGCTGACGGCGGAAATAGAGAGCGCCACGCCGCCGCGTCCCTGCTGCGCCATCGGATAACCATCCAGCGCGGTCATAATGGCAGCGGCATCGCCGGGCACGTTAAGCAGTATCGAGGAAATACGCCCCCCGTATTCGCAGCCGATATAAACCGTCGCCAGCAGGATCAACGCCGATTCCGCAGGCAGGTGCAGCGCAAAGGCCAGCGGCAGTAAAATCGCCACGCCGTTGATAGGCCCAAGGCCCGGCAGCAGGCCAACGATCGTCCCGACGAAACAGCCGATCAGGGCGATCACCAGGTTTTCCGGGGTCATCGCTACCGCGAACCCCTGAGAGAGATAGATCCAGGTATCCATAGCGTGCTCCGTTAGTTAAACCATGCGCCGAGCGGCAGGGTCACGTCCAGCAGGCGGTCGAAGGCGTACCAGAGTAAAATGCCCAGTACGACCCCGGAGATCCCCGCCGCAGGCAGCGAGGCGTTAAACAGTATGCCAATCACCATCGTCAGCAGGGCGGTGGCGATCGGGAAGCCGAGCCACTCAAAGCCCCACGCGTACATCAGCAGAACAATCACCATTACCAGCAGACGTTGCAGCGTGCGGCGTGGCGGCCACTCCACGGTGTCCGGATGGCGCAGCAGCAGGGCCACCGAGCAGAGCAGCATCAGGCCGACAATGCCTACGGGAAAGGGGCGTGGCCCCACGGGTTCATAGCTGTATTCGCTGTGGATCTGCCAGGCGACGAACAGGCCGCCAATGCAGAGCAGCAGCCATATCCCGGCAAAAATGCGATCGCTCATAGCGCCTCCGGTTATTTCGCAAGACCAAAGGCTTTCGCCTGTTCGCGATAGTCATTCACCTGTTTTTTCACGTACTCGTCCAGCTGCTTGCCGTTCAGGTTGAACTCAAACAGCCCGCGCAGATCGCGCTGTTTTTTGAACTCCTCGGTTTGCTGAAGTTTTGCGAAGGTATCCACCCACCACTGGTACTCGGCGTCGGTCACTTTTGGCCCGACGAAGAAGCCACGGATGATCGGCCAGACCAGGTTATAACCCTGCTCTTTGGCGGTTGGGACGTCTGCCAGCTGGCCCGGCAGACGGTTTTCTGAGAAGACCGCCAGCACGCGGATCTTATCCCCGCTCAGGTAGGGCACCATTTCGCTGAGATCGCCCGATACTGCCTGCACGTGATTGCCCATCAGCGCCGTCACCGGCTCACCGCCGCCTTCAAAGGCCACGTAACGCATTTTGTGCGGATCCACTTTGGCCTGCTGCGCCAGCAGCGCGGCTTTCATCCAGTCCTGGCTGCCGATAGAGGCGCCTGCGCCAATCACCACGCTGTTCGGATCTTTTTCCATGGCGGTCAGCAGATCTTTCAGGGATTTCCACGGGGAGTCCGCGCGAACGGCGATCATGCCGTAATCGGTGCCCACAGTGGCGAGCCAGCGCACGTCATTTACGTCATAACGACCAAATTTCCCCTGCGACAGGTTCAGCAGCGAGCCGCCGGAGAAGGCCACCACGGTGCCGGGTTCAGCAGGGCGCTGGGCGACGATGGCGTTATAGGCTACCGCGCCCACGCCGCCGGGCATGTAGGTGACGCGCATCGGTTTCTCAATGGCCTTCGTCTCCAGCAGGCTGACCTGAATCAGCTTACAGGTCAGGTCGAAGCCGCCGCCGGGTTTGGCCGGGGCGATACACTCGGTGCGGGACGGGGTGTCCTGCGCCTGGACGACAGAGGCACTCAACAGCAATGCGCTTGCAGCAAGGGTAGAAAGTAATTGTTTTTTCATCGTTTATCCTCACGCCGGAGAACCGGGAGTACGAGTACGGGTGTCTTTTTTCTGATTATGTGAACCACCTTGTAGCGGTTCCGTTGCGTGATTGTTAAAACAATAACCTTTCATTTCCCTTTCACTGCGACACCAACTTTACAGGATGTGATATGCGTCTCTTACTCGCGGAAGATAATCGTGAGCTGGCTCACTGGCTGGAGAAAGCGCTGGTACAAAGCGGATTTGCCGTGGATTGCGTCAACGATGGACGGGCGGCCGATCACCTTTTACAGGGGGAAAACTATGCCGTCGCGATCCTTGATATCGGCATGCCCGGCTTCGACGGGCTGGAAGTGGTGCATCGTCTGAGAAAGCGCGGGCAGACGCTGCCGGTGCTGTTTCTTACCGCCCGCAGCAACGTGGCAGACAGGGTGAAAGGGCTGAATGCCGGGGCGGATGACTATCTGCCGAAGCCGTTCGAGCTGGAGGAGCTTGATGCCCGCCTGCGTGCGCTGCTGCGCCGCAGTGAAGGGCGAACCCAGGAGCGCCAGCGGCTGGGAGAGCTGGAGTACGATGATGAAGGCTTTTTTCTGCTGCGCGATGAACCCCTTTCCCTCACGCCGCGCGAGCTCTCTTTACTGAAGGTGCTGATGCACCGCCGGACCCGTCCCGTCTCCCGGCAGCAGCTCTTCGACCAGGTGTTCAGCCTGAACGACGACGTCAGCCCCGAGAGTATCGATCTCTATATTCACCGCCTGCGTAAGAAGCTGACCGGCAGCGGCGTGCGGATCACCACCCTCCGGGGACTGGGCTACGTGCTGGAGTGCGGCGATGAAGTGGGTTAAGCCGCAGTCGCTTTACCTGCAACTTTTGCTTTTTCTGGGTTTGCCGCTGCTGCTGTTATGGGGGCTGTCAGCCTTTAACAGCTACGTTAGCGCGCTACAGGCGGCGACGCAGGCCTATGACCGTACGCTGTTATCCTCGGCGCGCACCGTGTCTGAGCGGCTGGTGGTGCACAAGGGCAAGCTGCTGGTGAACGTGCCCTGGGTCGTGCTCGACAGCTTTGAGCTGAACATGAACGATCGCCTCTACTACAAGGTGGTTGACCCTGACGGGCGGACGATCTCCGGCTATGACGATCTGCCAAATATGCCTCCCTCCACGTCGCGCACCACTCACTATCCGGCGCTGGCGTGGTTTTATCATACCGAGTATCGCGGGCAGGCGATCCGCGTGGCGAAGCTGCTCCAGCCGGTTAACGAAGATAATGTGTTCGGGATGGCGGAAATTTATGTCGCAGAAACGTTGCAGTCGCGGCGCTATCTGGCCACACAGCTGCTGTTTTCCTCACTCGTGTCGCAGGGGCTGCTGGTGCTGCTGACGCTGGTCCTGACCGCCTGGCTGCTGCGCCGCGTGCTGCGCCCAATGCGGCAACTCTCTTCGCTGATGGTGCGCCGTGAGCCCGGGCTGCTGGCCCCGCTGCCGGAGCTGCTGCCCTGGTCGGAAACGCGGCTGCTGATTGTGGCGTTTAACCGTTACATCGACCGGTTGCGCGGCGTACTTTCGCGGCAGGAGCGCTTCAATGCCGATGCCTCACACCAGCTCAAAACGCCGCTGGCGGTGCTGAAAACGCAGGTATCCGTTGCTCTGACGCGTAACGATCCGGCGCTGTGGCAGGAGAGCTTACGGGCAATGAACGTTACGCTGGATAACACCATCGTGCTGACGGAAAGGCTGTTACAGCTTTCGGCGGTGAAGCGGAAAGAGCAGGGGGAGCGACAGTTTGCCCCTGTCGATCTGGTGCAGGTGGTGCAAAACTGCTGCTTTTCGCGGCTGGCACAGGCGCGCAGCAAGGGTATCGATCTCGGTTATGACGGCGTACAGCAGCCGGTAATGATTGAGGGGGATGACGTTTTGCTGGGCGAACTCTGCGCTAACCTGCTGGAGAATGCGATCAAATACACGCCGGAGCAGGGCATCGTGACGGTGTACCTGCGCATGGATAACGATGCCGTTGAGCTGAGCGTGGAGGACAGTGGACCGGGTATTGCCGAAGACCAGATCTCCCAGGCCATGCTGCCGTTTCATCGGCTGGATAACGTGGGCGATGCCGCCGGGTCCGGCATTGGCCTGGCGCTGGCCAACGATATTGCCCGCCTGCACCGCAGCCATCTTCAGCTGATGCCCAGTGAAAATCTGGGCGGCCTGTGCGTAAAAATGCGTTTTTTATTGATGATATAAATACCGATATTATCAAATCGTTACAAACTAATTGCCCGATGTCCACTGAGCGCATTGATCCCACAGACAGTCAGGTTAAAATCTCGCGGTTTTTGGACATCTCTGAATATATTGTGCGGGATCACGACAATGAAAAAAGTGGCATTAATGGGCTTAGGCCTGATGTTTGTATCGGCAGCAGCCAACGCTATTTCCTTCAACGGCTCGGCGGGCGAAGATTATACCCACCTGGGCTTTGGTCTTGGCACGGATAGCGCAGGCCTGGCGATGACCGGCGGCTGGACGCATAACGACGACGATGGGGATGCGGCAAGCCTGGGGCTGGGCTTCAACGTACCTTTGGGTCCTTTCCTGGCGACAGTCGGCGGTAAAGGGATTTACACCAACCCGAACGACGGCGACGAAGGTTACGCGGCGGCAGTGGGCGGCGGTTTGCAGTGGAAAATCGGCGACAGCTTTGGCCTGTTCGGTGAGTACTACTACTCTCCGGATTCCCTCTCCAGCGGTATCGATAGCTATGAGGAAGCCAACGTGGGTGGACGCTGGACCATCATCCGTCCTGTCACCATCGAAGCGGGTTATCGTTATCTGAACCTGGCGGGTAAAGACGGCCACCGCGACAACGCGCTGGCAGATGGTCCCTACATCGGTGTGAGCGCAGGTTTCTAATCCTTTCGGCGCGGCGTTCAGTCGCGCCAGTTTCTCTCTTCCCCCGGTCTTCGATTGCGCTATAGTGTTTTGACCATTGAAATGGGAGAACACAATGATAAACGTGGAAATGTTATCCACTGGCGACGAAGTGCTGCATGGGCAAATCATTGATACCAATGCCGCCTGGCTTGCCGATCTCTTCTTTGAGCAAGGATTACCGTTAACGCGCCGCAACACCGTGGGTGACAATCTTGAGTCGCTGGTCAACGTTCTGCGCGAGCGCAGCGAACGCTGCGACGTGCTGATTGTGAACGGCGGGCTTGGGCCCACCAGCGACGATCTCAGCGCGCTGGCCGCCGCCACGGCCAGAGGTGAAGGCCTGGTCCTGCACGAGGCGTGGCTGGCACAGATGGAGCGATTTTTCTCCGAGCGTGGCCGCGTGATGGCCCCCAGCAACCGCAAGCAGGCTGAAATTCCCGCCAGCGCGGAACTGATTGATAACCCGGTCGGCACCGCCTGCGGGTTTGCCGTTCAGCTGAACCGCTGCCTGATGTTCTTCACCCCGGGCGTGCCGTCGGAATTTAAAGTGATGGTCGAGCAGCAGATCCTGCCGCGCCTGCGCGCGCGCTTCACGCTGCCTGAACCGCCGCTGTGCCTGCGTCTGACCACCTTTGGCCGCTCGGAAAGCGATCTGGCTCAGAGCCTCGATCACCTGCAACTGCCTCCCGGCGTGTCGATGGGCTATCGCTCCTCCATGCCGATTATTGAACTGAAGCTGACCGGACCGGCGTCAGAGAAAGCCGCTATGCTGGCACTGTGGCCGGAAGTGCAGCGCGTCGCCGGGGAAAGCCTGATTTTCGAAGGAACGGAAGGGCTGCCGGCGCAGATCGCAGCGCATTTGCATTCCCGCCAGCTGAGCGTGACGTTAAGCGAGCAGTTTACCGGTGGGCTTCTGGCGCTTCAGCTTACCCGGGCGGGTGCGCCGCTGCTGGCCAGTGAAGTGGTGCCGTTCCAGCAGGAGACGCTGGCGCAGACGGCGCGCTGGGCATCCGAGCGCAGAGTGAAGCATTTCGCGGGGCTGGCGCTGTTTGTGGGCGGGCTGGATGAGGAGCATCTCAACTTCGCCCTGGCAACACCGGAAGGGACCCACGCCCTGCGGGTGAAGATGAGTATTACCCGCCACAGCCTGGCCGTGCGTCAGGAGGTGTGCGCGATGATGGCGCTGAACATGCTGCGCCGCTGGCTGAACGGGAAAGAGGTCGCCAGCGAGCACGGCTGGATCAACGTCGTGGAATCGCTGTTCGTAGAGTGAGGATGTGCCGGGGCAGTGTCCCCGGCAACGGTTACGCCAGTGCGTTTGCCAGCAAGGTAATGGGATGTTCACAGCGTTTGCTGGTGGACATCTCGATCTGCCACTTGCAGGTTTCACAATCCGTCACCACGATATCTGCGCCGCTCTCTTCAATCTGCCGGAACAGCGGCGCGCCAATGGCCTGTGACGTTGGGTAGTTTTCACGCTTGAATCCGTAGGTGCCAGCGATGCCGCAGCAGCGTGAGTCCAGCACCGTCAGCTCCAGCCCCGGGATCAGCCGCAGCAGCTCCAGCGTATAGATCGACCAGCCCATCTTCTCCATATGACATGGCGTGTGATACACCACCTTCAGCGGCAATTTGCCCAGCGGTAACGTCTGCCCGCTGTCAAGCTTGCGCCAGAGAAAGCGAGTCGCCAGCTCAATGTGCTCGCGCAAGCCGGTGTTATCCACATCCAGCAGATGCGGATATTCATCGCGCAGCGTGAAGGTACAGGTTGACGACGTCGCCAGTACCGGTATCCCGTTGTCGACGATCGCCTCACGTAAAGAGGTGACGTTGCTTTTCGCCTGCCTGCGCGCTTTGTCGGTAAAACCGTTGGCAATCAGCGGAACGCCGCAGCACTTCTCTTTGCTTAGCAGCTGAACCCCCGTCCCCATGGCGTTCAGCACTTTCAGCAGGTCTTTTCCCAGCTGCGGATGGTTGTAGTTCACGTAGCAGCCGTGGAAGAAGGCAACCTGCTCAGCGAACTGCGCCTGTTCTGCCGCCACGGATTTATACCAGCGGCGGAAGGTGCCGTGAGAATATTTCGGCAGACTGCGGTGATGGTCGATTTTGAGCGTCGCATCCAGCAGCCTGCGCACCGGCTTCAGGGCGGTGGCGGCATTGACGACCGGCGCGAAAGGCGTCGAGAGGCTGCCCATCAGATCGGTGTGGCTCAGTATCGCGTCGCGCAGCGTCGGTTTTTGCGTACTGTAGCGGGCGCGGGCGCGCTGGATGATATCGCCTATTTTCACGTCCGACGGGCAGGCAACTTCGCAGCGTTTACAGTTGATACAGTATTTCAGCGCCTCGTCGTAGAGCGCGCCGTCCTTCAGGCGCAGACGCTCCCCGTCGGGGCCGGCCTGTTTCGGGCCGGGATAGCGCGGATCAACGCCGCTGACCGGGCAAACCGTGGTGCAGACCGTGCATTTGATACAGCTTTCAAATCGGGTGTCGTTCATTGTGCTCCCTCCCTGCGCTGGATAATCTGCTCCGCGACATGCAGCGCGGTGACGGCGCAGACGCCGCCACCGCAGCCCTGTGCCACGGGATCGTACCCGCCCAGAACCGAGCCGATGGCGTAAAGATTTTCAACCGGTTCCCCGCCCAGCTGCGGGCGCAGTTGGGTATCGACGATCACGCCGAACTGCTGCCAGGGCTGCGGGGTGAAGAAATCGCTTTGATACCAGTCCGCGCGGGAAGCGCTTTGCCGGACATCCAGCCCGAGAATTGCCTCACGCACGCCATCCCGGCTGCTCAGCAGACCGTTACTGAAGAAACTGCCGCTTGCCAGCACCGTATAGCGTGCACGAAGCGGGATGTCGCCGTGGTTGCGGGTCCAGATTTCGCTTACCGCGCCCTCTGCCAGGGTGATTTTTTTCACCTCGTCGCCTGCCATCCAGACGCCACCCTGGGCGACAAACTGACGCTGAAGCTGGGTATGCAGACGAATGCCGGGCACGGAAGGGGGGAGCGTCGGCAGTAAACCGAGCGTACAGGGCAGGCGCGCCGAGAGCCAGCGCCAGAGCCGGTTGTCCGTTAAGCCAAAACAGGCGGGCATAAACAGGGCGTCGCAGCTCTCGCCGAGCGGTTGAAGCGCCGCGTACAGCTGCGGCCAGTAGCGTTCATTATCCAGCAGGCGGGCAATGTTCACCGCACGAAACTCGCTGGGGTTTTCGCGCAGCACGTCGAGCTCGGGGAGATCAATCTCCGCCGTATCCACCTGAATGCCTTGCTGTCTGAGAGACGCGGCGGCAAGATGCGGCTGGAAATCAAGGAAACCGCTGATCCCCACCACCCGCACGTGCCCGGCAGCGATGGGGGCGACAGGCACCTCTTCCGGGCTAAGCCAGGCGGCGCGCAGAGTGCCGAGCGGCGTGACGCGCTGATGATTTTGCTCGGCGTCACCCTGCATGCGTGCGCCGCAGGCGGTCAGCAGGTGTTCGGTTTCGCAGGCAAAGCGGGCCATATTCTCTGCGCCCGTCAGGCGGTAGGGATGTTCAGGCGGCAGATCGGCGAACGATAGCGCGCCCAGTAAATCCAGCGAGCCGGAAGAGAAGTGCAGGGCACTTTGACCGCGAGTGACAATGGCGCAGCGCAGACCCCGCTGCGTCAGTTTGAGACCGCACAGCAGGCCCGCCAGCCCTCCACCCACAATCACGGTATCAAATTTCATGGTTGTGCTCCTTCTCCAGACCGCAAAGTCCCTGATAGACCCAGCGGGTAAACTCACTTTCGCGCAGGGCATCGCCCCAGGCGACGGGCTGAATGCCTTTCCAGCGCTCATTTAAAAAATCGCTGAGCTGGGCGAGCGACTGGGTTGAGGAGGTGGCATGAAAACGTTGTAGCAGCCCGGCGGCACGGCAGGCGCACAGTTCCCCCTGACAGGTGCCCATCCCGACTCGCGTGCGGCGGCGTAAATCAAGCAGGTTGTTCACCGTCAGGTTTTCCACGGCATATTGCACCTCGCCTGCGGTCACGGCTTCGCATTCGCACACCAGGCTGCGGCTGAGTCGCCCTTCACCAAGCCAGGTCGGGGTGCGGTCGCCGTGGCGGTAAATCGCCGAACCGCGAAGCGGGGCAGGAAGTGAAATGATTTTGTGCAGCGTTTTTTCTGTCGATTGCTGCGAGCCGGGCAGGGCCCGCTCCGCCGTCACGCACGGCGCGGTGTTACCGAGCTTACGGCAGACGGCATCGGTGGCCCACTCCGCCATCAGCCGGTAGGTCATCAGCTTGCCGCCGGTAATGGTGATAAACCCGTCCATGCCGTCGCGTTCGGCGTGATCGAGCAGCACGATGCCGCGGCTGACGTTACGCCCGCTCGGATCGTTGTCGCTGGCGACGAGGGGACGCACGCCCGCGTAGGCACGCAGAATACGCGTCTGCGCCATCACCGGGGCCAGCTTTTCCCCTTCGCGCAGCAGATTATCCACCTCTTCGGCGGTAACGCGGTTGTAATCAATTTCGCTGTAGTCCACATGCATTGAGGTCGTGCCGATCAACGAAATGGTGTCCCCCGGCACGAGGATGTCGGCGTCAGACGGTTTACGGCAGCGGTTGATGACATGGTTATTGATGCGATGGTCGAGGATCAGCAGCGAGCCTTTGGCCGGGAACATGCGGACGGATAAATCGGCGTATTCCGCGATGCGCTGGCCCCAGATCCCCGCCGCGTTGACCACGACGGTGGCATACAGCTCGCGGTGTTCATTGTACTGCGTATCACACACGCGCACCCCGCGTACGGTATTACCTTCACGAATAAGCCCGGTGACGTGATGCCCGGTCAGGATCTGTGCGCCGTGTTCCCGCGCGTCGAGCATATTGGCGGCGGTCAGGCGGAAAGGATCAACGGTTCCGTCAGGCACTTTTACCGCGCCCAGTAACGCCGGGTTCACCGAGGGTTCCAGACGGCGCGCCTGCGCAGGATCGAGCGCCTCGGCCTGAATGCCTGCCGCCGTGCAGGCGGTAATAAAGGTTTGCTGAAAGCCGAGGTCATCCTCGGGAAGGGTGATAAAAAGGCCGTTGGTCGGTTCAACGCAGTGGCGGGCGATGCGCCTGAGGATCTGGTTTTCAGCAATACACTCGCGCGCGGACTCAGCGTCAGTGACCGCATAGCGGGCGCCGCTGTGCAACAGACCGTGGTTACGCCCCGTTGCGCCGGTGGCGATGTCGTGGCGTTCCAGAAGCGTGACGCTCAATCCCCGCAGGGCGCAGTCGCGTGCGATGCCGGCACCCGTCGCGCCACCGCCAATGATAATCACATCGCTGAAGCGTGGATCGTGAATTGTCATTGCCTTTCCTCTATGTTCGTTTTTTAGCATTTAGCCACATTGATCGTGTGGTTTGTTTGATTTCGAACATAAACGCGCGAAATTCGAAAGTGAAACGTGATTTCATGCGCTTTTTTGCGCATTCTGTCATATTTCTGTAACAATCTGTGCGTTGATTCACAGTAACATTCACCGTGATTTCTTAACATCGCCGCCTCTGTAGCCGGGCGCGAGATGCCCGGTCATTTTTGAAAGGCCACGGAGGCTGTTATGCTCAGTATCTTTAAACCTGCGCCACACCGGGCGCGACTGCCAGAGGCAGAGATTGATCCTCTCTACCGCCGTCTGCGTTGGCAAATCTTCCTCGGGATCTTCTTCGGGTATGCGGCGTACTATCTGGTACGTAAAAACTTTGCGCTCGCCATGCCGTACCTGGTGGAACAAGGCTTCTCCCGCGGCGATCTGGGCTTTGCGCTGTCGGGGATCTCCATCGCGTACGGTTTTTCGAAGTTCATTATGGGGTCGGTGTCGGATCGCTCGAATCCGCGCGTGTTCCTGCCCGCCGGTCTGATCCTCGCGGCAGCGGTGATGCTGTTCATGGGCTTTGTGCCATGGGCGACCTCCAGCATTGCCGTCATGTTCGTGCTGCTGTTCCTCTGCGGCTGGTTCCAGGGGATGGGGTGGCCGCCATGCGGACGTACCATGGTGCACTGGTGGTCACAGAAAGAGCGCGGTGGGATTGTATCGGTCTGGAACTGCGCGCATAACGTCGGGGGCGGGCTTCCGCCGCTGCTGTTCCTGCTGGGGATGGCCTGGTTCAACGACTGGCACGCGGCGCTCTATATGCCTGCCTTTGGCGCCATTCTGGTGGCGATTATCGCCTTCGCCCTGATGCGCGACACGCCGCAGTCCTGCGGCCTGCCGCCGATTGAAGAGTACAAAAACGACTACCCGGATGATTACAGCGAGAAGCACGAAGAAGAGCTGACCGCGAAACAGATCTTCATGAAGTATGTGCTGCCAAACAAGCTGCTGTGGTACATCGCGGTGGCGAACGTGTTTGTCTACCTGCTGCGTTACGGCATCCTCGACTGGTCCCCGACTTACCTGAAAGAGGTGAAGCACTTCGCGCTGGATAAATCCTCCTGGGCCTATTTCCTGTATGAATACGCGGGCATTCCCGGCACGCTGATCTGCGGCTGGATGTCGGACAAAGTGTTTAAGGGCAACCGTGGGGCGACGGGCGTGTTCTTTATGACGCTGGTGACCATCGCGACGGTCGTTTACTGGCTTAACCCGCCGGGTAATCCGGGTGTGGATATGGCCTGTATGATCGTAATCGGCTTCCTGATTTATGGTCCGGTTATGCTGATCGGCCTGCACGCGCTGGAGCTGGCGCCGAAAAAAGCGGCAGGCACGGCGGCAGGCTTTACCGGTCTGTTTGGCTACCTCGGCGGTTCAGTGGCGGCAAGTGCCATCGTCGGTTACACCGTCGATTTCTTCGGCTGGGACGGTGGCTTTATGGTGATGATTGGCGGCAGCGTGCTGGCGGTTCTGCTGTTGATCGTCGTGATGATCGGTGAAAAACGTCACCATGCCGAGGTGCTGGCGCGTCGTCAGTAAGGAGCATTGCGATGAAATTAACTCAGTTAGCGACAGGCCTGCTGCTGGCGGGCCTGATGACAGGCTCCGCGCTGGCGGCGGATAAAATCGTGATCGCCCACCGTGGCGCCAGCGGTTATCTGCCAGAGCATACGCTGCCGGCAAAAGCGATGGCCTATGCCCAGGGCGCAGATTATCTGGAGCAGGATCTGGTGATGACGAAGGACGACCAGCTGGTCGTTCTGCATGACCATTATCTTGACCGCGTGACGGACGTGGCGGAGCGTTTCCCGGATCGTGCCCGTAAAGATGGCCGCTACTACGCCATCGACTTCACGCTGGCGGAGATCCGCTCGCTGAAGTTTACCGAGGGCTTCGAGATTGAGAACGGTAAGAAGGTGCAGGTCTATCCGGGGCGTTTCCCGATGGGCAAGTCTGACTTCCGTATTCACACCTTCGAAGAGGAGATCGAGTTTGTTCAGGGGCTGAACCACTCGACGGGCAAAAATATCGGTATCTACCCGGAAATCAAAGCGCCGTGGTTCCACCATCAGGAAGGAAAAGACATTGCCGCGAAGACGCTGGAGGTACTGAAAAAGTACGGCTACACCAGCAAGAAGGATAAGGTTTTCCTGCAATGTTTCGATGCCGCGGAACTGAAGCGCATCAAAACTGAGCTGGAGCTGAAGATGGGGATGGATCTCAATCTGGTGCAGCTGATTGCCTATACCGACTGGAATGAAACTCAGGAAAAACAGCCGGACGGGAAGTGGGTGAATTACAGCTACGACTGGATGTTTAAGCCGGGCGCGATGAAGCAGATTGCGCAGTACGCCGACGGCATCGGGCCGGATTACCACATGCTGGTGGCGAAAGGCTCAACGCCGGGCCACGTGAAGCTGACGGCGATGGTGAAAGAGGCGCATGCGAGCAAGATGCAGGTGCATCCGTATACCGTGCGTGCAGACCAGCTGCCGGAGTATGCGACGGACGTGAATCAGCTTTACGACGTGCTGTATAACCAGGCGGATGTGGACGGATTGTTTACGGATTTCCCGGATAAAGCGGTCGAATTCATTCACCGGAAGTAGGTTTTGTAGGTCGGGTAAGGCGAAGCCGCCACCCGACAATCAGGCTCTGCGGCCTGATGCCCTCACCCTAACCCTCTCCCACCGGGAGAGGGATCCCAGTAATTTTTTTATGCAGAAGCAATAAAGTTGCTTTCTAAATGACTGAGGGCTGTCAGCGATGCCCTGGTCCGGCTGTAAATCGCTGAGGCGTTTGCCTTCCGGCCGGGGCGAGGCGCAGGGATGCGCCGAGAGGGCGGCTTTACAGGGACGTTGCCTCCGCCCGTACCCGATAAGCCGGAAGGAATAAGCCGAGGGCACCGCGAAGCGGCGATTTACCGCCGGGAGCCCGGGTCGCCAGGGTGGTGGCGACTGAGCCACCCTGGCACGTTCACCGGTCATGTCGTTACAGAGTAGCAATGAACATAAAGTGAACGGAATGACCACCACCGCCGTATGTTCCCCTCACCCTAACCCTCTCCCCGGAGGGGCGAGGGGATTGCTCAGTGCTCACATTAATTTGTGGGGAACCCTCTCCCACCGGGAGAGGGGATAAGGACAACATCACATCTCGATCTCTATATCGCCTTTTGCCCGGCAGCAGCAGGGCAAAATTTCCCCTTCACTGATAAAGGCCAGCGGTTCGGTCAGCCAGTCTACCTGGCCTGCGACCAGACGGCAGCGGCAGGAGCCGCAGTAGCCTTCACGACACTGGTACTCGACTTCTACCTGATGCGCTTCAAGCGCCACCAGCAGAGAAGGGTGCTCTTCCTGGCACAACACCTCTGTACCCGAAAGGCTCAGCGTTACGCGGCTCATCAGAGCTGGAAATCGCTCAGGTCGTCGGTGTTGACTTCAGAATCAATCTGACCGACCAGGTAAGAACTCACTTCCACTTCCTGCGGCGCGACCTGCACGTTATCGGACACCAGCCAGGTGTTGATCCACGGGATTGGGTTAGAGCGCGTCTGGAACGGCAGGTCGAGACCGACGGCCTGCATGCGGATGTTGGTGATGTACTCAACGTACTGGCACAGAATGTCTTTGTTCAGGCCAATCATGGAGCCGTCGCGGAACAGGTAGTCTGCCCACTCTTTCTCCTGCTGGGCCGCCAGCACGAACAGGTCGTAGCATTCCTGTTTGCACTCTTCCGCAATTTCCGCCATCTCCGGATCGTCTGCACCGCTGCGCAGCAGGTTCAGCATATGCTGAGTCCCGGTCAGGTGCAGGGCTTCGTCACGGGCAATCAGACGGATAATTTTGGCGTTGCCTTCCATCAGTTTGCGCTCGGCAAACGCGAAGGAGCAGGCGAAGCTCACGTAGAAGCGGATCGCTTCCAGGGCGTTGACGCTCATCAGGCACAGATAGAGCTGTTTTTTCAGGATCCGCAGGTTTACGGTGACGGTTTTACCGTTCACGTTGTGCGTACCTTCGCCCAGCAGATGCCAGTAGCTGGTCATCTCGATCAGTTCGTCATAGTAGTGCGCAATGCCTTCGGCGCGCTTCTGGATCTGTTCGTTGGTGACGATATCATCAAACACCACCGCCGGATCGTTCACGATGTTGCGGATGATGTGGGTGTAAGAGCGGGAGTGGATCGTCTCGGAGAACGCCCAGGTCTCAACCCAGGTTTCCAGCTCAGGAATCGAGATCAGCGGCAGCAGCGCCACGTTCGGACTACGCCCCTGAATGGAGTCCAGCAGCGTCTGGTATTTCAGGTTGCTGAGGAAGATGTGCTTTTCGTGTTCCGGCAGCGCCTGGAAATCGATACGGTCGCGGGAAACGTCAACTTCTTCCGGACGCCAGAAGAAAGAGAGTTGCTTTTCAATCAGCTTTTCGAAGATGTCATATTTTTGCTGATCGTAGCGTGCCACGTTGACCGGCTGGCCGAAGAACATCGGCTCTTTGAGCTGGTCGTTTTTCGTCTGTGAAAAGGTGGTATATGCCATTGCGGTGAGTCCTGTGGTGTTATTTCCCCTCACCCCGGCCCTCTCCCACAGGGAGAGGGGGAAAGAGTTCCCTCTCCCTGTGGGAGAGGGTTAGAGTGAGGGAATTTATTAGATCTTACATGCGCCGCTTTCGCAGCCATCGTCCTGAATTGACGGCGCCAGGTCGTCCTGCGCGTCTTCCGCACCATCACGGGTGTTGTGATAGTACAGCGTTTTCACGCCAAATTTGTAGGCGGTGAGCAGGTCTTTCAGCAGTTGCTGCATCGGAACCTTGCCTGACGGGAAGCGCGTCGGGTCGTAGTTGGTATTGGCAGAGATCGACTGGTCGATAAACTTCTGCATGATACCCACCAGTTGCAGGTAGCCGTCGTTGTTTGGCATTTCCCACAGCAGCTCGTAGTTGTTGCCCAGCGTTTCGTAATCCGGTACCACCTGACGCAGCACGCCGTCTTTCGACGCTTTGATGCTGACGTGGCCGCGCGGTGGCTCAATACCGTTGGTGGCGTTGGAGATCTGCGAAGAGGTCTCGGACGGCATCAGGGCAGAGAGCGTGGAGTTACGCAGGCCGTGAGTTTTAATGGACTCGCGCAGGCCTTCCCAGTCGAGGTGCAGCGGCTCGCTGACGATCGCATCCAGGTCTTTTTTGTAGGTGTCGATCGGCAGAATGCCTTTCGCGTAGGTGGTTTCATTGAACCACGGGCACGCGCCTTGCTCTTTCGCCAGCTCGTTGGAGGCTTTCATCAGGTAGTACTGAATGGCTTCGAACGTCTGGTGCGTCAGATTGTTGGCGCTGCCGTCGGAGTAACGCTTGCCGTTTTTCGCCAGCCAGTAGGCGAAGTTGATCACGCCGATACCTAAAGTGCGACGGCCCATTGCGCCGCGTTTTGCCGCCGGGATTGGGTAATCCTGGTAGTCCAGCAGGGCGTCGAGCGCACGAACCGCCAGCACGGCCAGCTCTTCCAGCTCGTCCAGGCTCTTAATCGCACCCAGGTTGAACGCAGAGAGCGTACACAGGGCGATTTCACCATTTTCATCGTTCACATCGTCCAGCGGTTTGGTCGGCAGGGCGATCTCCAGGCACAGGTTGGACTGGCGCACTGGCGCAACCACCGGATCGAACGGGCTGTGGGTGTTGCAGTGGTCAACGTTCTGGATGTAGATACGGCCGGTAGAGGCACGTTCCTGCATCATCAGGGAGAACAGATCGACCGCCTTCACGCGCTGCTTGCGGATGCTGTCGTCTTTTTCGTATTTGGTGTACAGACGCTCGAATTCGTCCTGATCGGCGAAGAACGCGTCGTACAGGCCCGGCACGTCGGATGGGCTGAACAGGGTGATATCTTCACCTTTCAGCAGGCGGGTGTACATCAGCTTGTTGATCTGCACGCCGTAGTCCATGTGACGCACGCGGTTGCCTTCCACGCCGCGGTTGTTCTTCAGAACCAGCAGGCTTTCCACTTCCAGGTGCCACATTGGGTAGAACAGGGTGGCAGCGCCACCGCGCACGCCGCCCTGAGAGCAGGATTTTACTGCCGTCTGGAAGTGCTTGTAAAACGGGATACAGCCGGTGTGGAACGCTTCACCGCCGCGGATCGGGCTGCCCAGCGCACGGATACGACCAGCGTTGATGCCGATACCAGCACGCTGGGAGACGTATTTCACGATGGCGCTGGAGGTCGCGTTGATGGAATCCAGGCTGTCACCACACTCGATCAGTACGCAGGAGCTGAACTGACGGGTAGGGGTACGCACGCCAGACATGATTGGCGTAGGCAGAGAAATCTTGAACGTAGAGACCGCATCGTAGAAACGCTTCACGTAGTCCAGACGGGTTTCACGTGGATAATTAGAGAACAGGCAGGCGGCCACCAGAATATAGAGGAACTGGGCGCTCTCGTAGATTTCGCCCGTCACACGGTTCTGAACCAGGTATTTGCCTTCGAGCTGCTTCACCGCCGCGTAGGAGAAGTTCATGTCGCGCCAGTGATCGATAAACCCGTTCATCTGCTCGAACTCTTCTTCCGTATAGTCTTCCAGCAGATGCGTGTCGTATTTGCCCAGCTCAACCATTTTCACTACGTGATCGTAAAGCTTCGGCGGCTCGAACTGGCCGTAGGCTTTCTTACGCAGGTGGAAAATCGCCAGACGCGCAGCGAGGTACTGATAATCCGGTGCGTCGCGGGAGATCAGATCTGCCGCTGCTTTGATAATGGTTTCGTGGATATCAGACGTTTTGATGCCGTCGTAGAACTGAATGTGAGAACGCAGTTCGACCTGGGATATAGATACGTTGTTCAGTCCTTCTGCTGCCCAGTCGAGAACTCGATGGATTTTGTCCAGATTGATACGCTCGGTAGTACCGTCGCGCTTTGTCACCAGCAGACTCTGATTCATGTGGGTTTTTACCTGTCCGTGAAATAAAAAAATATCCCCCGCTTATCCACAGAACCGCCTTGTGACTAACTCTGTGGATAAATACTACATATAGGGGTTTTGCGATAAGAAGAACGCTATATGGTGAGTATTCTAGTATCGAATCTTTTCAGCACAAGGGTTGATTTTGACGTTAAATTGAGGTTGTGAAAGGGTAAAAAAGGCTAAGTCCTCGTACCGTAAGGCCTGGAAGAGATGTCAATATTCCAGAAAAAAAATTCAAAATTTGATCGAGTGCTGATTTCTTCAACGGGAGGTTAGAATTGCGCAACATGATGTCGCGCAATCTTTATAAGAATAACGAATGACGTTAGTCGTTTTTGGCGGTTGTGTGCAACATATAGTTAACATCCACGCCCGGGGCAAGTTTGAATTTATCCGTCAGCGGATTGTAGTGCAGACCCGTCATGTGCTGTTCCTTAAGCCATGTCTGGTCAACCCAGCCCAGCAGTTCGGCAGGCTTGATGAACTTCTTCACGTCGTGCGTCCCTTTCGGCACCATGCGCAGCACATATTCCGCGCCTACCACGGCCATCAGCCAGGCTTTGCCGTTGCGGTTGATGGTCGAGAAGAAGACCTGTCCACCCGGTTTCACCAGTTTTGCACAGGCGTTGACGACCGACTGCGGATCGGGAACGTGCTCCAGCATCTCCATGCAGGTCACCACGTCATACTGGTGCGCATGTTTAGCCGCGTGCTCTTCCACGGTTTCCTGGACATATTCTACCTGTACGCCGGACTCCAGCGCATGAAGACGCGCAACCTGTAGAGGTTCGAAGCCCATGTCCAGACCGGTGACGGTGGCCCCTTCGCGCGCCATGCTTTCCGCCAGGATGCCGCCGCCGCAGCCGACGTCGAGCACTTTCTTACCGAACAGACCGCCGGAACGCTCCGCGATATAGCCCAGACGTAGCGGGTTAATACGATGCAGAGGTTTGAACTCACCTTCGAGATCCCACCAGCGGGACGCCACCGCTTCAAATTTGGCAATCTCTTCGTGGTCAACGTTGTGAGCCACCGGGGATTTTTCGGCATTCATGGGCGCTTTTACTCCTTATTTAGCAAGACAAATGAGTATATCAGGCAATCCCTGTGAATAAAGCGTATAGGTTTACCTGTATCACCGCGGCTGTGTTATAATTTGCGACCTTTGAATCCGGGATACAGTAGAGGGATAGCGGTTAGATGAGCGACCTTGCGAGAGAAATTACACCGGTTAACATCGAGGAAGAGCTGAAAAGCTCCTATCTGGACTATGCGATGTCGGTCATTGTTGGCCGTGCGCTGCCGGACGTCCGCGATGGCCTTAAGCCGGTACACCGTCGCGTACTATACGCCATGAACGTATTGGGCAATGACTGGAATAAAGCCTACAAAAAATCTGCCCGTGTCGTTGGTGACGTAATCGGTAAATACCATCCCCATGGTGATTCCGCGGTGTACGACACCATTGTCCGTATGGCGCAGCCTTTCTCGCTGCGTTACATGCTGGTAGATGGTCAGGGTAACTTTGGTTCTATCGACGGCGACTCCGCCGCGGCAATGCGTTATACGGAAATCCGTCTGGCGAAGATTGCCCATGAGCTGATGGCTGACCTGGAAAAAGAGACGGTTGATTTCGTTGATAACTACGACGGCACGGAAAAAATTCCTGACGTTATGCCAACGAAGATCCCAAACCTGCTGGTGAACGGTTCGTCCGGTATCGCCGTCGGTATGGCAACCAACATTCCGCCGCACAATATCACGGAAGTGATCAACGGCTGCCTGGCCTACATTGACGATGAAGACATCAGCATTGAAGGGCTGATGGAACACATCCCTGGCCCGGACTTCCCGACGGCGGCAATCATCAATGGCCGTCGCGGTATTGAAGAAGCGTACCGTACCGGTCGCGGCAAGATTTACATCCGTGCCCGCGCCGAAGTGGAAGCGGACGCCAAAACCGGCCGTGAAACCATTATTGTTCACGAGATCCCGTATCAGGTGAACAAAGCGCGACTGATTGAAAAAATCGCCGAGCTGGTAAAAGAAAAACGCGTTGAAGGCATCAGCGCGCTGCGTGACGAGTCTGACAAAGACGGTATGCGCATCGTGATTGAAATCAAGCGCGACGCGGTGGGTGAAGTTGTGTTGAACAACCTTTACTCCCAGACTCAGCTTCAGGTCTCCTTCGGTATCAACATGGTTGCGCTGCACCATGGCCAGCCGAAGATCATGAACCTGAAAGAGATCCTGAGCGCGTTCGTGCGTCACCGCCGTGAAGTGGTGACTCGCCGTACCATCTTCGAACTGCGCAAAGCGCGCGACCGTGCCCATATCCTTGAAGCACTGGCCGTTGCGCTGGCGAACATCGACCCGATCATCGAACTGATCCGCCGTGCGCCGACGCCAGCAGAAGCGAAGGCGTCGCTGGTTGCGCGTCCATGGGATCTGGGTAACGTGGCGGCGATGCTGGAAC
Organism: Enterobacter cloacae complex sp. IR5428; assembly: GCF_049238585.1. NCBI lineage: Bacteria > Pseudomonadati > Pseudomonadota > Gammaproteobacteria > Enterobacterales > Enterobacteriaceae > Enterobacter > Enterobacter cloacae complex sp. IR5428. The sequence continues at coordinate 98,755 of NZ_JBMKHV010000004.1, read as the reverse complement.
GTGCCGGCGATGATGCCGCGCGTCCTGAGTGGCTGGAGCCGGAATTCGGCGTGCGTGACGGTCAGTACTACCTGACTGAACAGCAGGCCCAGGCGATTCTGGATCTGCGTTTGCAGAAACTGACCGGCCTTGAGCATGAAAAACTGCTCGACGAGTACAAAGAGCTGCTGGAGCAGATTGCCGAGCTGCTGCATATCCTGGGTAGCGCAGAGCGCCTGATGGAAGTGATCCGTGAAGAGCTGGAGCTGGTTCGCGATCAGTTCGGCGACGAGCGTCGCACCGAAATCACGGCTAACAGCTCTGATATCAACATTGAAGATCTGATCAACCGCGAAGACGTGGTCGTGACGCTGTCTCACCAGGGTTACGTGAAGTATCAGCCGTTGACCGACTACGAAGCACAGCGTCGTGGCGGTAAAGGCAAATCTGCGGCGCGTATTAAAGAAGAAGACTTCATTGACCGTCTGCTGGTGGCCAACACCCACGACACGATCCTCTGCTTCTCCAGCCGGGGCCGTCTGTACTGGATGAAAGTCTATCAGCTGCCGGAAGCGAGCCGTGGCGCGCGGGGTCGACCTATCGTTAACCTGCTGCCGCTGGAAGCGAACGAACGTATCACCGCCATTCTGCCGGTACGCGAGTACGAAGAGGGCGTGAACGTCTTTATGGCAACCGCGAGCGGTACCGTGAAGAAAACCGCGTTGACCGAATTCAGCCGTCCACGTTCCGCCGGGATCATCGCGGTGAACCTGAACGAAGGCGACGAGCTGATCGGCGTGGATCTGACCTCCGGTTCTGATGAAGTGATGCTGTTCTCTGCGGCCGGTAAAGTGGTGCGCTTTAAAGAGAACGCCGTGCGCGCAATGGGTCGTACGGCGACCGGCGTGCGTGGTATCAAGCTGGCGGGTGAAGACAGCGTGGTTTCCCTGATCGTTCCGCGTGGCGAAGGCGCAATCCTGACCGTCACCCAGAACGGCTACGGTAAACGTACGGCGGAAAGCGAATACCCGACCAAGTCTCGCGGCACGCAGGGCGTTATCTCCATCAAAGTGACCGAGCGCAACGGTTCCGTTGTTGGCGCGGTACAGGTGGACGACGCGGACCAGATCATGATGATCACCGATGCCGGTACGCTGGTGCGTACCCGCGTGTCAGAGATCAGCGTGGTGGGTCGTAACACCCAGGGCGTTATCCTCATCCGAACTGCGGAAGATGAAAACGTCGTCGGTCTGCAACGCGTTGCTGAGCCGGTGGATGACGAAGAGCTCGACTCTATCGACGGCAGCGTCGCGGAAGGGGATGATGAAATCGTCCCGGAAGCGGACACCGATGATGAAGCAGCGGATGACGCTGACGAGTAACGTCTCCTGACGCATAAAGGGCCGGTTTCCGGCCCTTTTGTTTTGCGCAAGCAGACAAGTGAACGTTGCGACAAGCCGCGTTTACCGCTACCTTAACCACATTCTTTTTTCCCCGATGGCGGAGCCTCGCCCCTTTGAAATACCTCGTCTCCTTTCGTACCACGTTAAAAGTCTCTCGCTATCTGTTTCGGGCGCTTGCGCTACTGCTATGGTTGCTGGTGGCACTGCTCTCGGTGTTTTACATCGTTAACGCGTTACACCAGAAAGAAGCGGAGATCCGCCAGGAGTTTAACTTAAGCTCGGATCAGGCCCAGCGCTATATCCAGCGCACGTCTGACGTGATGAAAGAGCTTAAGTATATCGCTGAGAATCGACTGACGGCGGAGAACGGCATTCTTGCCCTCCGCGGTCGGGATGAAAAAACCGAAGTACCTGATTTCGAACCGCTCTTCCCGGACTCCGATTGTTCCGCGATGGGTAAAGCCTGGCGTGGCTCACTGGAGTCCCTGTCATGGTTTATGCGCTACTGGCGCGATAATTTTTCGGCCGCTTACGATCTAAACCGCGTCTACCTGATTGGCAACGAAAATCTTTGCATGGCGGACTTCGGTCTGCGGGATATGCCCGTCGAACGCGAAGACGCGTTGAAAAGCCTGCATGAGCGGATAGTGAAATACCGCAATGCGCCTCAGGAAGAGCGCGGGAACAACATCTTCTGGATAAGCCAGGGGCCGCGCATGGGCGTCGGCTATTTCTATGCCCTGACTCCGGTTTACCTCGGAAACCGCCTGCAAGCGCTGCTGGGGATTGAACAAACCATCCGCATGGAAAACTTCTTCACGCCGGGCAGTCTGCCGATGGGCGTGACCATTCTGGATGAGAACGGCCACCCACTCATCTCCCTTACCGGGCCTGAAAACCGCCTGAAGGTGGAGCCCAGCTGGATGCAGGAGCGGTCATGGTTTGGCTATACCTCCGGGTTCCGCGAGCTGGTGCTGAAGAAAAGTTTACCGCCATCGTCGCTGAGCATTGTCTATTCGCTGCCGGTGGACAAGGTGCTGGAGCGCATTCGCATCCTGATCCTTAACGCCATTTTGTTGAACATCGCGGTAGGCGTCGCGCTGTTTATGCTGGCGAGAATGTATGAGCGGCGGATCTTTATTCCGGCGGAAGCGGATGCTCAGCGTCTGGAGGAGCACGAGCAGTTTAACCGTAAGATTGTCGCCTCGGCGCCGGTAGGGATCTGTATCCTGCGTACTCAGGACGGGACAAATATCCTCAGTAACGAGCTTGCCCATAACTACCTGAACATGCTCACGCATGAAGACCGCCAGCGGTTAACGCAGATCATCTGTGGGCAACAGGTTAACTTTGTGGATGTGCTGACCAGCACCCACACCAACCTGCAAATCAGCTTCGTCCATTCGCGCTACCGCAATGAAAACGTGGCGATTTGCGTGCTGGTGGACGTCTCCGCGCGCGTTAAGATGGAAGAGTCATTGCAGGATATGGCGCAGGCGGCGGAGCAGGCCAGCCAGTCGAAATCGATGTTCCTCGCGACCGTCAGCCATGAGCTGCGTACGCCGCTGTACGGCATTATCGGTAACCTCGATCTTCTCCAGACCAAAGAGCTGCCGAAAGGGGTCGACCGCCTGGTGACGGCGATGAACAACTCGTCCAGCCTGCTGCTGAAAATTATCAGCGATATTCTCGACTTCTCTAAAATTGAATCCGAGCAGTTGAAAATAGAACCGCGTGAGTTCTCCCCGCGCGAGGTGATGAACCATATCAGCGCCAACTATCTGCCGCTGGTGGTGCGCAAACAGCTGGGGCTGTACTGCTTTATCGAGCCGGATGTGCCGCTGACGCTGCATGGCGATCCGATGCGTCTGCAACAGGTCATCTCGAACCTGCTAAGCAACGCCATCAAATTCACCGATATCGGCTGTATTGTGCTGCATGTCTGCCGGGCAGGGGAGTACCTGACTATTCGCGTACGCGACACGGGTGTTGGCATTCCGGCGAAAGAGGTCGTTCGCCTGTTCGATCCGTTCTTCCAGGTGGGGACGGGCGTCCAGCGTAATTTCCAGGGGACCGGGCTGGGTCTGGCGATTTGCGAGAAGCTTATCAGCATGATGGACGGGGATATCTCCGTCGATACCGAGCCGGGTATGGGCAGCCAGTTCACCATCCGTATCCCGCTCTACTCGGCACACTATCCGGTGAAAACCACGGTCGACGGGCTGAGCGAAAAGCACTGCTGGCTGGCGGTGCACAACGCCTCCTTACATGATTTCCTGACCTCGATGCTGACCAGCAGCGGCGTGCGGGTCTCACGCTATGAAGGCCAGACGCCGGACGCAGATGACATGCTGATTACTGACGTTGAGCCAGACAAGGCGTGGGCGGGGCGGGGCGTGGTGATGTTCTGCCGCCGTCATATCGGTATTCCGATTGAGCGTTCGCCCGGGGTATGGGTGCACAGTGTGGCGACACCGCACGAAATGTTGGGCTTGCTGGCGCGTATTTACAGCGTACAGCTTGAGGACAGCGATGGCGCTACCGTGCTGGCTTCCCCTGATGAGCTGGCATCGGTGAATGACGATATGATGATTCTGGTCGTCGACGATCATCCGATTAACCGTCGTCTGCTCGCAGACCAGCTTGGCTCTCTGGGCTATCAGTGTAAAACGGCCAATGATGGTGTGGATGCCCTGAATGTCTTAAGTAAGAATCATATTGATATTGTGCTCAGCGATGTGAACATGCCTAACATGGACGGCTATCGTCTGACGCAGCGTATCCGACAGCTGGGGCTGACGCTGCCGGTGGTGGGGGTGACAGCCAACGCACTGGCGGAGGAGAAGCAGCGCTGTCTGGAGTCGGGAATGGACAGCTGTCTGTCGAAGCCGGTCACGCTGGATGTACTGAAGCAGACGCTATCCGTGTATGCGGAGCGGGTGCGAAAAGCAAGACAATAAAAAAGGCCCGAAAGGGCCTTTTTTATGTGTCCGACGGCACTGCGCTTGCGCGGGCCTACGGGGTCTTTAGACCGGGTAACCGCGAGGGTCACCCGGCGTAGACAGCGACGATCAATCTTTGTCCGTTGCGCTCAGCGTCACGGAAGAGAGATAGTTCAGCAGGGCGATATCGTTATCCACACCCAGCTTCATCATCGCGGATTTTTTCTGGCTACTGATGGTTTTGATACTGCGGTTCAGTTTCTTGGCGATTTCAGTAACCAGGAAACCTTCAGCGAACAGACGCAGAACTTCACTCTCTTTAGGCGAGAGACGCTTGTCGCCATAGCCACCTGCGCTGATTTTTTCAAGCAGGCGTGAGACGCTCTCAGGCGTGAATTTCTTCCCTTTCTGTAGCGCCGCCAGCGCTTTAGGCAGATCGGTAGGTGCGCCTTGTTTCAGCACAATCCCTTCAATATCAAGATCCAGAACGGCGCTCAGGATCGCCGGGTTATTGTTCATGGTCAGAACAATGATCGAAATGTCCGGGAAGTGGCGTTTAATGTATTTGATGAGCGTAATCCCATCACCGTATTTATCCCCAGGCATGGAGAGATCGGTAATGAGCACGTGCGCATCAAGTTTCGGCAGGTTGTTAATAAGGGCTGTGGAATCTTCAAATTCACCGACTACATTCACCCACTCGATCTGTTCAAGTGATTTGCGAATACCGAACAGTACAATCGGATGGTCATCGGCAATAATTACGTTCATATTGTTCATGTATAAGGCTACCTTGCTACAGCAAGCTCTTGACGTAAGCGTCAATGTCGCTGATGTATTTTTCAATGCCAGAGGCATCTTTCTCACGAATTAGATGTTCCAGCGTTTCACATAACTGCTTGCCGGGAACCAGATTAAGCATGGCAAACACCCCTTTAAGCCGGTGTGCTGTCTGTGCCAGCGCTGCAAAATCCTGCGCAGCGGACTCAGTATACAACCGCTTAACATCATCTGGTACTGTATCAACGAAGAGCGAATAATATCCGCTGGCATGGAGTTCGGCATTTTCATCGCCGCCTAACGGTGACTCCAGGATCTCTTCCTGCGCCAGATTCTCTTCAATCAGTTGTAATACAGCTTCCTGCATTGCATTGCTCATATTAAAGTTGACGCGCAGCTGCCCAGGGCCGATTTTCCGCACGCCTGGCTCATCATCGCTTAAAAGCAAGCCGGAGGCAGTAAGATTAGACGGATTATCAGTTAAAAATAGATCAAATTCTTGACTCGCGAGCCTTTCGTCCGGGGTAATGCAGGACGCGCCCCAGTTTTCCAGCTGACGAACGACGATATTACGGATCTCACTTGAGGTCACGTCCACCATCACCACCACATCATCCAGCAGACGCTCTTCATCCTCTTCCTGAGGATTCGCCGCCATTTTAACATGCAAGGAGTAGCGGGTGCCGAGGGATTCGCGCGCCTTAATGTTCAGATGACCGCCCAGCTTACGCGCCAGCTGATCGCAGAGCCAGAAGGTGAGGGCATTCGCCTTACCGTAGTGGTCGCGCTGGGTATCGTTCAGGAACGGGAAGTGCAGGTTATCGATTTCGCTCACGGTGACGCCTTCGCCCGTATCCAGAATACGGAACGTCAGACGATCGTCGGTGGACTCATCGGTGCTGACTTCAAGGGTGATCTTGCCGATCTGTGTCGTGGTGACGGCATACTGAATCAACATCATCAGGATGCGACGCAGCGCATCGCGATCGCCGTGACGCTCGTCGTTGGCCGGTAAATGGTTGTTGATCAGCAGCTGGAGCCCTTTGCGCTTGATCACCGGCAGGACTTCCGGAACCACCTCATCAATCAGATCCTGGATGGAGAAGAGCGTAGGGGTGCCCTTCCAGATGTCATTCTCCAGCATGTTCGCAAGCTGGATTTCGTCCACCAGACGAACCAGCGAGTCGGCCTGACTGCTAAGCTGTCGGCTTTCCGGCGTGCTTAAATCAGCAATCTGCGTGGCGAGTGACTTCAGCGGCTGTTTAAAGGCATCGCCAATGTTTTGCATAAACGCCGCGCGGCCATGCTGGTTTTTCTCATACAGCCTTTGCGCCTGCTTGAGCTTTTTATTCACCAGCACTTCGCGATCCTGATCGCGGATGATGAAGATTTGCGTGCGCGAGGCGACCTGACTGCGGAACTGACGGATCTCATACAGTTCATTATTAATGGTGGCCTGAATGACGCCCTGATGCTGGTCCGCCATGGCCGTAATATTTTGCAGGTTAAGATGCGGCAGAAGGTGATCGGCAATTTTGTTGCTCATCACCGTCCGGTTTGCCTCCTGATCGTGAACAAGCACCCCAAGCGGCAGCACGGAAATAATCTCTTCATTCAGGGCACGAAGAACACGCAACTCGTTGCTGGTCCCGGCTGATACCGACGTCGAGTCGCTCTGGCGGCCCGACTGGAAACGGAAGGTGCTGTAGCCAAACAGCGCCAGCGCCAGCAGGCCGATATTCAACAGCAGCGGCAGCATAATGTTTTGCAGGGTATCAAGCATCAGGGTGCCAAAAGGCACCTGCCACACCAGCCGCATACCGGTTGAGTTGAGCGATGAGGCAATCTCAATCTTCGAGCCATTGAATGAGATCGCTACGCTGTCCGGGCCTTCTTTATCCGACGGCGTGCGCATATTTTGGGTGCTGTTGTCTGGCTCCAGTCGGAAACTGTCCAGCGGCATATCCGGCGGGATAAGATCGTTAATTGGCAGATCGAAGGCAACCACGGTCGCCAGATGGCCCGGCTGGTTAAAGGTGGTTCGCAGCGTAAAGTAGTGGCCATTCTGCCAGGCAAGACGGCGTAATGACGAGAAACTTTCGCGCTCGTCCAGCGCGTTGGCCTGTTGCAGCATTTCTGCCCGACGGGAATCGACAATGCTGCCAACGGTGGTCTCTTTAAAGCCCGACGAGAGATCCTTAAGCGGCAGGGTCGAGATCAGGATCATGCTGTTGTCCTGACCGTTCAGGTAATACATGGACCACGGTACGGTCTCGGCGCCCCACAGGGTGTCCAGATAGGAGGAGATCCGCTGCGTCATCTCAAGCGTTGCGCTGTCGTGCGAGCCGAAAATCAGGGCTTCCGTCTTACGCTGCGGTTTTTCAAGGTAATACACATCCTGCTTAAGGCGCGTTTCCTGCAACCCTTCGCCTGATGAGGTGGCAGGTGTGGCGGCGATATTGTCGTAGATTTGCCAGGTCGCGTAGCGCCACGTATCAATGCGCTTATGCACCGCATGGGTGATATCGACAATTTGATAGCTTTTATCTTTAAGCCAGGTATTCACGGCGCTCTGAACCATCACTCCCATTGTGACTAACAGCACAACGATCAATAGAAGAAAGAAACGGGTGATGCTGCCCGGTAGAAGGGAGAATTTGCTCGGGGCGGTAGTTTCAGTCTGACTCATCGATGTGTTTAACCCGTAATGGCCGCGCGGTAATGGGATAGGGCAGTATAAAGGGTAATAACTGAATTTCCAGCGTCGTTATCGGTATGACCTTGACTTTTTATCTGTCGCAACCCGCTTCAACGTCATCCGTGTGAAAGATGTACAAAACCCAGTGAAATGTACAAATATGCTGTTACAACGGCAGTAAAATAGCACGAATTAACAAGAAATTAATTTTGAAAGTGAAAAGGAAAATCTGTAAACGCCGGGCGATGGATTTAGTTAATAGTCGTTATCATTACAGACGGGTAGCACATAAAATGTCTGTTGACGTAAAGAAAGGTAAAAAAAAACCGAATGCGGAGCATCCGGTTCAATTAGGGATAAACAGACATTCAGAACTGAATGACGGTAATAAATAAAGTTAATGATGATAGCGAGGGTTATTTTAGTGGTGTTGACGGGAATTTTTTTGTCATTCAGTGCTGTACTCTTTTTTAAGATAGTCTTTTGAATTTTATAGGATATATTTTTGTTTTGATTATCCGTGCTATATTTTTAAACTTTTGATGCTTTGTGAAAGTTCCTTGAAATTTACATATTGAAACATCTTGATGGTAAAGTGAAACATCTTCAAAGTTTTCGTATCATATTCCTGTTGGATTATTCTGCATTTTTGAGGAGAATGAACTTGCCGACTGGTTAAGAGGGTTGACCAGTAAGCAGTGGTAAATAATAAGGCATATAACAGAGGGTTAATAAAATGAAAGTTAAAGTACTGTCCCTCCTGGTACCAGCTCTGCTGGTGGCAGGCGCAGCAAATGCGGCTGAAATTTATAACAAAGACGGCAACAAATTAGATCTGTACGGTAAAGTGGATGGCCTGCACTATTTCTCTGATGACGACAGTGCAGACGGCGACCAGACCTACATGCGTCTGGGCTTCAAAGGCGAAACTCAGGTTAACGACCAGCTGACCGGTTACGGCCAGTGGGAATACCAGATCCAGGGTAACTCTGGTGAGAACGAAAACAACTCATGGACGCGTGTGGCGTTCGCAGGTCTGAAATTCGCTGATGCGGGTTCATTCGACTACGGTCGTAACTACGGCGTTGTTTACGATGTGACTTCTTGGACCGACGTTCTGCCGGAGTTCGGCGGCGATACCTACGGTTCTGACAACTTCATGCAGCAGCGTGGTAACGGCTTCGCGACCTACCGTAACCAGGACTTCTTCGGTCTGGTTGATGGTCTGAACTTCGCGTTGCAGTACCAGGGTAAAAACGGCAGCGCAAGCGGCGAAGGCCAGACCAACAACGGTCGTGAGGCACTGCGTCAGAACGGTGATGGCTACGGCGGCTCTCTGACCTATGATCTGGGCGAAGGCTTCGCTATCGGTACGGCAGTCACCAGTTCTAAACGTACTGCTGACCAGAACGCTGCGGGCTACTACGGTGAAGGCGATCGCGCAGAGACCTACACCGGTGGTCTGAAATATGACGCGAACAACATCTACCTGGCTGCACAGTATACTCAGACTTACAACGCGACCCGTGCGGGCGACCTGGGCTGGGCTAACAAAGCGCAGAACTTCGAAGTGGTTGCGCAGTATCAGTTCGACTTCGGTCTGCGTCCATCCGTGGCGTACCTGCAATCTAAAGGTAAGGACCTGGAAAACGGCTACGGCGACCAGGATCTGCTGAAATATGTTGATGTTGGCGCGACTTACTACTTCAACAAAAACATGTCCACCTACGTTGATTACAAAATCAACCTGGTTGATGAGAACGACTTCACTCGCGCAGCAGGTATCGGTACTGACGATATCGTCGCGCTGGGTCTGGTTTACCAGTTCTAATTGCTCATACAGCGACAAAGGGGCCATCAGGCCCCTTTTTTCATGCTTTTTTAGGGTCTTACAAATACGCTGTTTTAGTGTACTCTTGCCGCCCTGGCATGAGGATAATAACCAATGGATATGACTTTTTTACGCGCCAGCGTTCTGGCGACTTTTTTACTCCTGACCGCGTGTGACTCTTCTACACAGCCCGCAAAAATCGACGCACCCGCCGCGACGGTGCTGGAAGGGAAAACCATGGGGACCTTCTGGCGCGTCAGCGTGATGGATATTGATAAGTCCCGCGCTGAAGAACTACGCGGTAAAATTCAGGCGCAGCTGGATGCCGACGATCAGCTACTCTCTACCTATAAAAATGACTCAGCGCTGATGCGTTTCAATCGCTCCAGCAGCACCTCGCTGTGGCCGGTGAGCGAAGCAATGGCCGATATCGTCACGGAAGCCATGCGCGTGGGCTACAAAACCAACGGCGCAATGGACGTGACCGTGGGGCCGCTGGTGAACCTGTGGGGATTTGGCCCCAACAAGCAGCCGGTGACCACACCCGATCAAGCCGCCATCGACGACGCCCGCGCGCGTACAGGGTTACAGCATCTGGCGGTGATCTCCCAGTACGGTCAGCAATACCTGCAAAAAGACATTCCCGACCTGTTTGTGGATCTCTCCACGGTAGGCGAGGGGTATGCTGCGGATCATCTCGCGGCCCTGATGGCGCAGGAAGGTATTCCCCGTTATCTGGTTTCCGTCGGGGGCGCGCTCGTCAGCCGGGGCATGAACGCCAGCGGCAGGCCGTGGCGAGTGGCCATCCAAAAACCAACCGATCAGCAGAACGCGGTGCAGGCGATTGTCGACATCAACGGGCACGGTATCAGCACCTCCGGAAGCTACCGCAACTATTACGAGCTGGATGGCAAACGTATCTCGCATGTGATTGATCCGCAAACCGGACGCCCGATTACCCACAACCTGGTGTCCGTGACGGTGATAGCGCCAACTGCGCTGGAAGCCGACGCCTGGGATACCGGATTGATGGTGCTCGGCACGGAGAAGGCCAAAGAGGTGGTGCGTCAGGAAGGGCTGGCCGTTTATATGATCACCAAAGAGGCTGACGGGTTTAAAACCTGGAGTTCACCGCAGTTCAACAGCTTCCTGGTGAGCGAAAAAAATTAAAAAGCAAGGTTGCGGGTTTTTGTTCGGTGGCGTTCAGGCAAGCTGAGCGTATGCTTGTAAGAGGAGCCGATGATGAAAAACACAACCTATCTTACCGATGAGGATCGCTGGCAGGCTGTTCTGGCCCGCGATCCGCGTGCGGATAACCAGTTTGTCTTTGCCGTGCAGACGACCGGCATTTATTGTCGTCCGTCCTGCCGTGCCCGCCACGCGCTGCGTAAAAATGTCTGCTTTTATCCTGATGCTCACCAGGCCGCGCAGGCGGGTTTCCGCCCCTGTAAGCGCTGTAGGCCGGACCAGGTCGACCCTATGGCGCAGAAAAAGGCCAACGTTGCGCTGGCCTGCCGACTGCTTGAGCAGGATGCCGCGCTGAACCTGGAGGCACTGGCGCAGCAGGTTGGCATGAGTCCGTTCCATCTCCACCGCTTGTTTAAATCCGTTACCGGCATGACGCCGAAAGCATGGCAGCAGGCTGCGCGTGAACAACGCCTGCGTAGCCTGCTTGCACAGGGCGGTAAAATCACCGACGCCGTACTGGCCGCTGGCTTCCCGGACGGCAGCAGCTACTACCGTAAAGCCAACGGCGCGCTGGGCATGACGGCGAAACAGTACCGTAACGGAGAGGCTGCGGTCCGCTATGCCATCAGCGACTGCTCGCTGGGCCACTGTCTGGTGGCGGAAAGCGAGCGCGGGATCTGCGCAATACTGCTGGGTGATGACGACGCCGGGCTGACGGCTGAGCTGCTGTCACTGTTTCCGCTTGCCGTCCGCGAACCGATGGAAGGCGCATTTGCCGGGCGTGTTCGTCAGGTGATTGCCTCTGTCGACAGCCGCGCGACGCCGTTGACGCTGCCGCTGGATATCCGGGGTACCGCCTTCCAGCAGCAGGTCTGGCAGGCGCTGCGGGCTATCCCCTGCGGTGAAACGGCAAGCTATCAGCAGGTGGCGAAGGCCATTGGTAAACCCAATGCCGTACGTGCCGTGGCGGGGGCCTGCGGAGCCAACAAACTGGCGATAGTTATCCCCTGTCACCGCGTGGTGCGTAACGACGGTGCGCTGTCGGGTTATCGCTGGGGCGCAGCGCGTAAGGTGCTATTGTTGAAACGTGAGGCGAACAACCCGGAGGGATAATGCTCGATCTTTTTGCTGATGCTGAACCCTGGCAGGAGCCGCTCGCGCCGGGGGCGACGATCCTGAGACGTTTTGCGCTTTCCCGCGCGGCGGCGCTGTTCGACGGTATTGATACCGTCACCGCCCGTTCGCCGTTTCGCCATATGGTCACGCCGGGCGGGTATACCATGTCCGTGGCGATGACCAACTGCGGCGAACTGGGATGGGCGACGAATGAGCGGGGCTATGTATATGCCGCGAACGACCCGCTGACGGAGAGGCCGTGGCCGCCGATGCCGGAGGCGTTTCAGGCGCTGTGTCACGATGCCGCCGTCGCGGCCGGCTATCCTGATTTTCGTCCCGATGCCTGTCTGATCAACCGCTATGCCGTCGGCGCAAAACTCTCCCTGCATCAGGATAAGGACGAGCCTGACCTGCGCGCGCCGATTGTCTCGGTATCCCTTGGGTTGCCCGCTGTCTTTCAGTTTGGCGGCCTGCGGCGCAACGACCCGCTCAAACGGCTGATGCTGGAGCATGGCGATGTGGTGGTCTGGGGCGGTGAATCACGGCTTTTTTATCACGGCATTCAGCCGCTTAAAAATGGCGATCACCCGGTGGCGGGGGCGTTTCGCTACAACCTCACGTTCCGCCAGGCAGCGTACAGAGAATAAAAATAAGAATTATTCTTGATGTGTGTGAAAGGCAGTTTACACTGCTGGCTGATTTTTCTTGTCCGGATTGCTCTGCATGCAACTACTTCTTCTTGTCTGGCGGCAGTATCGCTGGCCTTTTATCGCGGTGATGGCGCTAAGCCTTGCCAGCGCGGCGCTGGGGATCGGCCTGATTGCCTTCATTAACGTGCGTTTGATCGAAATGGTCGACACGTCACTCTCCGTCCTGCCGGAATTTCTGGGTTTACTGCTGCTGCTGATGGCAGTCACGCTCGGGTCACAGCTGGCGCTGACCGCGCTCGGCCACCACTTCGTTTTCCGTCTGCGCAGCGAGTTCATCAAACGGATCCTTGATACTCAAGTGGAACGCATCGAACAGCTGGGAAGTGCTTCTCTGCTGGCGGGGCTGACCAGCGATGTGCGCGCCATTACCATCGCCTTTGTGCGCCTGCCGGAGCTGGTGCAGGGGATCATCCTGACCTTTGGCTCGGCAGCCTATCTCGCCTGGCTCTCCAGCAAAATGCTGGCGGTAACGGCGCTGTGGATTGTTATTACCATCTGGGGCGGGTTCCTGCTGGTATCACGCGTCTATAAGCACATGGCGGTGCTGCGCGAAACGGAAGACAAGCTCTATAACGATTATCAGACAGTGCTGGAAGGGCGCAAAGAGCTGACGCTGAACCGCGAGCGCGCCGAACATATCTTCAACCATCTCTATATCCCGGATGCGCACGAATATCGTCATCACATTATTCGCGCCGATACGTTCCACCTGAGCGCCGTGAACTGGTCCAACATCATGATGCTGGGTGCCATTGGCCTGGTGTTCTGGATGGCGAACAGCCTGGGGTGGGCGGATACCAACGTGGCGGCAACGTACTCCCTGACGCTGCTGTTTTTACGCACGCCGCTGCTGTCGGCCGTTGGCGCACTACCGACGCTGCTGAGCGCACAGGTGGCCTTCAACAAGCTGAAGAAGTTCGACCTTGCGCCGTTTAAGTCTGAGTTCCCGCGCCCGCAGGCCTTTCCGAACTGGCAAACGCTTGAGCTGCGTAACGTGACCTTCCGCTATCAGGATAACGCCTTCTCCGTGGGGCCGATAAATCTGACCATTCACCGCGGCGAACTGCTGTTCCTGATCGGCGGTAACGGCAGCGGCAAATCCACGCTGGCGATGCTGCTGACGGGCCTCTATCAGCCGCAGTCAGGCGAAATTTTGCTGGATGGCAAAGCGCTGAGCGCGGAGAAACCGGAGGACTACCGCAAGCTCTTTTCGGCGGTATTTACCGACGTCTGGCTGTTCGACCGGCTGCTGGGCCCGGAAGGGCAGCAGGCGGATCCGGCGCTGGTGGAGAAGTGGCTTGCGCATCTGCAAATGTCACACAAGCTGGAGCTACAGGATGGCAAAATCCTGAATCTCAAGCTGTCGAAAGGGCAGAAGAAGCGCGTGGCGCTGCTGCTGGCGCTGGCCGAAGAGCGCGACATCATCCTGCTGGATGAATGGGCCGCCGATCAGGACCCGCACTTCCGTCGCGAGTTTTATCAGGTCCTGCTGCCGCTGATGCAGGCGATGGGGAAAACCATTTTTGCCATCAGCCATGACGATCACTACTTCATTCACGCCGACCGTCTTTTGGAGATGCGCGACGGCAAACTGAGCGAGCTGACCGGCGATGAGCGCGATGCGGCGTCACGGGACGCGGTGGCGCGCACGGCCTGATTGCAATTGTGCCGGGTGGCCCCCGGCACACTCATTTTTCATATATGCCGTTTTTTTCTCCATCCCGACCCGCCGTTTATTCTTATTTACATATCCCCGCGCTATGCTTAACGCCAACTCATTTAATGGATTTATGATTGATGTCGGTATTAAAGAAAAACAGCGCCAGGCAGCGTGACCAGGAGCGTGCGCGGCTCATCTGGCTCCTGACGACCGATAAAGCGGTCACGTCAACGTTATTGGGTAAGCTAACCCTGGCTGAGCAATATGATGTCGGCACGCTGGCCGACGATATTGCTGAGGTAGGTGCGCTGGTTGCACATTTACCACCTCCGGATCTGGCGGACACCCTGGAGGCATTGCCTTCCGAGGAGCGCCACGCCCTGTGGCGGCTGGTGCAGGATCATGAGCGCGGTCAGGTGCTGCTTGAAGCCTCGGAAAACGTCTGGGATGACCTTATCGATGAGATGAGCGATCGGGACATTCTTGACGCCCTGCAAACGCTGGATATCGATGAGCAGATTTACCTCGTTCAGCATCTTCCGCGCAACCTGACCGGACGCCTGCTGGCTTCCCTGCCTGCCGAGGAGCGGGCGCGCGTGCGTCAGGTGATGCACTACGAGAAAAACAGCGTCGGCGCGATCATGGAGTTTGGCGTCATCACCGTGCGTCCGGACGTCACCCTGGGTACGGTGCAGCGCTATCTTCGTCGCCTGGGCAGTATGCCGGACAACACCGATAAACTGTTCGTCACCTCGCGGGATAAAACCCTGCTCGGGGAGCTGGAGCTGAAAACGATCCTGCTGAACAGCACCCAGCAGCGGGTAAGTGAGGTCATGGAAACCGAGCCGATGGTCTTCTCGCCGGAAGACGATGCCGAAAAAGCCGCGCGTACCTTCGAACGTGATGACCTGGTGAGCGCGGCGGTGGTGGATTCGGTGGGCAAGCTGATGGGGCGTCTGACCATTGATGAGATCGTTGACGTGGTCTATGAAGAGACCGATAACGACCTGCGTGCCCTTGGCGGTATCAGTGCCGAAGACGATGTTCATGCCTCCGTCGGCAAGGCCGTCAAAACCCGCTGGGCGTGGCTCGCCATCAATTTATGCACCGCGTTCGTGGCGTCCCGCGTTATTGACGGCTTCGAACATACCATTTCCCAGCTGGTGGCCCTGGCGTCGTTGATGCCGATTGTGGCGGGGATCGGCGGGAACACCGGCAACCAGACAATCACCATGATCGTTCGCGCCCTGGCGCTGGAAAACATTCAGCCGGGTAATTTTTCGTGGCTGATTTTCAGGGAGATGGGCGTCGCGCTGATTAACGGCCTTGTCTGGGGCGGCATCATGGGCGGCATTACCTGGTGGCTGTACGATGATATGGCGCTGGGCGGGGTCATGATGCTGGCGATGGTGCTGAACCTGCTGGTGGCGGCGATGATGGGCGTGATTATCCCATTGACGATGACCCGGCTGGGGCGCGACCCCGCGGTGGGGTCGAGCGTGATGATCACCGCCATTACCGATACCGGCGGTTTCTTTATTTTTCTTGGACTGGCGACGATTTTTCTTCTGTAGCCAGTGCTTTTTGCTTAAGTCGGGCAGGGAGGATGAACATCATCACAATCCCGCCCAGCACGCCAATCGCCAGGTTGCCGGTGTAAACCGTTGCCACAACCGTCACCAGCATCACGACGGTTTCAGCCACCGGCGCGTTTTTCAGCGTGCCGGGCTGAACGCTATGCCAGCTAAAGGTCTTGACGGCCACAATGGCCATAATACCCGCCAGTACCGCCATCGGGATTTTGGCCATCACCTCGCTGAGCGCCGTAACCAGCACAAGCAGTACGATACCCGCCGCAAGGGTGGAGATACGGCTTCTGCCTTTCCCCATCTCCACGTTAACGATGGTCTGCCCAATCATCGCGCAGCCCGCAATGCCGCCGTAGAACCCGGCCATAATATTCCCCACGCCCAGACCGATGCTCTCGCGGCGCTTGCTTGAAGGGGTAACGGTCAGTTCATCCACCAGCTTAGCCGTCAGTAGCGATTCCAGCAGGCCAACAAAAGCGATACTTAGCGCGCACGGCCAGATAATGCTCAGGGTTTCCAGATTGAGCGGCACCAGCAGTTGCGTAAAGCCCGGCAAACCGCCGCTCATGGAGCCTTCATCCCCTACCGTCGGCAGGATTTGCCCGCTGGTGACGGTGAACAAAGTCAGCAGCACAACGGCAATCAGCGGGGAGGGTACGCTTTTAATATAGCGTGGCACCCACAGCACAATCAGCAGCGTCAGCACGAACAGGCCTACTATCAGCGGGCTTCGGCTCCAGAAATGGGGCACCTGGGCAAAGAAAATCAAAATGCCAAGGGCGTTAACAAACCCGGTCATCACCGACTGGGGAATAAAGCGCATCAGCCGCGCCATTCCCAGCGCGCCGAACAGGATCTGAATCACGCCAGCCATCACCACCGCGGGCAGAATGTACTGTACGCCGTGTTGATGGACCATCGGGCCAATCACCAGCGCGACGGAACCGGCCGCCGCCGTCACCATGGCCGGACGCCCGCCGATCAGGGAAAGGGCGAAACAGAGCACCACGGAGGCGATAAGGCTCACTTTCGGATCCACGCCCGCGACCACGGAAAACGAAATCACTTCCGGGATCAGCGCCAGCGCGGTAATCACGCCGGCCAGGGTTTCGCGCATCAGACGTTGAGGCGAACGTAAAACGGTGGCGACATGGCCTTCTTGGGGTACAGACGAGTGAGGTAATGACATAACAATTCGCTGGTAGGGGCAGGCTTCCGTGCGCGCGATCACAAAGTGCAGCATCATAGCCAGGAAAATCGTCGGGTGCCAGCCTGTATGCCAAAACCCTACAAACAATCCATCATTAAATTTCACAATTACAATAATTTCGTAACCTTTAAACAATATTTAAAAGTTGCTACCGTGCCACCGCAGCGTGTTTCACCTGTAATTTCTACGCATCAAGCACTATTCAACTAAGGCATAAATGATGAAAAAAATGACTGCCGTGCTCTTTTCTCTGGCCGTGGGGCTGAACGCCGTCTCGCTGGCGGCGAAGGCTGACGCACCAAAAGAGCAGGAAACGGATGTCCTTTTAATTGGTGGCGGCAT
The DNA here is from genome assembly GCF_049238585.1 of Enterobacter cloacae complex sp. IR5428. Classification (NCBI taxonomy): domain Bacteria; kingdom Pseudomonadati; phylum Pseudomonadota; class Gammaproteobacteria; order Enterobacterales; family Enterobacteriaceae; genus Enterobacter; species Enterobacter cloacae complex sp. IR5428. The sequence goes on along the minus strand of NZ_JBMKHV010000004.1, from coordinate 81,307 downwards.
CATGAGCGCCACGCTGGGCACATATCTTCAGGAATTAGAGCCGAACTGGTCCATGACCATGGTCGAGCGCCTTGATGGCGTGGCGCAGGAAAGCTCTAACGGCTGGAATAACGCCGGGACGGGGCACTCGGCACTTATGGAACTGAACTATACGCCGCAGAAAAAGGACGGTTCCATTAGTATCGAGAAGGCGGTAGAGATCAACGAAGCGTTCCAGATCTCACGTCAGTTCTGGTCTCACCAGGTGAACAGCGGTGTGTTGCACAATCCGCACTCCTTCATCAACACCGTTCCGCACATGAGCTTTGTGTGGGGCGATCAAAACGTCAACTTCCTGCGCGCGCGCTACGCAGCCCTGCAACAGAGCACGCTGTTCCGCGGGATGAAATACTCTGAAGATCATGCTCAAATCAAAGAGTGGGCGCCGCTGGTTATGGAAGGCCGCGATCCGAACCAGAAAGTGGCGGCGACCCGCACTGAAATTGGTACTGACGTTAACTACGGTGAAATCACCCGTCAGCTGGTGGCCTCTCTGAAGAAAAAAGAGAACTTTAACCTGCAACTCAGCTCCGAAGTGCGTGGTTTCAAGCGCAACGCGGATAACAGCTGGAGCGTGACCGTTGTCGATCTGAAAAACAACGAAGCCGAGCATGTGATTAAGGCGAAGTTCGTGTTTATCGGTGCTGGCGGCGCGGCGCTGAAACTGTTGCAGGAGTCCGGTATTCCGGAAGCGGACGACTACGCCGGCTTCCCGGTTGGCGGCCAGTTCCTGGTGTCGGAAAACCCTGAAGTGGTTAACCGTCATCTGGCTAAAGTGTACGGTCAGGCTTCTGTTGGTGCGCCACCGATGTCCGTTCCCCATATCGACACCCGTATGCTGGACGGTAAGCGCGTAGTGCTGTTCGGGCCGTTCGCCACATTCTCCACCAAGTTCCTGAAAAACGGTTCCCTTTGGGATCTGCTGAGCGCGACCACGACGTCGAACGTCAAGCCAATGATGGACGTGGGACTGGATAACTTCGATCTGGTGAAATACCTGATTAGCCAGGTGATGCTCTCTGATGAAGAACGCTTCGAGGCGCTGAAAGAGTACTATCCGCAGGCGAAGAAAGAAGACTGGCGTCTGTGGCAGGCGGGTCAGCGCGTGCAGATCATCAAACGCGATCCGAAAGAGGGCGGTGTGCTGCGTCTGGGTACCGAAGTAGTAAGCGATAAGGATGGCACTATTGCCGCGCTGCTGGGAGCATCCCCGGGGGCGTCTACCGCTGCGCCAATCATGCTACACCTGATGGAAAAAGTGTTTAAGGACAAAGTATCCAGCCCGGAATGGCAGGCGAAGCTGAAAACCATTATTCCATCCTACGGTACGAAGCTGAACGGTAACGTTGACGCCACGGAACAAGAGCTGGAATACACCAGTCGCGTTCTGCAACTGCAATACGTCAAACCGCAGGCTGCGGATGCTGCGCCACAGGCAGAGCTGAAGCCTCAGGCGGAAAACAAGCCGGTGGCGGATATCGCGCTGTAAGCTAAACGCAAAACGGTAACATCCGTTACCGTTTTTCGTGTTTTCTCCCTCTCCCACCGGGAGAGGGTTGGGGTGAGGGCACCAGAACGCACCCTTTCCAGGTCGGGTAAGCGTGAGCGCCACCCGACTTATTTTTAACGAACTACTGCTTGTCCTACCGTCTCATCCGCCTTCCATACGCGATATTTCACATCCACGTTTTCCGGCGTATAAACGACAATCGGCAGCTTGCTGTTATAGCGCAGCAGACTGTTATCACCCAGATAGGCGGTGATAAATTTCTTCTCTTTCTTGCCGTCCGGGCACGCCATCATGGTGGAGACTGGCGAGGTTACTTTGTCGAAGACATAGTAGTCATAACCCCAGCCTTCCAGCGTTTTGCTTTCCAGTTGGCCGCCCAGACGATGCTGGTTGCAGTCCACTTCCAGCGTCTGGCCGATTAACAGCTCGACTTTGAAATTCCCTTCATTCTGCTGAGCCGGGAGCTGAATAACCTGGCGCTTCATCCCTTTGTCCGCTTGCGGATACGGGGCAACTTTTTCCAGCGGCTGCTCTTTTGGGGTTTCGCTGGCGAAAGCGCTGGTGCTCGCGCACGCAGCGGCGATAAGGGCGATGGCAAATTTAGGTGCGTTTTTCACTGTCATTCCTTTTTGTTAAAACGATCCCGAAAAGACTAACATAATGTATGTGAATGGTTGGCGTAATTTACTCACGTTTTCATTTTAAACGGAGTAAAGCACTGCTTTTATGCTCTTTTATTGGTGTTTAATGCTGTGGTGGAGTCGGTGCAGAGATCGTGTTATTTTACGCGTTAATTATTGTTATTCATCTGTAAAGGGAGAAGAGATGGTACGGGAAAAACTGAAGACACCTGAAGGCCGCAAGTTCCTGCTGGCGTTACTGGTTGTGTTTATGATTGCTGCTGCATGCGTGGGGCGAGCAACCATTGTCGGCGTGATCGAGCAGTACAACATCCCGCTCTCTGCGTGGACAACCAGCATGTTTGTCCTGCAATCAGCGATGATCTTTGTTTACAGTCTGGTGTTCACCGTCCTGCTGGCGATTCCGCTGGGGATTTTCTTTCTCGGTGGGCGTGAGAAGCACTAAGCATTGTGCATGCGAAGACAGGTAATAAAAAACCAGCCATAAGCGGCTGGTTTTTTTGTGTAGTTTTGGTCGGCACGAGAGGATTTGAACCTCCGACCCCCGACACCCCATGACGGTGCGCTACCAGGCTGCGCTACGTGCCGACGCATAAAAGGAATACTACTCGATTCCTTTTTGATTGCAAGGGGGAAGCAACGCTAACTGATTCATAAATAATCAGTTAGCGATAAAGCGCTTCTCGTCTGTCAGCACCTGCAACAGCAAGCTGAGCTGCGGTTTCTGGTCTTTCAGCTTCTCACCTTCGAGGCTGTACGTCTGGTAATTGCCGTTGCTGTTCAGCACAAGGGACAGCGTCGGCGTGGTCACCACCAGCGTGTTTTCGCCAGCAGCCGTGACCCAGTTATGACGCCGCGTGGCGCTAAAGAGGTCTTGTCCCTGCGAGTATTCAATTGCCGGCGTGCTAACGTGCAGCAGCCGCTGCATTAACGTGGTCATGACGTCTTTATGGTCGGTCAGCATGTTGATGCGTTGCGCGGGAGTGCCCGGCCAGTGGATCACCAGCGGGACATGCAGGTTCGGACGCGACCAGTCCATGCCCTTCGCTTCGTCGCCGAGCGGCACGCCATGCCCCGCCGTGATAATGACGACCGTATTGTCCAGCTTGCCCGCGTCGCGCAGGGCGGTCAGCACGCGAGCGATCTGCGCATCGACATCACCCGCCGCACGGCTATAGCGGCGCGCGAAGCCTTTCTGATTGCTGTCATCAAGATTTGTGCCGTTAAACGCAACCCAGGAGAACCAGCGGTTATCTTCCTGTGCATAGCGCTTCAGCCAGTCTATCCACTGGTCAGCAGTCCGATCGTCAGACTGGCTCTGCGCGGCTGGCAGTGAGAAATCAGACAGCAGCGCCTGGCGGTACAGCGAGCTGTTGAAACCATCAGAGGCGAACAGCCCCAGCTGGTAGCCCTGCTGATTAAGCCCGGTAATCAATGCAGCCGGAATACGGGCCGACAGCACGCCGTCCATATAACTCGGTGAAATGCCGTAGAACAGACCGAAAATACCCGCGTCGGTCGAATTACCGGAACTCATGTGCTGAGTGAATACGATGTTGTTCTCAGCGAATTCAGCCAGGGCAGGCATTTGCTTCTCATAGCGAGAATAGTTCAGGCCATCGACGGTAATCAGCAGCACGTTCTGACCGCGCCCCATGTCGCGATATTTCAGATCGCTCAGGGGATACTGCACGCTGACCGCTTCCGGATTACCCTGTTCGACCAGACGACGCTGATACTCCTGCGCGTCCAGCAGACCGTGTTTTTCAAGGAAACGACGTGCCGTCATCGGATAGGAGAGCGGCAGATTCGCGCGCTGCATGGTAATAGGGCGGTAGAAGTTCGCATCTGCCCAGATATACATCAGGTGCGAACCGATAAATGAGGCGAAAAAGAGCGCCGCGACGGGCTTCGCATAATGTCGGCGTCGGGTCAGGCTGCGGAGCTTTTGCCAGCTCCACGTCGCGAACAACATTTCGATTAGCAGGATAATCGGCACGCTGATAAACATCAGCTGCCAGTCGCGGGCGGTCTCGTTCTGATCCGGGTTAATCACCAGCTCCCAGACGACAGGATTCAGGTGCAGGTGGAACCGGGTAAAGACTTCGCTGTCGATAAGCAACAGCGTCATGCCCGCCGTCGCAAGAATGGCGGACAGGAAGCGCATCAGCCGCTGCGACATGACGATAAACGTCAGTGGGAACAGGATCAGCAGATAGGTGGCGAAGACCAGAAAGCTAAAGTGACCAACAAGGCTCATCCACGAGTAGATACGCCCGGTTAACGTGGTTGGCCAGTCTGCCACAAACAGATAACGGCAGCCGAGCACCATCGCCAACAGAATGTTGAACAGGGCAAACCAGTGCCCCCAGCTGACCATCTGGGAGACTTTTTCACGGTAGCGCTGACGATTCGTCACCATAAACTGTTGTTCGTTTCCCTTAGTGTGCCTGGTCGTCGCTAACTGATGACTGCAAAGCCTGGGCGAAAGATTTGGCGATCGCCTGACGCTGAGCCGGAGCAACGCTGGTATTGATCAGGTTGGTAACCATATTTCCCAAAACCATCAGGGAGAGATCGGTTGGCGTTTTATGTTTTTCCAGTACGTTGACCAGCTCACTGAGCAGTTGTTCAACGTGTTCGTCACTGTAGCGGGAATGTTGTGGCATAAATCAAAATCAGTTTGTTGAGAGAAGGGCGACATATTACCGTAGCAACAGCTTTTTTTCCCCTTTTTTATCTTCTGTTGCACACATGCGTTGATGGTGGTTGAATACCGCCCGGTCTAAAAGGAGAGTTTATCATGAGTCTGGAAATCAACCAGATTGCCTTGCACCAGCTTATCAAGCGTGATGAGCAAACCCTTGAAGTGGTGCTACGCGATTCGTTACTGGAACCAACGCCTACCGTTGTCGAGATGATGGCGGAGTTGCATCGCGTCTACAGCGCGAAAAATAAAGCCTATGGCTTGTTCAGCGAAGAGAGCGAGCTGGCGGATAGCCTGCGCCTGCAACGTCAGGGCGAAGAGGATTTCCTGGCATTCAGCCGCGCTGCAACCGGCCGTCTTCGTGACGAACTGGCGAAATATCCCTTCGCCGATGGCGGTATCGTCCTGTTCTGCCACTACCGCTATCTGGCGGTAGAGTATCTGCTGGTCACCGTGCTGAATAATTTAAGCAGCATGCGTGTGAACGAGCAGTTGGATATCAGCTCAACGCACTATCTGGATATCAACCATGCGGATATTGTGGCGCGTATTGATTTAACTGAATGGGAAACCAATCCGGAATCGACGCGCTACCTGACCTTCCTTAAAGGCCGCGTGGGCCGCAAAGTGGCCGATTTCTTTATGGACTTCCTCGGTGCCAGTGAAGGGCTGAACGCCAAAGCGCAGAACAAAGGTCTGCTCCAGGCGGTGGATGACTTTACCGCTGAGGCGCAGCTGGATAAATCTGAGCGTCAGACCGTGCGTCAGCAGGTTTACAGCTACTGTAACGAGCAGTTACAGGCCGGGGAAGAGATTGAGCTGGAGTCGCTGTCCAAAGAGCTGGCGGGCGTCAGCGAAGTCAGCTTCCAGGAATTTACCGCAGAAAAAGGCTATGAGCTGGAAGAGAGCTTCCCGGCGGATCGCAGTACGCTGCGTCAGCTGACGAAATTTGCCGGTAGCGGCGGTGGGTTAACCATTAACTTTGATGCCATGCTGCTCGGGGAACGTATCTTCTGGGATCCGGCGACCGACACGCTGACCATTAAAGGCACGCCGCCGAATCTGCGCGATCAGCTCCAGCGTCGCACCTCAGGCGGTAAGTAGCGGCCATAAAAAAACCCCGCAGAAGCGGGGTTTTTCTCGACTGGTTTGCGATTACGCGCGAACGAAGTCGATGTGAGACAGTTTTGGCTTGAACGGGTGACGCTGAACAGCCTGAACTTTCACTTTTTCTTCTTTACCGCCAACAACGATGGTCAGAACTTCGCTGTAGAATTCAGCTTTATTCTGCATGTTCCACACTTTGTCGTGATCCAGTTCGATTGCAACTGGAGCAGCTTCGCCACCGTAAACGATAGCCGGGAACTTGTTAGCGTTACGCAGGCGGCGGCTCGCACCCTTACCCTGCACGTTACGTACTTCTGCTTCGATAGTGAACATTGATTTCTCTCTGTATTTAAAACCCTGCTACAGGCGACCCAGCAGCAGGTGAGTGTTCTGCCTCACGGATGTGAAGCGGGCGGCATTTTATACTCAAATGGCTCGCGCATCAACGAAAAGTCCCGTTAACCGCGCAATTCGTTTGCCCGGCGAAAGCGTCCTTCATAGTCAAAGACCTTCTCACGCACCTGCCAGAACTGCCCTTTTTTACGGGCGACAACAAAATCAGGATGGCGCAGCAGCGCCTGCTGGCGCACGATATCGGCAACGGTTATCCAGCGCAGCGGCACGCCGGGCGTGCGGGTATGCGGGCGGATAAAGAGCTGTTCGAACGCGGTGCGCTGGGCGGGCGTCTGGACCCTGAACCGCTCGCTCACGTCTGCGCCGTCTTCGTCGTAATAGGTAATCTTTAGCCACTCGCCTTTTTCATCCGCACCGGGCTGTAAGACCATGCCGGAACAGCGCAGCACCAGCGCATCTTTCAGTTTCAGCGCCGCTTTCAGCATGTCATCCGGGTCGACCAACACCGTGTCACACTCCCGACAGCGGCGGGCAGCGATATCGTTCTCGGCGTTGCACTGCGGGCAGTTTTTGAAGCGGAAGCGGAAATCACACTGTTCGCGATGGCCTTCATCGTCTTCAAACCAGCCCTGACAGCGGCGGCCAAAATGTTCGATCAGCGTGCCGTCGGCGGTAGTTTTGCCCCAGAAAGTGTTGGCAAACCCGCAGGCCGGACAAAACACCTGTACCGGCACGTTGTCGCTCTTGCCTTTTGGCGTGCCCACTTCCGGGGAGTAGAGATCGTGCGGATTACCGGCATAATCGAGGATCAGACAGTCGGTTTTGCCCGGTGCCAGGCGCAGGCCACGGCCGACAATCTGCTGGTACAGGCTGACGGATTCGGTTGGGCGAAGAATCGCAATCAAGTCAACGTGCGGTGCGTCAAACCCGGTGGTTAATACGGAGACATTCACCAGGTAGCGGAACTGCTGGGCTTTGAAAGCCTCAATCAGGCTGTCGCGCTCCGGCCCGGGGGTTTCACCGGTAATTAACGCCGCGTCGTTGGTGGGCAGAAGCCCCGTGATTTCACGCGCGTGTTCGACGGTAGCAGCAAAAATCATCACCCCTTTACGCGTTTGCGCAAATTCTTCAATCTGGCTGATGATATGCGGCGTGATCCGCTTCTGTTTTTTCAGCTCATGGTTAAGATCCGCCTCGCTGAACAGCCCGTTGCTCTGCGCCTGTAAGCGGCTGAAATCGTACTGCACGACCGGCATATCCAGCCGCTCCGGTGGCGTCAGATAGCCATGCTTGATCATGTAGCGCAGCGGAAGCTCATAGATACAGTCGCGGAACAGGGCCTTTTCATCGCCACGCACCATGCCGTGATAATGAAACTGATAAATCCAGCCCTTGCCCAGACGAAATGGCGTGGCGGTCAGGCCAAGCAGGCGTAAGTGAGGGTTCACCTCTCTCAGATGAGTGAGGATTTGCTGATACTGGCTGTCGTCGTCATCGCTGATGCGGTGACACTCATCGACAATCAGCAGGGAAAACTCGCTGCGAAACAGGTCCAGGTTGCGCGCAACGGACTGTACGCTGCCAAACACCACTTTCCCGTGGCTCTCTTTGCGCTTCAGCCCGGCGGCAAAAATATCGGCCTCCAGGCCGAGCGCGCAATATTTGGCGTGGTTTTGCGCCACCAGCTCTTTTACGTGCGCCAGCACCAGCACGCGCCCGCGAGCCAGGCGCGCCAGTTCGGCAATCACCAGGCTTTTACCGGCTCCGGTCGGGAGCACGATGGCGGCGGGTTCCCGGTGCTTGCGAAACCAGGCGAGGGTGGCATCAACGGCTTCTTGCTGATAGGGGCGTAGTGTGAACGTCATGGCTTCTCTATTCAGTTAACTCGCATATAGTATGCCACGAAACTTTTTCCCTTGAGTGGCGCAACCAGACCATTATACTGAACTGTTTCTGACTGCTTCTTTTTCGGACGCGTAGTCCGACTTCCAGCACCATTAAGGCTAAAAAGATTTCATGCGACTTGATAAGTTTATCGCTCAGCAACTCGGCGTAAGCCGCGCTATTGCCGGGCGTGAAATTCGCGCCAGCCGCGTAACCGTGGACGGCGACATTGTGAAAGACAGCGCTTTTAAACTCCAGCCTGACCACCAGGTGGAGTATGACGGCAACCCGCTGACCCAGCAGAATGGCCCGCGCTACTTCATGCTCAACAAACCGGAAGGTTACGTCTGTTCAACGGACGATCCGGATCACCCGACGGTGCTCTACTTCCTCGACGAACCTGTGGCGCACAAGCTGCATGCGGCAGGGCGTCTGGATATTGATACCACCGGCCTGGTGCTGATGACCGATGACGGTCAGTGGTCGCACCGCATCACCTCCCCGCGCCATCACTGTGAGAAAACCTATCGGGTGACACTTGAGTCGCCGGTCTCGGATGACACGGCAGAGCAATTCGCGAAAGGCGTTCAGCTACATAATGAAAAAGATCTGACCAAACCGGCGGTGCTGGAAGTCATTACCCCAACGGACGTCCGTCTGACCATCAGTGAAGGCCGTTACCACCAGGTGAAACGGATGTTTGCCGCCGTGGGCAACCACGTTTTGGGGCTGCATCGTGAACGTATCGGCGCGATTGAACTCGATCCAGACCTGGCGCCAGGGGAATATCGCCCGCTGACGGAAGAAGAGATTGCCAGCGTCGGGCTGCTTTCACGCTAAATTCAGGAGAACCCTGTGACCACCAGGCCACACTCGTCGTTTAAAATCGTATTTATCCTTGGCCTGTTGGCCATGCTGATGCCGCTGTCTATCGATATGTATCTGCCCGCGCTGCCGGTGATTTCCGCGCAGTTTGGCGTACCGGCAGGCAGCGCACAGATGACGCTCAGCACCTACATTCTTGGTTTTGCGCTCGGCCAGCTCTTTTATGGCCCAATGGCAGACAGCCTGGGGCGCAAACCCGTTATTCTGGGCGGGACGTTGATATTTGCCGCGGCGGCGGTGGCCTGCGCGCTGGCGCAGAGTATCGATCAGCTGATCGTGATGCGTTTCTTCCATGGCCTGGCTGCGGCTGCGGCAAGCGTGGTGATTAACGCGCTGATGCGCGACATCTACCCGAAGGAAGAGTTCTCACGCATGATGTCGTTCGTCATGCTGGTCACAACCATTGCGCCGCTGGTCGCCCCCATGGTGGGCGGGGCGGTGCTGGTGTGGTTCAGCTGGCATGCGATTTTCTGGATCCTGGCGATTGCCGCGCTGCTGGCCTCGGTGATGATCTTCGTCTTTATCGATGAAACGCTGCCGGTCGAGCGCCGTCAGAAGTTTCACGTCCGCACCACGCTTGGCAACTTTGCCTCGCTGTTTCGCCATAAGCGCGTGCTGAGCTATATGCTGGCCAGCGGCTTTAGCTTTGCCGGGATGTTTTCGTTCCTGAGCGCGGGGCCGTTTGTGTACATCGAACTGAACCATGTGTCACCCCAGCACTTTGGTTACTACTTCGCGCTGAATATCGTGTTCCTGTTTGTGATGACCATTATCAACAGCCGCTTTGTCCGGCGGGTCGGGGCGCTGAATATGTTCCGCGCCGGGCTGTGGATCCAGTTCGTGATGGCTATCTGGCTGGTATTGAGCGCATTGTTGGGCGTAGGTTTTTGGGCGCTGGTGGTGGGCGTGGCGGCGTTTGTTGGCTGCGTCTCGATGGTCTCATCCAACGCGATGGCGGTGATCCTCGACGAATTCCCGCATATGGCGGGCACCGCCTCGTCGCTGGCAGGGACGTTCCGTTTCGGGATTGGCGCGATTGTCGGGGCACTGCTCTCAATGGCGACGTTTAATACTGCCTGGCCGATGCTGTGGGCGATTGCCCTCTGCGCGACTTGCTCCATCCTCTTCTATCTTTACGCCAGCCGGCCCCGTAAGACGGCGCATAAATGAGCACTTAAGGCCCGAAACGGGCCTTTTTGTTGACCCATATCAACCAACCCTCGGTTCGTTTACCCGGTGTTTGTTTCTTTTATGTAAAATCTATTTATGTAAAAAGTCACATCATTGTATTTAAAAAGGTTGAGTTAGATCGCAGAAACGGGTACATATAGCGCCGACGCGAGCCTGCAACGCCTATAAAATCCGCTAAACAGTGCAGGTTGGCGATGATGTGTTACTATAAATGTAAATAAATTGTGAAGTAAATTTGCTTCCGGGGATCTGAACGTGAATACATTACAACTCTCCATTGTCCATCGCTTGCCCCAGAGCTATCGCTGGTCGACGGGTTTTGCAGGTTCGAAAGTTGAACCGATTCCGCAAAGCGTTGCCGGGGAGGATAATTGTCTGGTGGCGCTCAAGCTGCTTAGCCCGAGCGATGAAAATGCGTGGCCGGTTATGGAACGTCTCAGCCAGGCGCTGACGGACATCGAAGTAGACAGCTCCGTGCTGGAATGCGAAGGTGAGCCGTGCCTGTTTGTTAACAGCCAGGATGAATTTGCTGCGACCTGCCGTCTGAAAAACTTCGGCGTGGCCATTGCCGAACCGTTCTCCGGTCAATATCCTTTCTGAGTGCTAGTCAGCGGACAATAGCTGGCGCGTGTAATCCTGCGCAGGCGCAGTGAATACGCGCTGGCACTCTCCCTGCTCAACGACTTCTCCCTGCCGCAATACCACCACCTGATGGCAAAGCGCACGCACCACCTGTAAATCGTGGCTGATAAAGATATAGGCCAGCCGATGCTTTTCCTGTAGCCCCTTCAGCAGCGCCAGAATTTGCGCCTGCACGGTGCGGTCCAGTGAAGAGGTAGGCTCGTCCAGCACGATCAGCTCCGGTTTAAGGATCAACGCGCGGGCAATCGCTATACGCTGGCGCTGTCCGCCGGAAAACTCAGCCGGATACCGGTGCCGGGTCTCGGGATCTAAACCCACTTCCGCCATCACCCGCTTCACGTCGATTTCACGCTGTTGTGCCGTCAGCGCGGGCTGATGAACGCGCAGGCCCTCTTCAATAATCTGCAATACGCTCAGCCGCGGGTTCAGCGAAGAGTTCGGATCCTGAAAGACCACCTGCATCCGCGGGCGGACGGGCAGCATTTGGCGGCGGCTCAGGTTTTGCAGCGGCATGCCGTCAAAGAGAATGCTTCCCTGCGAGGCGATCAGGCGCAGCAGCGCCAGGCCGGTGGTGCTTTTGCCCGAACCGGATTCGCCCACAAGCCCAAGCGACTCGCCCGGACGCAGAGAGAAGCTCATGTTTTTCAGAACATGATTGTGATCGACCACGCGACGCAAAATGCCTTTGCGGATCGGGAATGACACCGACAGGTCCTCAACCTTCAGCAACGGTGCGCTGTCAGCGTTAAGCGGAACCGGGTCGCCAGAGGGTTCGCTATCGAACAGGCGCTGTGTATACGGGTGCTGAGGCGCGCTCAGCAGGGCAGTTGCCCTGTTCTGTTCGACACAGCGGCCGTTTTGCATCACGGCCACCGCGTCAGCGAGCTTTTTCACGATGCCCAGGTTATGCGTAATAAACAGCAGGCTCATGTTCAGCTCGTCGCGCAGTTCACGCAGCAGTTGCAGAATTTGCGCCTGCACCGTGACGTCCAGCGCGGTGGTGGGTTCATCCGCAATCAACAGTTCGGGGCGCGTCAGCAGCGCCATCGCGATCATCACGCGCTGGCGCTCGCCGCCGGAAAGCTGATGCGGGAAATCGTTCAGCCGTTTCGCCGCATTACGAATGCCGGTGCGTTCAAGGCAGTCCAGAATTTCCCCCCGCGCTGCCTCTTTACGCATTCCCCGATGAAGTGACAGCACTTCATAGAGCTGTTTTTCCAGCGTATGCAATGGATTGAGCGACACCATCGGCTCCTGAAAAATCATGGCAATCTTATTGCCACGAATGCCGCGCAGGGTTTGCTCATCAGCGTTCAGCAGGGATTGTCCATGGAACAGAATATCCCCCTGCGGATAGCTAACCGGCGGGGAAGGGAGCAGGCGCAGCACCGACAGAGCCGAAACGCTCTTACCGGAGCCGGATTCCCCGACCAGCGCCAGCGTCTCTCCGCGCTGGATCTGCAACGATAAATCCGTCACCACCGGGCGAGATTCGCCCTGCTTTGAAAACGCAATCGACAGATTTTCTATGCTCAGAAGAGGCCGGGTCATGTCATACCGCCTTGTTGGGATCGAAGGCATCGCGCACGGCTTCGCCAATAAAAATCAGCAGGGAAAGCAGCACCGCCACGGAGAGGAATGCGGCGATGCCCAGCCAGGGGGCCTGTAGGTTGTTTTTGCCCTGCAACAGCAGTTCGCCAAGAGACGGTGAGCCCAGCGGCAAACCGAAACCAAGAAAATCAAGCGACGTCAGGGTGGTAATGGAGCTACACAAAATAAACGGCAGGAAGGTGAGGGTCGCCACCACCGCATTGGGAAGCATGTGACGGAAGATAATTGCGCGATCGCTCACGCCTAATGCCTGCGCGGCGCGAATATAATCGTAATTTCGCGTGCGCAGAAACTCCGCGCGCACCACGCCGACCAGTGCCATCCAGCCGAACAGGACGGTGATGCCTAACAGCCACCAGAAGCCAGGCTGTACTACGCTGGACAGCAGGATAATCAGAAACAGCGTCGGCATACCGGACCAGACTTCAATTACGCGCTGCCCCCACAAATCGATTTTTCCACCGTAATAGCCCTGCATGGCGCCCGCCACGACGCCCATCACGCTGCTAAAGAGCGTCAGAAGCAGCCCAAACAGGAGCGAGATGCGGGTGCCATAGAGGATGCGCGCCAGCACATCGCCGCCGTTGGCGTCCGTTCCCAGCCAGTTCTGCGAGGAAGGCGGGGAAGGGAAGGGGGTGGACGTGGCGTAGTTAATACTGTTCGCGCCAAAGCGAATCGGTGCCCAAAGCGCCCAGCCGTGCTGCGCGATCTGTTCACGTAACCAGGGATCCTGATACTCGGCTGGCGTCGCAAACGGACCGCCAAAATCGCTTTCGCTATAGGTAGTAAGCACCGGCACGTACCAGCGATCTTTGAAATGCACCAGCAGGGGTTTATCGTTGGCAATCAGTTCGGAACACAGACTTAAGGCAAACAGGACGGCGAAGATCCACAGCGACCAGTAGCCGCGACGGTTGTGGCGAAAGCGCGCCCAGCGGGCCTGATTGACGGGGCTTAAACGCGACATTAGCGGCCCTCAAAATCGATACGGGGATCGACCAGCGTATAGCTGATATCGCTGATGATATTCAGCAGCAGGCCGATCAGGGTGAAAATGTACAGTGTGCCAAACATCACCGGGTAATCACGGGAGACGGTGGCCTCATAGCCGAGCAGCCCTAAACCGTTGAGAGAGAACATCACTTCTATCAGCAGAGAGCCGGTAAAAAACATACTGATGAACGTGGCGGGAAAACCGGCAATCACCAGCAGCATGGCGTTACGAAAAACGTGCTTCCACATAATCTGCTTTTCACCGACGCCTTTGGCGCGCGCGGTGACGACGTACTGTTTGCGGATCTCATCAAGAAAGGCATTTTTGGTCAGCATCGTAAGCGCCGCAAAACCGCCGATAACCGTCGCCAGCACCGGAAGCGTGATGTGCCAGAAGTAATCGGTGATTTTCTGATACCACGGCAACGTGCTGAAATCCGCAGAGACCAGCCCGCGCAGCGGGAAGAGGTCGAAATAACTGCCGCCAGCGAAAAAGACAATCAGCAGCACGGCAAACAGAAACGCCGGGATAGCGTAGCCGATGATAATGAACGTGCTGCTCCAGATATCAAAACGGCTACCGTTGTAGACCGCTTTGCGGATCCCCAGCGGAATGGAGACCAGATAAATAATCAGCGTCCCCCACAGTCCGAGCGTGATGGAAACCGGAAGGCTTTGCTTGATCAGGGTTAGCACCGAGGCGCTGCGAAACAGGCTGTCGCCAAAATCGAAACGGACATAATCCCAGAGCATCCTGAAATATCGCTCGTGCAGCGGCTTGTCAAAACCATAGCGATGGGTGATCTCGGCGATCACCTCCGGATCCAGTCCCCGACCGCCCCGGTAGTGGCTTTCGCTGATATTGCCCACGCCCGTCCGGGCATGGCTGGCCCCCATTCCTTCACCGCCGCCGCCCGGCATGCCGCCAGCGTGACCAAATTCTATGGCCGCAATCGCCTGGTCCACCGGGCCGCCGGGGGCAATCTGCACGATAAAAAAGTTAATGGTAATGATGGCCCATAGCGTCGGGATAACCAGCAGCAGCCTGCGGATAAGATAAGCGCCCATCGTCACTCCTCAACGCCGCGCTGCGGGCAGTTTTGCGGCTTTATTCACGTCATACCACCACGTATCAAAACCAAGCGTATAAACCGGGCGAACGGCGGGCAGGGAGAATTTGTCCCAGCGGGCCACGCGATCTTCACCCATGTACCACATCGGCAGCATGTAATAGTTCCAGGTTAACACCCGGTCAAGCGCGCGCCCGAGCGGCAGAAGTTTCTCTTTATCGCCCTGAGCGGCAACGATTTTCGCGATCAGCGCATCAATCACCGGACTCTTTACCCCCGGAGCGTTGTAGGAGGAGTCGATATACCCCGATGCCCAGGAGATTTGCAGGTCTGAACTCGGCCACGGCTGGGCAGCCCACAGGGTTTGCATCATGTCGTAATCGCGACTGCGCTTGCGGTTGGTCAGCTGGGCAATATCGACCTGGCGGATATTCATGGTCACCCCAAGACGGGCAAGGTTCTTCTTAAACGGCAGCACCCACTGATCGTTTGCGCCGGAGGCAATCAGCAGTTCGAAGCTGAGCGGCTTACCAGTTTTAACATTTACTCGTAGCCGATTTTTCAACACCCAGCCAGCGTCATCCAGCAGTTTGCTGGCTTTCAGCAGGTTGTCCCGGTCGAACCCGTTTCCGTCGGATTTTGGCGGTTCAAATAGGCGGGTGAACACTTCCGGCGGGAGCTCCGCTTTCATTGGCGCCAGCAAAACCAGCTCGTCCGCGTGGGGATAATCACGGGCGGCATATTCAGTATTCTGGAAATAGCTGTTCGCCCGGCTGTAGGCTCCGTAAAACAGCGCTTTGTTCATCCATTCGAAATCAAACGCCAGGGTAATAGCTTCACGCACCCGACGATCGGAAAAAACCGGGCGCTGAATATTAAACGCCAGCCAGCGCGTGTCCTGCGCGGATTCGTTTTTATGTTCGTCTTTAACGATATAGCCTTTCGCGAAATTTTTTCCGATATACCGGGTCGCCCAGTTTTTGGCGCTGTTCTCGACACGTAAATCAAATGCGCCTGCCTTAAACGCCTCGAAGGCCACGTTATCATCCAGGTAGTAGTCGTAGCGGATTGTATCGAAGTTCCAGCGGCCCCGGTTTACCGGCAGCGTGGCTGCCCAGTAATCTTTCACGCGGGAATAGATCACGTACTGGCCCATTCGCCAGTCGGTAATG
This sequence comes from Enterobacter cloacae complex sp. IR5428, assembly GCF_049238585.1. Lineage (NCBI taxonomy): Bacteria > Pseudomonadati > Pseudomonadota > Gammaproteobacteria > Enterobacterales > Enterobacteriaceae > Enterobacter > Enterobacter cloacae complex sp. IR5428. Next base: position 65,501 of record NZ_JBMKHV010000004.1, on the reverse strand, counting down.
CGATACGGTCCTCCGGCCAGCGGCGGGGAAGAGAGGGGATCGCTCAGCTTATGGTTTTTCCAGAATGATTCGGGCATGACGGGCAGGGAGAACAGGCTCAGCATATTCTCTTTGTTTGGCTCAGGGAGTTCGATTCGCACGGTCAGCGGGGCGATGGCTTTCACCGTGGTGCCCTTGTACACCAGACGAAACTGCGGCACGCCTTCGGTCATAAATTTATGAAAGGTGAACGCCACATCGCGGGCGCTAACCGGCGTACCGTCGTGAAAACGCGCCCGCGGATTAATCGCGATTTCTGCCCAGCTAAAATCATCGGCGTAACGCACGTTCTCAGCGACCAGGGGATAATAGCTGCCGGGCTCGTCGTCGGAGGTGACGAACAGCGTGTCATAGAGGGATTCGGTACGCGCTGCCGCCACGCCGCGCAGGGCGAAGCGGTTAAAGTTGTCAAACGTTCCGGTCGCGGAAAGCGTCACGTTCCCGCCTTTCGGGGCGGCGGGGTTCACATAATCGTAGTGAGTAAAGTTGACCGCATACTTCGGCTCGCCAATGACGGCAAAGGCCGTGCTCTCTTTGATGGTCTGCGCCTGGCTCGACAGGCTCACCAGCGCCAACAGCATCATTACAACGCGCATAATCATAGTGCGGCGGATCCCTTTGTTCACAGGCAGGCTCGGTTGAGGAGAATAATAAGGGACAGCGCCGTGATTGTGAAATTATTCCCCGAGCGTGATGTCGGGTTGCCACGTCCTGAACTGCTCCAGCGGCATTGGTCGGCCGATCCAGTAGCCCTGAAGATAGTTCACGCCATGCTCGCGCAGCCACGCCGCCTGCTCGGGCGTTTCAACACCCTCGGCGACGGTTAACATATTCAGGCGTTCTGCCAGCGTCAGCACCGCGTCAAGCACTGGCGAGGTAACGGTTTCAGTCCCGATGGCATTCACGAAGCCACGGTCAATTTTCAGGTAATCCATCGTGAAGCGTTCCAGATAGATCAGCGCGCTGTGACCGGTGCCAAAATCATCGATGGCGATTTCAAAACCTTCATTGTGCAGCCATTCAAACAGCTGATTTGCCTCGCGGTGGTTGATCATGTCGCGCTCGGTTATTTCCAGCACAATCTGGAAGTGATCGGGCGGAAGGGCAGCGGCAAACGCGCGCATATCCTCCTTAAAGTTTTCCGCATGCAGATGACCGGGCGCGATGTTGATCCCAAACTTGGCCCCAGGCGGGAGCACCGTTTGCAGGACAGGGGCATCGCGGATAATCAGGTCAAAAAGATGCAGCGTCAGCGGGACAATCAGCTTCTGCGCTTCAGCGAAGTTAATAAAGGCATCCGGTGGAATTTCGCCCATCACCGGGTGCTTCCAGCGCATCAGGGCTTCCAGCCCGGTCATTCTGAGCGACTGCGCATCCACGACGGGCTGATAGACCACGTAGAACTGGTCGTGCTTGATGGCCGTAAGGATCTCTTTCCCGGGATTCAGACGGATAGTGAGAATATAGAAATTCAGCAGACCTGCCGCAATACCGCAGACCAGGCCGAAGAACACGGCGTAGAGCAGTTCATCGGTCTTCCAGGCTTGCGCATAGACGTTAACGGTCAGAGGAATATTTTTCAGCGTGGCGGTGCGGGCAGGGACCTCAGGCAAATCCCGCGCCTGAACCAGCATTCCGGACTGGGTGGATAACGCGGAGTCGCCAATGACGATCGATATTCCGGAAAATTCATCCTGACGTGACGTATAAAGAAGGTAAGGCGTCAGGTTGATGTTCACGGAGGTAAATACGCCGCCGTCTTTTACCAGCGGATTGCGATACCAGATAGCGATCGCGGGTTTATCCGGCAGCATGGGCGTACCCGGCAGGAGCGCGATATCAACAGGTTTGCTGATGTGTAGCTGAGGGATAAGCGTTTCCATCGGGGTATTCATCGGACCTGTTGCCGAAGAGCAGAAGGCCTGTTTATCCCGGACCAGCAAAAAGGCGCGCACGTTAATACTGAAGGCCGCGCGTGAGGTGAGCGCCGCACTGACCTCTTCACAGCTGTTCAGCGTGAGCGGCTGGAGCGTATCAATAGAGGTTTTAAGCTCGTCGAAAAAGCTCTCCATGTAGACGCTTAAATCCGTAATGAGGGTATCGTACCTGACTTCTCGCTTGTGATAACTCCAGTAAAACTGTAACGCACTCAGAAGCAGGGCGGTAAACAACCCCGTCAGAATACTGAGAAACAGTATCTTGCGGTTGCTGGAGAAGTAGCGGGTAAACATAGATGTCGTGATTCCTGAAATGACGCTGGATGTCTATCAGTGTAACGGGCAAAAAAAAACACTGCCGGAGCAGTGCTTTTTTAATCGTATCGCCAGCCAAGGGATAACCAACGATACGACAGCAATATTAACTACGGCTCAGAACGCGGCGAGCTTCGTTGTAGCGCTTCTTCCAGTAAGGTTCGTTCATGCTGGAAATCGTCACACCACTGCTGGTGGAAGCATGGACAAACTGATCGTTACCGATATAGATGCCAACGTGTCGACCGGTTGAACCTGCTCTGAACAGGACTAAATCGCCCGTACGCAGTTTAGTGCGCGAAATGGACTTGCCCATTTCCTGCTGTTCATAAGTAGAACGCGGAAGGTCTAACCCAAACTGCTCACGGAAAGTACGCTGTACGAATGCGGAGCAATCGATGCCTTTCTTGGTGCTGCCGCCCAGGCGGTAACGCACGCCTTTCCAGTCAGCATACTGATCCATAATACGCGACTTAACGTCGAGATTACGTACCATATTTTCAAATTCATCCTGAGAGGCTTGCAGTGAAGAGGAATCTTCCATTCCCACAACACGCGTCTCAGGATGCATATTCTTCGCGGTGTTCGTCGTACTACATGCCGAAAGCAGAACCGCCACTGCAATCGCCGGGATCCCCCGCAAGATATATCTCAAAATTGGTTGAGATTTGACCATTTTGTTTGTTTTCCCTTGAAGTCCTTAACGAAAATATCGTTATAAAAATGCCAACCGTGACGAGACTAATTATCTGTTCACAATGAGACAATTCTTTATGGTGAAATCTGTGGCACAACGCACAAAATTATTCACCACGATAATAATTATCTCAATGGGGCAAAACGAGTTCGAGGTTAACCGATTGCAAAGGGCATTGCGAGCAAAATAGACCGTTTTTTTATAAGAAAATGTGATACACAACGTTACAGCGCGGAATTGCTCAAAATGCCGCCATTCATACCGGTAATCCCTGCAATTGCTTCATTTTTATCACGAATTGTATGACGGAATGATGACAGCGCTGAATGATGCCGGAAAGAAGTGACTCAGGGATCGAAAACGATCCCTGATGAATGGTGTTAATTAGCGTTATTTATTTGTTTCAGACTTGTTTAAATTTGCCGGGAAGATAGCGATCAAAAATACTTATTACGCGATCGCTCAGGGGAGTCATCAGCACCCAGGGTAAACCAATTAACACCGCCGTGAGGGAGCCTACGGCGATATCTGTCAGCCAGTGAGCGCCAATCATCACCCGCGGGAATGCAAATACCACCACAATAACCAGGGCGATGGCGAAGGCTTTTTTACCGAAATAGCGCAGCATGAAGCCAGCAAAAATCAGCAGCATCATACCGTGGTCGCCCGGGAAGCTGTCCTTCGAGGCGTCTTTGGTTGGAATATGAAGCAGCTCGCTGACGCGGTTAATATTCGGGAAAGAGAGCGACGGACTGGCGCGTTTAACCGGCATCAGATGCTGCGCCAGCTGGTTGATAATCACGGCTGCCAGCAGCATGACCAGGCCGATAATCAGAATACGGCGACGACCCGTTTTGTCTTCCTTCAGCCAGAAGGAGAGCATCAGACAGCCCATTGCCAGCAGCGAACAGCCGTCAAACGCGCGGTTGTTGGTGATCGCCACCAGCCACAGGAAGGCTTCACTCTTCGCCAGCGCCTGGTTAAAGAAGTGGAACAGCCCGGAATCCAGCGGGAACCAGAAACCGTGATCCGCCGGGATATACCAGGAGAAAAAGAGCGCCAGACCGGCAGCGTTGAGCAATAAAATAGCAGGAAGTCGAGTCGTCATAGTCTTCAGCAATGTGTGAAATCAGGGGCAACGTTAGCCGCCCAAACTTAAACGAAGCTTCAACAGGCTTGACTGGAGGGCATTCCAGTCGGTATTAACCGCACTAATTAACTCTATCCGGCTGTCGGGTGGCGCGACGTTCTGGGTTTCTATAAAGAAATCCTCGCCCTGACGATTAATGCGCACCAGACCATCCGGGGTGCGCATGATCCCTTTTACCCGCTCAACCGGCGCCAGTCTCGCCCATTCCAGTATACCAATGGTGTCGAAAACCGTATCGGCATCGAAGATCCAGCCGCAGGCCTGGTGTCCCTGGCCGCTGTTCAGATTTCGACGCCAGCGCTGATGTTCGGGCAGGCTCAGCGCTGCAAGACCTTGCTTCGCGCCGTGGCTATGTGAATGCTCTGCGCTGGCAGGCAGTTGCGCCTGGTTGAGGCGGGGAAGATCGAGCAGGGCGCCATCAATGTTGCCCTGGGTGGTCTGCACGTACTGACGTCCACCGCCAGCCTGCTGCCACCAGGCATTGAACGCGGCCTGACTTTCAGGCGTCGCGCGATCGGATTTATTCGCCACGATGATATCTGCCGAGGCGAGCTGGTCGCGGAAATTGTCGTTATTGATCGCTTTTTCATCCAGCAGCTGGCGGGGGTCGAGCAGGCAAAGCGTTGCACGCAGCTCAAGCCACGGCTCGTAGACCGGGGCGGTCAGTAAATCAAGAATTTGCTTCGGATGACCCAGCCCAGTGGGTTCAATCAACAGACGGTCAGGCTTGCCCTGACGCAGCAGCGTATTCAGCCCGACCTGCATCGGCAGACCATTCACGCAGCACATACACCCGCCCGGGATCTCTTTCACCATCGCGCCGCTGTCGGCGAGCAACGCGCCGTCGATCCCCACTTCGCCAAATTCGTTGACCAGCACGGCCCACTTTTCCGCCGGATCTTTATTGGCCAGCAAATGCAGAATGGACGTAGTTTTACCGCTGCCGAGAAAACCGGTGATCAGGTTGGTTTTGGTCACGTGCGCTCCGATAAATAATTGTGATGTAGTAACAACTATCTATCATCCTGACGAAAAAATCGGGCATTGAGAAGAGGGAGGGCGAACGGAGCGTAAAACCGTTCGCCTTAAACGCAATAATCGCTAAATTTTTAACGTTTCGATAACGGCCTGACGCGCGCCGAGCCGGACGAGGCGCTGGTACGCGCCGGTGATTACCTCGACAAAGACAGGGTTTTGCGGCAGGTCGTCGCCAAAGATTTCTTTTAGCGTCAGCAGGGCGCTAACGCGTTCTGCGTCACTGCTGGTAGCGACAATGGCCTGAAACTTGTCGCTCAGCGGATCGCGCACGTCAATGGCGTTGCCCTGGTCGTCCGTCCCGCTGACGTAGCGCATCCAGCCTGCGACGCCCAGCGCCAGTAATGGCCAGGCGGTGTTACGCTCAAGATGCACGCGGATCCCATCCAGCATGCGCTGAGGCAGCTTCTGACTGCCGTCCATGGCGATTTGCCAGGTGCGGTGCTGTAGGGCCGGGTTGGCGAAGCGGTCAAGCAGGCTGTCAGCATAGGCTGTCAGATCGACGTTGGTGATGCGCAGCGTAGGGGCCTGCTCATTCAGCATCAGCCTGCGGGCAGCCTCGCGGAAGCTGTCGTCCTGCATACATTCATTTATGTGCGCGTAGCCGGCAAGGTAGCCCAGATACGCCAGGAAGGAGTGGCTGCCGTTCAGCATCCGCAGCTTCATCTGCTCCCAGGGCAGGACATCCTCAACCATCTGTACGCCTGCAACCTCCCATTCCGGACGCCCGGCGACAAAGTTATCTTCCACTACCCACTGAATGAACGGTTCACAGCTGATGGCGCAGGGATCTTCAACGCCAAGTTCCTGGGTGATTTCCGCGAGTGAGGCGTCAGTGGCGGCGGGCACGATTCGGTCGACCATGGTGCCAGGGAAGCTCACGTGCGCCTCGATCCATCCGGCCAGCTCTGCGGAACGCTTTCCGGCCATGCCGAGAACGGCATTTTTCACCACGTGGCCGTTATCGGGAATGTTGTCGCAGGAGAGCACGGTAAACGCCGGCAGGCCGCGCTCGCGGCGGCGATGAAGCGCCTCGACCAGAATACCCGGCGCGGAATGCGGCTCAGACGGATGCTCAAGATCGTGCAGAATGCGGCTGTTGTGCATATCCAGTTTCCCCGTCGCCGGATCGATGCAGTAGCCTTTTTCGGTAATGGTGAGGGAGACAATGGCCACCTGCGGTTCGCAGAACTTCTCAATAATGGCTGCCAGCGAGTCGAGTTTTGCGTTCAGGCACTCTTTTACCGCACCGATAATAATGGGCTGATTGCCTTCGGCACCTTTCTCCAGCACGGTAAACAGATGATCCTGCGCGCGGAGCTGGCGCATGAGAACATCGCCGCTAAAGAGGCTAATCTCACAAATACCCCAGTCGCCTCCTTTGGCGTTCAGCACCCGGTTTGTTAACAACGCCTGATGCGCCCGGTGGAACGCGCCAAAGCCGAAATGGACGATGCGGGAGCGTAACTGCTCGCGATCGTAGCGGGGCTGCTGGACATGAGCAGGAAGCGCGGTGGAGGCAATAGTCTTCATGTAGTACACACCTGATTAACCATTAATTAACAATGCCAGTGTAAAGTTATATGACAACAAATTAAATTGGTAAGCCGTAAATATCCCGGTTATGTGAGTTTGATCAATCAATGTCGCGCGCTGTGTTGACCACTTCGATTAAACATGTATGGTAGTCGTCATTGAGGTAATCCATATTGGTATAACAACTTGAGAGGGTGGGGCAATGGAACAAACCTGGCGTTGGTACGGGCCGAACGATCCGGTTTCTCTTGATGATGTGCGTCAGGCTGGCGCAACGGGTGTGGTCACGGCGCTGCATCATATTCCGAACGGTCAGGTGTGGCCGGTGGAGGAAATCCAAAAGCGTCAGGCACAGCTGGCAGAGAAGGGTCTAACCTGGTCTGTCGTGGAAAGTATTCCGGTTCACGAAGATATCAAAACCCACTCCGGTGAGTGTGAAACCTGGATTGCGAATTATCAGCAGAGCATTCGTAACCTGGCGGCCTGCGGTATTGATACCGTCTGCTATAACTTTATGCCAATTCTGGACTGGACGCGTACCGACCTGGAATATGAAATGGCCGATGGTTCGAAGGCGCTGCGTTTCGATCAAATCGCTTTTGCGGCTTTTGAGCTGCACATTCTGAAGCGTCCGGGGGCGGAAGCAGACTACACCGCCGAAGAGCAGCAGCAGGCGCTGGCGTGGTTCAATGCCGCCAGTGAAGCGGACATTGAGAAGCTGGTTCGCAATATTATCGCGGGCCTGCCGGGGGCGGAAGAGGGCTATACCCTCGATCAGTTCCGCGCGCGCCTGGCGGAATATGGCGATATCGATAAAAACCAGCTGCGTGAAAACATGGCGCACTTCCTGCGCACTATCGTGCCGGTGGCAGAAGAAGCGGGCGTGCGGCTGGCGGTTCATCCGGACGATCCTCCGCGCCCAATCCTCGGCCTGCCGCGTATCGTGTCGACCATTGAGGATATGCAGTGGCTAAAAGAGACGGTGGACAGCATCTACAACGGCTTTACCATGTGTACGGGCTCTTACGGCGTGCGTGCGGATAACGATCTGGTGCGGATGATCGAAACCTTTGGGGATCGCATTCATTTCACTCACCTGCGTGCAACCTGCCGTGAAGAGAATCCAAAAACCTTCCATGAAGCAGCCCACCTTGGCGGCGACGTGAACATGGTTGCGGTGGTGGATGCCATTCTCTCTGAAGAAGTACGTCGTAAGCAGGCGGGGGATGTACGTCCTATCCCGTTCCGTCCGGATCACGGGCATCAGATGCTGGACGATCTGCGCAAGAAAACGAATCCAGGGTATTCGGCGATTGGCCGTCTGAAAGGGATGGCGGAAGTGCGCGGTATCGAGCTGGCGCTGAAAATGACGAAGTATCCAGAGCTTCTGTAAGCCTGATTGCCCGGTGGCGCTACGCTTACCGGGCCTACGAAAAACCGGCTCTGAGGCCGGTTTTTGTGTTTTTGTAGGCCGGGTAAGGCGCAGCCGCCACCCGGCAAACGCCAGAATCAGTCAGCGCGACCCATATAGCGTTTTTCTTCGATATGGATACGGATTTTCTCGCCCGCTGACAGGTATTCTGGCACCTGTACGACCAGACCGGTAGTCAGGGTAGCCGGTTTGTTACGCGCGCTTGCAGACGCGCCTTTGATGCCCGGTGCCGTTTCAACGATTTCCAGATCAACGGTCTGCGGCAGCTCCAGCGCCAGCAGCACGCCATCCCAGGTCAGCACCTGCATGTCCGGCATTCCACCTTCAGGAATAAACAGCAGCTCTTCTTCGATCTGATCTTTGGTGAAGATATACGGGGTGTAATCTTCTTTATCCATGAACACGTATTCGTTGCCGTCAATGTAGGAGAAATCAACGTAGCGACGGGTCAGGGTCACGGTATCCACGATATCGTCGCCTTTAAAACGTTCTTCCACTTTCAGGCCGGTACGGACATCGGAGAAACGCATTTTATACAGCGTTGCTGCGCCACGGGCGCTGGGTGCCTGAATGTCGATATCTTTCACAATCAGCAGTTTGCCGTTGTAATTCAGTACCATACCTTTCTTGATTTCGTTCGCTCTTGGCATTGCAGTAATCCTGTTTACGGGAGGTAAAAAATATCGCGCCAAATTACTCGCGCGCGGCCTTTCAGGCAAGCGGAATTCGTGGGTTTTGCTATCAATACATAAAAGGTGTTACTGTGCGCGCAATGCCCGACTGCGCGGGCATCTGCCACCAACAGAGAGCATGTATGGATTGTCGTTCCGACTGTGGCGCGTGCTGTACCGCACCGTCCATCTCAAGCCCCATTCCAGGCATGCCACAAGGCAAGCCTGCCAATACCCGCTGCGTTCAGCTCTCTGACTCCAACCTGTGCATGATATTTGGCTCGCCTTTACGCCCGAAGGTGTGCTCCGGGCTCCAGCCTGGCGCCGAAATGTGCGGCAGTACGCGCCAGCAGGCCATCACTTATCTGCTTGAGCTTGAAGCGCTCACCGCGCCTTAAACGTCCTTAATTCGCGTCAGGCAGCTCAGCGTCAGGACGCACATCACCAGCGCAATCCAGAACACCGTATGATAGTTCCAGATTTCAGCCACAATGCCCGCCAGTGAGCCTGCAATAATCCAGCCCACGCGGGTGGTATTAGTATAAAGGGTAGTGGCAGCGCCTGCCTGACCCGGCATCAGATCCTGGAAGTAGAGCATGCCGATACCGGCCAGAATGCCGATGTAAATGGCGTTCAGCAGCTGTAAAGCAAGAAGCAGGGCTGGCGTATGAACCGTCAGCATACCGACATAAAACAGCAGCCCGGCAACGGCGGCGATGCGCATCAAAAAGCGCTTGCCGAAGCGCTTCGCGTAATAGCCCGCAATCAGCATGGTGGGGATCTCAAGCCCCGCGGCGGTTCCCATCATGATCCCGGCCAGCTTCTCCGGCAGATGCAGCTCATCAATTATAAACAACGGCATATTAATGATATAGAGGCTGTTCGTTCCCCACATCAGCGTACAGATAATGAATAACAGTAGTGCGTCGCGCCGGTTACGCCGCGGTGCTTCCAGCGTACCGGTCGCCACTTTCGGCTCTTTACGCATGGAAGGCAGGAAGAACCATACCATTGCGCCACACACCACGAAGGCTACCGCCGCGCTGAGGTACATTACCGTAAAGCCAAAACCCATTGCCAGTGCGTAGGCGAGCGGGGGGCCAATCACCCACGCAAGCGACACCTGCGCGCGCAGTATCGAGCTGAACATCACAGCTTCCCGCCCGGTGCGGTCGGCATGCTCGCGGGCAAGGGCGAACATCTGCGGGTTGGCTGTCGAGCCGAAGCTGCTCAGGAACACCCCAACAAACAGCAGAATGAAATAGTTGCGGTTCCAGGCAAACAACACGCAGGCGAAAACGCCCAGCAGACAGCAAAAGACGATCAGGCTTTTACGATCGCCTTTTCTGTCGGAACGCCCGGCCAGAAACTGGCTGACCAGGATGCCAATGATGGCGCTCCCGGTGAAGAAGAAGCCAACCATCGCCGGGCGGGCGTGGACTTCGTTGGTCAGAAACAGGCTCAGCGTAGGCGTTTGTAACGCACCGGCAATACCGGTGAGGAAAGCAACAATCAAAAACGCCGTTGACGTCAAATCAAAGGGCTTTGGTGAGGCGGCAGCGGGGGTGTTATGCATGTTCAGTCTTTGCGAGTAACAGAGAGAGGCGGAGTTTACGCCGCCTGTCATTAAATAAACAGAGGGCAAAATCAAGATTGCCACAATAAATCAAAATAGCATTTCAGTTTAACGCTGTTTCGCTGAAGCGTGCTGAACCTGTTTGTTGAACATCAGCAAAAACCTCCCTATTGAAGAAGAAATGTGCTGCACTTCTAAATTCTGCAACAAGAAATGTAACTTTTCTTGCAACCTTTTGTAGAAAAGACAAGACTTCTTGAAACGTTTCAGCGCTATCTTGCATGTTCTGTAGAAGCAGGTTAGCGCATATTTTCTCAGTTAAGCTGAAACGATTCAATTTCAGCAGGAGAGGAGAATCATGTTCCAGTTATCTGTTCAGGATATCCACCCGGGCGAACAGGCCGGGAATAAAGAAGAGGCTATTCGCCAGGTCGCCGCTGCGCTCGTGCAGGCTGGCAACGTGGCGGACGGCTACGTCAACGGCATGCTGGCGCGTGAACAGCAGACCTCCACCTTCCTCGGTAACGGTATTGCAATTCCGCACGGCACCACGGACACCCGCGATCAGGTGCTGAAAACCGGCGTGCAGGTTTACCAGTTCCCGCAGGGCGTGCTCTGGGGCGAGGGGCAGGTGGCTTACGTGGCGATCGGTATCGCGGCCAGCGGTGACGAACACCTGGGCCTGCTGCGTCAGCTGACGCACGTGCTGAGCGATGATGCCGTCGCGGAACAGCTTAAATCCGCCACCACTGCTGAAGAGCTGCGTGCCCTGCTGATGGGCGAAAAACAGAGCGAAGCGCTGAAGCTGGATAATGAAACCCTGATGCTGGACGTCGTTGCGTCCGATCTGGTGACGCTCCAGGCGCTGAACGCGGCTCGCCTGAAAGAGGTGGGGGCGGCTGATACCGCCTTTGTGACCCGCACCATCAATGATAAGCCTTTAAACCTGGGTCAGGGCATCTGGCTGAACGACAGTGCTGAAGGCAACCTGCGCAGTGCTATCGCGGTCAGCCGTGCTGCGGTTGCCTTTGAGACAGACGGCGAACGCGCCGCGATGCTGGTAACCGTTGCCATGGCTGACGATCAGCCGGTATCCGTCCTGAAGCGCCTTGGCGATCTGCTGCTGAACAATAAAGCTGAAAAACTGCTGAACGCAGACGCGGCGACGGTGCTGGCTCTGCTGACCAGCGACGATGCGCTGACGGACGACCTGCTGAGCGCAGAGTACGTGGTGCGTAACGAACACGGCCTGCATGCCCGTCCGGGCACCATGCTGGTGAATACCATTAAACAATTTGAAAGTGAGATCACCGTGACCAATCTGGACGGTTCGGGTAAACCAGCCAACGGGCGCAGCCTGATGAAAGTTGTCGCGCTGGGTGTGAAGAAAGGCCATCGTCTGCGTTTTACCGCGCAGGGTGCTGATGCTGAACAGGCGCTGAAAGCGATTGGCGACGCCATCGCGGCCGGTCTGGGGGAGGGCGCATAATGAGCAGACGTGTTGCGACCATTACGCTGAACCCGGCTTACGATCTGGTGGGCTTCTGCCCGGAAATTGAGCGTGGCGAAGTTAACCTGGTGCGAACCACCGGCCTGCATGCTGCAGGGAAAGGGATTAACGTGGCGAAGGTGCTGAAAGATCTCGGTATCGACGTCACCGTTGGCGGCTTCCTTGGCAAAGACAACCAGGACGGTTTTCAGCAGTTGTTCAGTGAACTGGGCATCGCCAACCGTTTTCAGGTTGTGCAGGGCCGTACCCGTATTAACGTTAAGCTGACCGAGAAAGACGGTGAAGTAACCGATCTGAACTTCTCCGGCTTCGAAGTGACCCCGGCTGACTGGGAGCGCTTCGTTGCCGATTCCCTGAGCTGGCTGGGCCAGTTTGACATGGTGTGCGTCAGCGGCAGCCTGCCGTCCGGCGTCAGCCCGGAAGCGTTCACCGACTGGATGACGCGCCTGCGCAGCCAGTGCCCGTGCATTATTTTTGACAGCAGCCGCGACGCGCTGGTCGCCGGTCTGAAAGCCTCGCCATGGCTGGTTAAGCCTAACCGCCGTGAACTGGAAATCTGGGCGGGCCGTAAGCTGCCAGAATTAAAGGATGTGATTGACGCTGCCCATGCGCTGCGCGAGCAGGGTATCGCTCATGTGGTGATTTCGCTGGGTGCAGAAGGTGCCCTGTGGGTTAACGCCTCCGGGGAATGGATTGCCAAACCGCCTTCTATGGAAGTGGTCAGCACCGTGGGTGCCGGGGATTCGATGGTTGGCGGCCTGATCTACGGTCTGCTGATGCGCGAATCCAGTGAACATACCCTACGCCTTGCTACCGCCGTTGCGGCCCTGGCCGTGAGCCAGAGCAATGTCGGTATTACCGATCGTACCCAGTTAGCCGCGATGATGGCGCGCGTTGACTTAAAACCTTTTAACTAACAGCAGGAGAGGAATAATGAAAACGCTGCTGATCATTGACTCCGGTCTCGGACAGGCTCGTGCCTATATGGCGAAGACCCTGCTGGGCGCGGCGGCACAAAAAGCGCACCTGGATATCATTGATAACCCGGGTGATGCTGAAATGGCGATTGTTCTGGGCGACAAAATCCCCGCGGACAGCGCCCTGAACGGCAAAAAAGTGTGGCTGGGCGATATTAACCGCGCGGTGGCACACCCTGAACTGTTTCTGAGCGAAGCAAAAGGTCATGCGACGGTTTACAGCGCACCCGTTGAGGCCGCGCCGGTCGCAACCGCTGGGCCTAAACGCATTGTTGCGGTAACGGCTTGCCCGACAGGTGTGGCTCACACCTTTATGGCGGCTGAAGCCATTGAAACCGAAGCGAAAAAACGCGGCTGGTGGGTGAAGGTTGAAACTCGTGGCTCTGTTGGCGCGGGTAATGCCATCACGCCGGAAGAGGTGGCCGAAGCCGATCTGGTGATCGTGGCGGCCGATATCGAAGTGGATCTGGCGAAGTTTGCCGGTAAGCCGATGTACCGCACCTCAACCGGCCTGGCGCTGAAGAAAACTGCGCAGGAGTTTGATAAAGCGCTGGCGGAAGCCAAACCTTATCAGGCGACCGGTGCGGCTAAGACGCCTGGCGAAGGTAAGAAAGAGTCTGCGGGTGCCTATCGTCACCTGTTAACCGGGGTTTCCTACATGCTGCCGATGGTGGTGGCGGGCGGCCTGTGTATTGCGCTCTCCTTTGCCTTTGGTATCGAAGCCTTTAAAGAGCAGGGCACGCTGGCGGCAGCGTTGATGCAGATTGGCGGCGGCTCCGCGTTTGCGCTGATGGTACCGGTGCTGGCGGGCTTTATCGCCTTCTCCATTGCTGACCGTCCGGGTCTGACGCCGGGTCTTATCGGCGGTATGCTGGCCGTGAGCACTGGTTCTGGCTTTATCGGCGGTATTATTGCCGGTTTCCTTGCCGGTTACGTGGCGAAGCTCATCAGCTCTAAGCTGAAGCTGCCGCAGAGTATGGAGGCGCTGAAACCTATCCTGATCATCCCGCTGATTTCCAGCCTGGTGGTCGGTCTGGCGATGATTTACCTGATTGGTAAGCCGGTCGCGGGCATTCTGGAAGGTCTGACCCACTGGCTGCAAACCATGGGGACGGCGAACGCGGTGCTGTTGGGCGCAATCCTCGGCGGTATGATGTGTACCGACATGGGCGGTCCGGTAAACAAAGCGGCATACGCGTTCGGCGTTGGCCTGCTGAGTACCCAGACCTACGCGCCGATGGCGGCGATCATGGCGGCAGGTATGGTGCCTCCGCTGGCACTTGGCCTGGCGACAATCATTGCCCGTCGTAAGTTCGATAAAGCGCAGCAGGAAGGCGGCAAAGCGGCGCTGGTGCTGGGTCTGTGCTTCATTACCGAAGGCGCAATCCCGTTTGCGGCGCGCGATCCAATGCGTGTTCTGCCATGCTGTATCGTCGGCGGTGCGGTAACGGGAGCTATCTCCATGGCAGTAGGTGCGAAACTGATGGCACCGCACGGCGGTCTGTTCGTCCTGCTGATCCCTGGCGCCATCACGCCGGTGCTGGGCTACCTGCTGGCGATTGTTGCCGGTACGCTGGTGGCGGGTCTGTCTTACGCGGTGCTGAAGCGTCCGGAAGCGGAAGTGGTCGCAAAAGCAGCCTAAAAGAGGTGTCGGGTGGCGGCTTCGCCTTACCCGACCTACAAAAAAGCCGGGTCGCGTTAAGCGCCCGGCTTTTTTTATGCCGCCTGTTCAGCGGTCTGCTGTGCCTTCAGCCAGGCAATCTCTTCTGCCCAGATATCCGGATTGATGGTTTCCAGCACCATTGGAATGCCGTCGAAGCGGGGATCCTGCATGATAAAGCGGAACGCATCGTGGCCGATATTACCTTCGCCCAGGCTGTGGTGACGGTCTACGCGGCTGCCGAACGCGCTTTTCGCATCGTTTAAGTGCATACCGCGAAGATACTTAAAGCCAACAATACGCTCGAACTCTTCGAAGGTATTTTTCGTGGCCTCGGTTGTGCGCAGATCATACCCGGCGGCAAACGCGTGGCAGGTATCAATGCATACGCCCACGCGGGATTTGTCCTCCACGCCGTCGATTATCGCCGCCAGATGCTCAAACTTAAAGCCGAGGTTGCTGCCCTGACCGGCGGTATTCTCAATCACCGCCGTCACGCCCTGGGTTTTATCCAGCGTCATGTTGATGGACTCGGCGATGCGCGCCAGACAGGCGTCTTCGTCGATTTGCATCAGATGGCTACCGGGATGGAAGTTCAGCAGCGTCAGCCCCAGCTGTTCACAGCGCTGAACCTCATCCAGGAATGCTTCGCGGGATTTTTCCAGCGCCTCAGCAACCGGGTGGCCGAGGTTAATCAGGTAGCTGTCGTGCGGGAGGATCTGCCCAGGCCCATAGCGGTATTTCTCGCAGGCGGCTTTGAAGTCATCAATCACTTCCGCGGTGAGGGGAGCTGCGCGCCACTGGCGCTGGTTTTTGGTGAACAGGGCGAAAGCGGTCGCCTCGATTTCGGCGGCGCGAATGGCGGCATTCGCAAGGCCACCGGCAGCGCTGACGTGCGCTCCAACATATTTCATAAAAAGACTCCTGTTAACCCGAAATGCCTATGATAGCGGGTTAACAGGAGAAGGACGAGATGGTTTATGCCAACAGGCTGTGTACCGCAAGGTTAATCGCACCGCCGCCAACAATCAGCCAGATGAACAGCACCAGCGCCATCAGCAGCGGTTTCGCCCCGGCTTTTTTCAGCGCGCTGACGTGCGTGGTGACGCCCAGCGCCGCCATCGCCATCGCCAGCAGGACCGTATCCAGCGTGACCAGCATATCCACCATCACTTTTGGCAGCAGGTGGAAAGAGTTGAAGATAGCGACCACGATGAACAGGATCGCAAACCACGGAATGGTGATTTTGCTTTTCTCGCTGCCGCCTGCAGGAGCCAGCTGTTTAACCCGTGCCGCGAGGAAAATCAGGAACGGGGCCAGCATCATCACGCGCAGCATTTTGGCGATGACCGCCGCGTTTTCCGCTTCCGGGTTAATGGCGTGACCTGCCGCCACCACCTGCGCCACTTCGTGCATGGTTGAGCCGATATAAATGCCGTAGGTTTCCGGGCTAAACCAGTGCGCCACCAGCGGATACATGGCTGGATACAGGAAGATCGCCAGCGTACCGAAGATAACTACCGTCGCGACGGCAACCGTGACTTTACTGGCTTCGGCTTTGACTACCGGCTCTGTTGCCAGTACAGCCGCTGCGCCGCAGATGCTGCTACCCGCACCGATCAGCCAGCTGGTCTGTTTGTCCAGTCCAAAGATCTTCTGGCCGATAAAGCACGCCAGTAAAAAGGTGCTCGAAAGGGTCAGGACGTCGATGGCAATCCCGCTGACACCCACATCCGCAATCTGCGAAAAGGTGAGACGGAAGCCATAAAGGATGATCCCGAGACGTAATAAATGCTGCTTGGCGAAAATCACGCCGCCGTCGCAGGATTTCCAGATATGCGGGTAAACGGTGTTCCCGACCACCATGCCGAGCAGAATGGCCAGCGTCAGGGCGCTGAACCCTGCACCGGCAACAGCCGGTATACTGCCACCCCATAAGGCCACGCCGGTAACCACGGCGCTGAGCGCGAGACCCGGCACGAAGTGCCACACTGTACGATGATGTTGTAAGGTGATTTCTGACATAACCTTCTCCTTTGTCTGGCTAAAGGTTACGGCGCTCTGGCTTAAAAATAAAATTGATTATATATTTATAATCAATCTTTATAAGTGGTAAGCAACCATGCACATTACATTGCGTCAGCTGGAAGTTTTTGCCGAGGTGCTGAAAAGCGGCTCGACAACCCAGGCGTCACAAATGCTGGCGCTCTCGCAGTCCGCCGTTAGCGCGGCCTTGACCGATCTTGAAGGGCAACTGGGCGTCCAGCTTTTCGACAGGGTAGGAAAGCGACTGGTGGTGAACGAACATGGCCGCCTGCTGTATCCGCGTGCCCTGGCCTTACTTGAGCAGGCAACGGAGATCGAACAGCTGTTCCGCGAGGACAACGGCGCTATTCGCGTCTACGCCAGCAGCACGATCGGTAACTACATCCTGCCGGAAGTGATCGCCCGCTACCGCCGGGATTTTCCGACCCTGCCGCTGGAGATGAGCGTCGGCAACAGCCAGGACGTGATTAACGCGGTGATTGATTTCCGCGTGGACATCGGTCTTATCGAAGGGCCGTGCCACAACGTCGATATCATTGCGGAGCCCTGGCTTGAGGATGAGCTGGTGGTGTTTGCTTCCCCGGCCTCTTCTTTACTACAGGGCGAGGTTACGCTGGAGCGTCTGGCGCAGGCGCAGTGGATCCTGCGAGAGCAGGGCTCCGGCACGCGTGAGATTGTCGATTATCTACTGCTGTCCCATCTGCCGCAGTTCCAGCTAGGGATGGAGTTAGGTAACTCCGAGGCCATTAAGCATGCCGTACGTCATGGCCTGGGCATTAGCTGTCTTTCCCGACGGGTGATCGCCGAACAGCTGGAAACCGGCTCTCTGGTTGAGATCCCCGTTCCGCTGCCGAAGCTGGTGCGCACGCTGTGGTGCATCCACCATCGTCAGAAACACCTTTCCAGCTCGCTCCAGCGTTTTCTGCGCTACTGCGCTATTTAACGTTTCCCGGTGGCGCTTCGCTTACCGGGGCCAGGTGCGCTTATCACTCCACATTTTTATGCTTTACTTATAATCCTGGCCGAGTCATGAAGCTCTCTTATAACTGAGCATTTCTGCCGGAAGCAACGCAGATCGTCTGCTACAATCGCGCCTCATTTATTGAATGGACAGCATTTTCACATGGTTTCAGAAACTAAAACCACAGAAGCGCCCGCGCTACGTCGCGCACTTAAGGCGCGTCACCTGACGATGATCGCCATTGGCGGCTCCATCGGTACGGGTCTTTTCGTTGCCTCTGGCGCAACAATTTCGGCAGCCGGCCCGGGTGGGGCATTATTCTCTTATATCCTGATTGGCCTGATGGTCTACTTCCTGATGACCAGCCTGGGCGAACTGGCGGCATACATGCCGGTGTCTGGTTCGTTTTCGACCTACGGACAAAAATACGTTGAGGAAGGCTTCGGCTTCGCGCTGGGCTGGAACTACTGGTACAACTGGGCGGTGACCATCGCCGTTGACCTCGTCGCCGCACAGCTGGTGATGACCTGGTGGTTCCCGGACACGCCCGGCTGGATCTGGAGCGCCCTGTTCCTGGCGGTCATCTTCCTGCTGAACTACATCTCCGTGCGCGGTTTCGGCGAAGCGGAATACTGGTTCTCTTTGATTAAAGTGGCAACCGTCATCATCTTTATCGTCGTCGGTGTGGCGATGATCGTTGGTATTTTCAAAGGGGCCGAACCGGCGGGCTGGAGTAACTGGACAATAGGCGATGCGCCGTTTGCCGGGGGCTTCTCGGCGATGATTGGCGTGGCGATGATTGTCGGCTTCTCCTTCCAGGGCACCGAACTGATTGGCATTGCGGCCGGTGAATCCGAAAACCCGGAGAAGACCATCCCGCGCGCGGTGCGTCAGGTGTTCTGGCGTATCCTGCTGTTCTATGTGTTCGCGATCCTGATTATCAGCCTGATCATTCCGTATACCGACCCAAGCCTGCTGCGTAACGATGTGAAAGACATCAGCGTCAGCCCGTTCACCCTGGTCTTCCAGCACGCGGGTCTGCTCTCTGCGGCGGCGGTGATGAACGCGGTTATCCTGACGGCGGTACTGTCTGCGGGTAACTCCGGGATGTACGCCTCTACCCGCATGCTCTACACCCTGGCCTGCGACGGTAAAGCGCCGCGTATTTTCTCGAAACTGTCTCGCGGTGGCGTGCCACGCAATGCGCTGTATGCGACCACGGTGATTGCGGGTCTCTGTTTCCTGACCTCCATGTTCGGCAACCAGACGGTCTACCTGTGGCTGCTTAACACCTCTGGTATGACGGGCTTCATTGCCTGGCTGGGCATTGCCATCAGCCACTACCGTTTCCGTCGCGGATACGTCAAGCAGGGTCATGATCTGAATAACCTGCCGTACCGGTCAGGGTTCTTCCCGCTGGGGCCGATCTTCGCCTTTGTTCTGTGCCTGATCATTACCCTGGGCCAGAACTATGAGGCCTTCCTTGCGGACACCATTGACTGGGGCGCCGTCACGGCCACCTATATTGGCATTCCGTTGTTCCTGATCATCTGGTTTGGCTACAAACTGACGAAAGGAACGCGCTTCGTTCGCTACAGTGAAATGGATTTCCCGGAACGATTTAAACAATAACCGCACTTCCTCTCTTTTAGCCCGCTCAATCGAGCGGGCTTTTTTATGGGCAGATCAGAAGCTGTAGGTCATGCCAACGGTATAGCGACGGCCATCCAGCACGGTGTCATACGTATCGTAGTCAATCTGCTTATCGAGCACGTTATACACACCGGCAGTAACCAGCAGGTTTTTGTTGGCGTTGTAGCGCATACCGACATCAACCTGAGTGTAGGACGGTGTACCCTGTGACATTGACGTGCGGCTCAGATACTCAGACGTTTTACCGCGCAGGTTCAGACGGCTCCAGAAGCCGACGTCGGGCGTCGCCTGCCAGTCCAGGGTGGTGTTGAACATGTGTTTTGGCATTTTGTTCAGTGGCTTGCCGGAGAACTGGCCGCTCTTCTGCTCGGATTCCGTATAGGTGTAGTTTGCAGTCCAGTTCACATCGCGCGTGATTTTCCAGCCGAACGAGGACTCCACACCGCGCATATTGGCTTTGTCCACGTTGACGCGATCGCTGACGAAATCATAGCTATGATCGCCAATCGTACAGGCGGGATCGGCGCTGCTGTTACAGCGGCGAACTTCCGTAATTTTATCCTTGAAGTCGGTATTAAACAGCGACACACCGGCATTAAGGTTATCGTTGTTATCCCAGAGCAGGGCGAGCTCTTCGCTCAGGCTCTTCTCGGGTTTCAGATCCGGGTTGCCGACGATGATACCGTCAAGACGGCCGCCACCTGTCACCTGGCCCCAGCTGGCAGACGACTGACGCAGATCCGGCGCACGATAGCCAGCAGAAACCCCGCCTTTCAACGTCCACTGATCGGCCAGGTGCCATACGCCGTAACCGCGCGGCGTCCAGTTCGTCCCGTAGTTTTGGTCTTTGTCCATACGCAGGCCGCCGGTCAACGTAAAGCTTTCCGTCATTGACCACTCATCTTCGGCAAACAGGGCCCAGCTCCAGCGCGTCAGTTTGTTCAGGCCGTCAGCAGCTTCCAGCTGATTGCCGTTGTCGCGCAGTTTCTCATAGCGGTACTGCCCGCCGAGGGTCAACGTATGATCGCCGAGGAAGATCTGGTTCTGGTTGTTAAAGGTGGTGTTGTAGGAACGCATTTTGCGACCTGGATTATTGGTCTCTTCCTGCTGGATATAGCTGGTGGTATTGAAGTCGTCGTAATAACCACTGTGGGTTAACGAGTAGGTCGTGTGCTCATAGCGCGAGTCGCTTTTGGTATTTGGCGTACAGGTTGTTCCCCGGCAGGTTTCAGCCGCTTTCGACATCCCCGGGGTGCTGTTTCTGTCCTGAAGCTCGCGAGCAAAGTCGAGGTCGAAATCATTCTTCTCGTCCGGCGTGAAGTTCAGCGTAATGCCACCGTTACGCATTTTCTGCTCGTTATAGCCGTTCACGATTTTATCTTCTGCGCGGCGTGACAACAGCCCCGTCACTTTTGCGCCCAGCAGTCCGTCGATCAGGGGACCAGAAGCGTAGGCGTTGGTCTGGAAGATATCGCCGGAGTCATGGTTTTCCTGGAAGGTGGCGTCGCCATGCAACGAACCGGTCCAGGCTTTGGTGTTCGAGACTTTTTTGGTAATGACGTTAATGACGCCACCCATAGCATCGGAGCCGTAAAGCGAGGACATCGGGCCGCGGATGACCTCGATGCGCTCAATGGACTCCAGCGGCGGCAGCCAGCCTTGTTCAATACCCGAGTTGTCGCTGTTTGGGCGGGTGCTTCGCGTACTGACGCGTTTGCCGTTCACCAGGAACAGGGTGTACTGAGAGGCCATGCCGCGAATACTGATATCACTGCTACTTCCACCGCCGGTGACGACGACGCCCGGGACATCTCTCAGGGCATCGGTAACATCACGGTAGGCTTTATCTTCAATCTGCTGTTTTGAAATCACAGAGATGGAGGCGGGGGCATTCTGGATCTTTTGTTCAAAACCCGTCGCGGTAACGACAACGGTATCCTGATCGGCTGCGTGAACGAAGGGGGAACATGTGGCAGCGCCAATGGCGACGGCCAGGAGCTTAATGCGTGGTATTGTCATTTGTACATTCCGTATAAAAATGAAAAAAACTCCATCGGGATAACCCTGAGAACTGTATGTTTTTGTCTTGTAAGAACTCTTTGAGATGGAGAAGAGCCTGGAATTGTACAAAAGAATGTAGAATTGTAAACACAAATGATAATTGAAATCATTTGTGTTTGAGTGAGGGCGACGGAAAACAGGCTGGATTCAAGCGGATAGGATTATGTAAATGAGGGGAAAGGCCCGACAGGCGAGAGGCTATCGGGCAAACAGCTGTATTTACGCGAACAAATGTGTCGCATGGAAGCGAAGATGATCTTCAATAAAGGACGCCATAAAGTAATAGCTGTGATCGTATCCCGGCTGTATGCGCAGCGTCAGCGGCCAGTCCTTCTGGCGCGCGGCTTCCGCCAGCACCGCAGGCTGTAACTGCCCGGCGAGGAACTGATCGGCATCACCCTGATCCACCAGCATCGGGATAGCGTCTTCTGGCTGGCTTGCCAGCAACAGCGCACAGCTGTCCCATTCCTGCCATTTCTCTGCATCCTCACCCAGATAGTGCGTGAAGGCTTTTTGCCCCCACGGCACCTGCGTTGGGTTCACAATCGGCGCAAATGCGGACACGCTGGTGTATTTCCCCGGATTTTTCAGCGCCATTATCAGCGCCCCGTGGCCACCCATCGAATGTCCGCTTATCGCGCAGCGCTCGCTGACCGCGAACTGAGAGTGCACCAGGGCAGGCAGTTCATCGCGAATGTAGTCATACATGCGGTAATGGCTCGCCCAGGGTTGTTCCGTGGCGTTGAGATAGAACCCGGCGCCTTTACCCAGATCGTATCCGGCATCGTCGGCCACGTCCTCGCCACGCGGGCTGGTATCTGGCATCACCAGCGCAATGCCCAGTTCGGCAGCAATACGCTGGGCACCCGCTTTGGTGGTGAAATTTTCGTCGTTGCAGGTCAGGCCTGAAAGCCAGTACAACACCGGTGGATTGTCCGCAGGGGGCAGGAAAATGCTGAACGTCATAGCACAGTTCAGCGTGGTGGAGTCGTGCCGCCAGCGCTGCTGTCGACCTTCAAAACAACGATGCTCTTCGAGCAGTTCCATGCAGGGCTCCTTATCCGAAAGACTATTCATTAAACGCATAATACAGAGTTTTCATTGACCTGTGAGCAACTTTCACTTTCGCAGGACGGCGAGATGTTGCATCATAAATTTACTTTTCTTTAACAATTGGAGCGATCATGGCGCTGCGTATCGCGCTCAGCGGATTTGTGGTTCTGGTCGTGGCGATGGGGATAGGGCGCTTCGCCTTCACGCCTCAGGTGCCGCTGATGATTGCCGCCGGGCAACTCACGCTTACCAGCGCGGGGCTGGTGGCGGCAATGAACTACCTGGGCTATCTGGTGGGGGCATGGGATGCTATGCGCGCTCATCGCTTCGTTGAAACGCGTCTCTGGCTTGGCATCACTGGCGCGGTGGCGCTGACGCTGCTCTCTGCGGCGGCAGATAATGCTGTCGTTCACGGTCTGCTGCGCTTTGTGATCGGCTGCATGAGCGGCTGGTCGATGGTGCTGATTGCCGCCTGGACCAACGAGCGGCTGGGGCAGCTGGGCAAGCCGGGGCTTAGTGCAGCCGTCTTTGCCGGACCCGGGGCAGGCATCGCCCTGAGTGGCCTGCTGGCGGTCTATATTCAGGCGAGATCCCTGTCTGCCGGCGCGGCATGGCAAATCTACGGCGTATTGGCGCTGGTGCTGATTGCGCTGGTGGCGCGCTACCTGCCGCGCGCGGGCCAGCTTCATCGCCCCGGTACCGCGCCTGAGCCGTTGCTGCTGACTACGGATCTCAGGCGTCTGGTCTGGAGCTACAGCCTGGCAGGGTTCGGCTATATCCTCCCTGCGACCTTCCTGTCGCAAATGGCGGCGGTGCGTTTCCCGGGCAGCCTGTTTGCCCAGTTTGTCTGGCCAATATTTGGCGCCGCCTCGGTGGTGGGGATTGCGATCAGTATTGCCCTGCGGCATACATCAAGCGCTAACCGCAGGCTGGCGATTGTTCTCTGGTTACAGGGGATAGGCGTGCTGGCGGCCTGGCTGCTGCCGGGCATTGGCGGCTTGCTGACGGGTGGGCTGCTGGTGGGCGGCGGGTTCCTCTGCGCCGTGCAGCTCTCTCTTCAGTACGGTCGCGAGCTGGCGCCAGATCATACGCGTTATATGGCGGGACTGCTCACCACCGGGTATGCCATTGGTCAGCTGATTGGTCCGGTCACGTCGGCACTCTCGACCTGGCTCACGCACCGGCTGGAACCTGCGCTGGGGCTGGCGGGGATCGCGCTGTTCGCTGGCGGAGCGTTAGTCTGGAACCGTCAGGCTGAAAGGCAACAGCAATTGCAATAATTATCGACGTGAATACTGGATTATGTGCGTCGCCTCACGCACAATGAGCGCACACTTTTGCCACAACGAGGGCAAAAGACGCCACACCTGCAGGAGAAAAGAATGTCATCACTCAGTAAAGAAGCAGCCCTTGTCCATGAAGCGCTGGTTGCGCGCGGTCTTGAAACGCCACTGCGCCCGCCCGTGCAGGAGCTGGACAATGTTACCCGCAAGAGTCTGATCGCCGGCCATATGACGGAGATCATGCAACTGCTGAATCTCGATCTGAGCGACGACAGCCTGATGGAGACGCCGCACCGCATCGCGAAAATGTACGTCGACGAAATTTTCTCCGGCCTGGATTACGCGAACTTCCCGAAAATCACCGTCATTGAAAACAAGATGAAGGTCGATGAGATGGTGACGGTACGCGATATCACGCTGACCAGCACCTGCGAGCATCACTTTGTGACCATCGATGGTAAAGCGACGGTGGCCTATATTCCAAAAGATACGGTCATTGGCCTGTCCAAGATCAACCGCATCGTGCAGTTCTTTGCCCAGCGTCCTCAGGTGCAGGAGCGTCTGACGCAGCAGATCCTGACCGCACTGCAAACCCTGTTAGGGACTAACAACGTGGCGGTGTCTATCGACGCGGTTCACTACTGCGTGAAAGCGCGTGGCGTGCGTGATGCAACCAGCGCGACTACCACCACCTCGCTGGGCGGCCTGTTCAAATCGAGCCAGAACACCCGCCAGGAGTTTCTGCGCGCCGTGCGCCACCACAACTAATCAGACAGGGCAGGGACCATGGAGCGAAACGTCACGCTCGATTTTGTTCGCGGCGTCGCCATTCTCGGTATCCTGCTGCTGAATATTAGCGCCTTCGGTCTGCCGAAGGCCGCCTATCTGAACCCTGCGTGGTATGGCGTCATCACGCGCAGCGACGCCTGGACGTGGGCAATCCTTGATCTCTTCGCACAGGTTAAATTTCTGACCCTCTTTGCGCTTCTGTTTGGCGCGGGACTTCAGCTTCTCCTCAAACGCGGTACGCGCTGGATCCAGTCGCGTTTAACGCTGCTGGTTATCCTCGGTTTTATTCACGGGCTGCTTTTCTGGGACGGCGATATTCTGCTCGCGTATGGTCTGGTGGGCCTGATTTGCTGGCGGCTGATCCGCGACGCGCCCGGTGTAAAAAGCCTCTTTAACACTGGCGTGATGCTCTATGTCATGGGACTGACCGTGTTATTGCTGCTTGGCATGATTGCCGATGCTTCCACCAGTCGTTCGTGGATCCCGGATGCGGCCAATCTGCAATATGAGCAGTTCTGGAAGCTGAAAGGTGGCATGGAAGCGATCGGCAACCGGGCCGATATGCTCGGCGATAACCTGCTGGCGCTGGGGGCGCAATACGGCTGGCAGCTGGCGGGGATGATGCTGATGGGCGCAGCCCTGATGCGCACCGGCTGGCTGAAAGGAGAATTTAGCCTGCGACACTATCGTCTCACAGGCGCTGGCCTGGTACTGCTCGGCGTGATGATTAACCTTCCGGCGGTGATCTTACAGTGGCATCTTCAGTGGGATTACCGCTGGTGCGCGTTCCTGTTGCAGGTGCCGCGAGAGCTGAGCGCGCCGTTCCAGACCATTGGCTATGCGGCGCTGATCTATGGCTTATGGCCCCGGCTTTCTCGCCTGTGGATCGTCAGTGCGGTGGCCTGCGTTGGACGGATGGCGTTAAGCAATTACATCCTGCAAACGCTGATATGCACCACGCTTTTCTACCGATTCGGCCTGTTTATGAAATTCGACCGCCTGACGCTGCTGGCGTTTGTTATTCCGGTCTGGATTGTTAACGTGGTGTTTTCAGTTATCTGGCTGCGTTTTTTCCGCCAGGGCCCGCTGGAGTGGGTATGGCGACGGTTAACCGCCCTTGCGTCGGGCGTGTCATTGCGTAATACATCCAGATAACGATCTGGATCACAATCATTAACAAAACGGATGTAAGCGTTTTCATCTGTGTGAGCTTCTTCACGTAGTCTCTTCTCTCTCGCTGCCAGAATAGCCACCTTGCTAAACACAGGGGGTGTCTGTGAGTTGCTGCAATCCTTTTAAGGGTGGTGAATATGATCACCATTCGTGACGTCGCCCGCCAGGCGGGTGTTTCTGTTGCTACTGTCTCCCGCGTGCTGAACAACAGTGCGCTGGTCAGCCCTGAAACGCGTGAAACCGTAATGAAAGCCGTGACCCAGCTGGGGTACCGGCCAAACGCCAATGCTCAGGCGCTGGCGACGCAGGTCAGCGATACCATTGGCGTCGTGGTGATGGACGTGTCGGACGCCTTCTTCGGCGCGCTGGTCAAAGCGGTGGACGTCGTTGCTCAGCAGCACCAGAAATATGTGCTGATTGGCAACAGCTATCACGAGGCTGAAAAAGAGCGTTATGCCATTGAGGTACTGATCCGCCAGCGCTGTAACGCCCTGATTGTGCACTCAAAAGCCCTGAGCGATGAAGAGCTGGCCGGGTTTATGGAGCAGATCCCCGGTATGGTGCTGATCAACCGTATCGTCCCCGGTTATGCGCACCGCTGTGTCGGTCTGGATAACATCAGCGGCGCGATGATGGCGACGCGGATGCTCATCAGCAACGGCCATCAGCGCATTGGTTATCTGGCTTCAAGCCACGGTATTGAAGACGACATGATGCGCCGCGAGGGCTGGCAAAACGCCCTGAAAGAGCAGGGCATTGCGCCGCTGGAGAGCTGGGTTGGTACCGGTTCGCCGGACATGCAGGGCGGTGAAGCGGCAATGGTGGAACTGCTGGGGCGTAATCTTCAGCTGACGGCCGTGTTTGCCTATAACGACAGCATGGCGGCAGGTGCGCTTACCGCGCTGAAAGATAATGGCATTGCGGTGCCGCAGCATTTATCGCTGATCGGTTTTGATGATATTCCGATTGCCCGTTACACCGATCCGCAACTGACAACGGTGCGTTACCCCATTGCGTCGATGGCGAAACTGGCGACAGAGCTGGCGTTACAGGGGGCGGCAGGGCTGTTAGATCCTGACGCAACGCATTGTTTTATGCCGACTTTAGTACGCCGCCATTCGGTCGCTATCCGACAAACTGTGGCTCCGATCACTAACTGATAACATCACGTGATGTAACCGTTTTCAATCTGTGAGTAAATTCACAGTATCTTAACAAGCCGCTGTCTATGATGTCAGCGTTTTAGGGGCTGAAACACAATGTAACGGTGATTATTCACTTTTACCGTTACCAGAATGCCTCAAACAACGAATAAAACGCATTTCTGGAGCGTTACCGAACACGGAAGCTGGACATTTTATAAGTGAACTTCGGCGATCAGTAACGTTTTATTAACATCTGCCCGCCGACCGTTTTTCACAAGAACTACCCTGCATAAAAAAAACCGGAGATACCATGAATAAGAAGGTGTTGACTCTGTCTGCTGTCATGGCAAGCATGCTTTTTGGCGCAGCAGCACACGCAGCGGATACCCGTATTGGCGTGACTATCTATAAATACGACGACAACTTCATGTCCGTTGTGCGTAAAGCAATTGAAAAAGATGCTAAATCAGCGCCAGACGTGCAGCTGCTGATGAATGACTCCCAGAATGACCAGTCCAAACAGAACGATCAGATTGACGTTCTTCTGGCAAAAGGCGTGAAAGCGCTGGCTATTAACCTGGTTGACCCGGCTGCGGCAGGTACGGTGATCGAGAAAGCACGCGGCCAGAACGTGCCGATTGTCTTCTTCAACAAAGAGCCTTCCCGTAAAGCGCTGGACAGCTACGATAAAGCCTATTACGTGGGTACTGACTCCAAAGAGTCCGGGATTATCCAGGGCGATCTTATTGCGAAACACTGGGCGGCGAACCCAAACTGGGATATGAACAAAGATGGTCAGATTCAGTTCGTTCTGCTGAAAGGCGAACCGGGCCATCCGGATGCTGAAGCACGTACCACCTACGTTATTAAAGAGCTGAACGACAAGGGCCTGAAAACCCAGCAGCTGGCGTTAGACACCGCAATGTGGGACACCGCTCAGGCGAAAGATAAGATGGATGCGTGGCTCTCTGGCCCGAACGCCAACAAAATTGAAGTGGTCATCGCCAACAACGATGCAATGGCAATGGGTGCTGTTGAAGCGCTGAAAGCACACAACAAATCCGCCATTCCTGTATTCGGTGTGGATGCTCTGCCAGAAGCGCTGGCGCTGGTGAAATCTGGCGCAATGGCCGGTACCGTGCTGAACGATGCTAACAACCAGGCGAAAGCCACCTTCGATCTGGCGAAAAACCTCGCTGATGGTAAAGGCGCTGCTGACGGCACCAGCTGGAAAATTGAAAACAAAATCGTTCGCGTTCCTTACGTGGGCGTAGACCAGTCCAACCTGGCTGAGTTTATCGGTAAATAAGTTATCTGAATTGTCTTCACTGGGCGCAATTCGTTGCGCCCTTTTATAACGCGATATGCGAGGCCAACAAGGTATAATTATGGTCAGCACAACTACTCAGTCGTCCGGTGAATACTTGTTGGAAATGACCGGTGTTAACAAGTCATTCCCCGGTGTTAAGGCGCTCGATAATGTTAATTTAAAAGTTCGTCCTCACTCTATTCATGCGTTAATGGGTGAAAACGGTGCGGGTAAATCAACATTATTAAAATGCCTTTTTGGGATCTATCAAAAAGATTCTGGCAGCATTCTTTTTCAGGGAAAAGAGATCGACTTCCATTCAGCGAAAGAAGCGCTGGAGAACGGTATCTCGATGGTACACCAGGAATTAAACCTGGTTCTGCAACGTTCAGTTATGGATAATATGTGGTTGGGCCGCTATCCAACCAAAGGTGTCTTTGTCGATCAGGATAAAATGTATCGCGACACCAAAGCCATTTTCGATGAGCTGGATATTGATATTGACCCGCGCGCACGTGTCGGGACATTATCCGTTTCCCAGATGCAGATGATCGAAATTGCCAAAGCGTTCTCCTATGATGCGAAAATCGTGATCATGGATGAACCGACATCGTCATTGACGGAAAAAGAGGTTAACCACCTTTTTACCATCATCCGTAAGCTGAAAGATCGCGGCTGCGGCATTGTCTATATCTCACATAAAATGGAAGAGATCTTCCAGCTGTGCGATGAAATTACCATCCTGCGCGATGGCCAGTGGATTGCCACCCAGCCGCTGGAAGGGCTGGACATGGACAAGATCATCGCCATGATGGTTGGCCGTTCATTGAACCAGCGCTTCCCGGATAAAGAAAACAAGCCGGGCGAAGTGATTCTGGAGGTGCGTAACCTGACCTCACTGCGTCAGCCGTCCATCCGCGATGTCTCTTTCGATTTGCACAAGGGCGAGATCCTTGGTATCGCAGGGCTGGTGGGCGCTAAGCGCACCGATATCGTGGAAACCCTGTTTGGTATCCGTGAGAAAGCCGAAGGCACCATTACCCTGCACGGTAAGAAAATCAACAACCACAACGCCAATGAAGCCATTAATAATGGTTTTGCGCTGGTGACGGAAGAGCGGCGTTCCACCGGTATTTACGCTTATCTTGATATTAACTTTAACTCGTTAATTTCTAATATTCGCAATTACAAAAACAAGGTCGGGTTGCTGGATAATTCCCGCATGAAGAGCGATACCCAATGGGTGATTGACTCCATGCGCGTGAAAACGCCGGGCCACCGCACGCAAATTGGCTCACTCTCGGGAGGGAACCAGCAGAAAGTCATTATTGGTCGCTGGCTATTAACCCAGCCTGAAATACTGATGCTGGATGAACCTACGCGCGGTATCGATGTGGGTGCAAAATTCGAGATTTACCAGCTGATCGCAGAGCTGGCGAAAAAAGATAAAGGGATCATTATTATTTCTTCCGAAATGCCGGAATTGTTAGGGATCACAGACCGTATTCTGGTTATGAGCAATGGTCTCGTTGCCGGTATTGTTGAAACCAAAACGACAACGCAAAACGAAATTTTGCGTCTTGCGTCTTTGCACCTTTAAGATCAGGGGCTCCTCATGAGTGCGTTAAATAAAAAAAGTTTTCTCACTTATCTGAAAGAAGGCGGTATTTACGTTGTTCTTTTAGTCTTGCTGGCGATAATTATTTTCCAGGACCCAACGTTCTTAAGTCTGCTGAACTTAAGTAATATTCTGACCCAGTCTTCCGTACGTATTATCATCGCACTGGGCGTGGCAGGGCTCATCGTTACCCAGGGGACAGACCTTTCGGCAGGGCGCCAGGTGGGTCTGGCGGCGGTTATTGCGGCAACCCTGTTGCAGTCGATGGAAAACGCCAACAAGGTGTTCCCGGAGATGGCGACCATGCCGATTTTCGTGGTGATCCTGATCGTATGCGCCATCGGCGCGGTAATTGGCCTGATTAACGGCATCATCATTGCTTACCTGAACGTGACGCCATTCATCACCACGCTTGGCACGATGATCATCGTTTATGGTATCAACTCCCTGTACTACGATTTCGTCGGCGCGTCTCCAATCTCTGGCTTCGAAAGCGGCTTCTCGACCTTCACGCAGGGGTTTGTTGCGCTGGGCAGCTTCCGTCTCTCCTATATCACCTTCTATGCGCTGATTGCGGTGGCGTTCGTCTGGATCCTGTGGAACAAAACCCGCTTCGGTAAAAACATCTTTGCTATCGGCGGCAACCCGGAAGCGGCGAAAGTCTCCGGCGTCAACGTGGCTCTGAACCTGCTGATGATTTATGCCCTGTCCGGTGTGTTCTACGCCTTCGGCGGGATGCTGGAAGCAGGCCGTATCGGCTCTGCCACCAACAACCTCGGCTTTATGTACGAGCTGGATGCGATTGCGGCCTGCGTGGTCGGCGGCGTCTCCTTCAGCGGCGGCGTGGGTACCGTGCTGGGCGTGGTGACCGGTGTGATCATCTTCACCGTGATCAACTACGGCCTGACCTACATCGGCGTCAACCCGTACTGGCAGTACATCATCAAGGGCGCGATCATTATCTTCGCGGTTGCCCTGGATTCACTGAAGTACGCGCGTAAGAAATAAGTTCTTCAGAATGGAAAGGCCCGCTCACGTAGCGGGCCTTTTTTTGCCCGGTGGCGCGACGCTTTCCGGGCCTACAAAATCGCGATCGTAGGTCGGGTAAGGCGAAGCCGCCACCCGACATCAGTTATTACTTCTTCTGCATTTCCAGCAGCTGCTCCGGCGTCACCGCCGGATAACCTTGCGCATTTTCAGGCACTTCGTGCATCGTTGGGATCGGCACCAGCGGGCCTAAAAAGCGCGGTTCACGCTTGAACAGGTACAGGTCAGCCAGCGCGCCAAAACGGGCGCCAAACTCACGTACGCGTACGCTCAGCATATCTTTTGGCGACGGCACGGCGTAGCACTGGGCCTGGATCCCCATATGCAGGGCGATAAACAGCGCCCGCTCGCAGTGGAAACGCTGGGTGATGATGATGAAATCATTGGTGTCGAACACCTTGCGGGTGCGCACGATGGAATCAAGGGTGCGGAATCCGGCGTAGTCGAGCACGATATCGGCCGGGTCGACGCCTGCGGCAATCAAATCTTTGCGCATCGTCACCGGCTCGTTATAGCTTTGCAGGGCGTTATCGCCGCTTAACAGCAGATAGTTCACCTTGCCGCTGTTATAGGCGTTCAGTGCGCCCTGAATACGATACCGATAATACTGATTGATGACGCCGGTGCGGTAATACTTGGCGGTGCCAAGCACCACGCCAACCTGGCGGTAGGGGAGGTCCTGTAGGTCATCAAAAATGTAGGGAGCTGTTTTCCAGCTCATCCAGCGGTCGAGACCCAGCACGATCAACAGCAGTATGCCGACCAGGACAGACAGGCTGTAAAACACGCGCTTTAACATGCAGATGGCTCGTACCGATGATGAAATTTCCCTCAGGCTACTGTACCCGCCTGGTTAGCGCAAGAAACAGCGATTCAACTGAGGGGTTTTTCGTCAGACTGGCGGGCAAATTTGCCCGCCGAACAGATTATGCCAGCAGCACGCGGTCGATGGTTGAACAGCCCAGCGCTTTCAGCGTGGCTGCGGTCGCGTCCCACTGGATCAGCGGTGCATCGGCCTTTTCAGCGAGGATCGCGCGCTGAATATCCGGGTAGTCATACCCGTTCAGGCTGAGCAGGTTCAGGGCGCCCTGGAGCGGAGGCAGCGTCGGGTTAAACGCGGCGTTCTCTGCATAGCTGCCGGTGAAGATGCGGCCGTCGCGGCACTGAAGGGCGACGCCGCTTGGTGATTTGCTGTATGGCGTGTGGCTTTTATTGGCGGCGGCAATGGCCGCTTCGCTGAGCGCATCCCCTGAGAGCGCGTAACCGTGGTCCTGCTCGTCCATCAGCAGGGTTTTGATCTCAAGATCTTTAGGGCCAAAAGCATCCGGCAGGTAATCACCCAGCGTATGCGGCGCGCGTCCCGGCAGGTTGATACGCAGTTCAAGACCGCTGTTCAGCTCATTCATAAACTGGCGGCAGTGGCCGCAAGGGGTATAGTTGACGGTGATGGCGCGCAGGGCCTTTTCGCCGCGCAGCCAGGCGTGACTGATGGCACTCTGCTCCGCATGAACGGTTTGCTGCATGGTCGCACCGAGAAACTCCATGTTCCCGCCGAAGTACCAGGTCCCGCTCACGCCGCGCGCAATTGCGCCTACGTTAAAATGGGAAAGGTCAGCGCGGGCGCAAGCAGCCGCCAGCGGTAGCAGGGCGAAAGCCAGCGCGTCTTCGTCCAGCCCCGTTGCCTGTTTAAGCGTCGTGACCTGATCTGCCGTCAGCAGGGCGGGGAAATGCGCATCCGCCAGAACCGGAGCCAGGGCTGATTGCAAATTCTCTGCAAGCTGAGAGAAAGCAGCTTGAAAACGTGGATGCATGACGTTGCCTCATCAAGGTTAATGGATCGGTAGTGTACGGAGCCGTACGGCCTTTATATGTGATCCAAATCTCATTATGTATGCAACTTATGAAATGAAAATGAAATTTGCGCGACGCATCGCAAATTTTAGCCCATTACTGCCAGAATAATCGGGAAGATAAACGGCGCGAGCAGGGAGGTTATAATCCCGCAGATCACCAGTGCCAGCGAGCTGAATGCCCCTTCCTGATAATCCAGCTCCGCGCAGCGTGCGGTGCCCAGCGCGTGCGAGGCGGTACCCATCGCCAGACCGCGCGCCGCTTTGGTCCGAATTTTCATGATATTCAGCAGTGTATGACCAAACACCGCGCCCAGGATACCGACGAAAATCACGCACACGGCGCTGATGGCCGGAATGCCGCCGATGCTGCCGCCCACGGCCATGGCAATCGGCGTAGTAACGGATTTAGGCAGGATAGAGGCGGCGATCTGCGGCGATGCGCCCATCAATAAGGCCACCGAGGTACCGGTGATCATCGCAACAAGGCTACCCACAAAGCAGATGGTAATGATGGATTTCCAGCGCGCGCGGATCTGATGCAGTTGCTCATATAAAGGAAACGCCAGCGCCACCACGGCAGGCTGCAACAAATCGTTGAGGATCTTGCTCCCGGCGAAGTAACGTTCATAAGAAATGCCGGTGAGCAGCAGAAAAGGAATAATCACCACCATGGCGACCAGCAGCGGGTTGAGCAACGGCATTTTGAAACGAACCGCAAGCTTACGCGCAGCAAAGAACACCACCAGGGTTAACGGCAGGGACCACCAGATATTCGCCATCATTTTTTTGTTTTCTCCCCGATGACCTTACGTTCGCCATGCACAATGTGTGAGCTCCAGCTGACGACCAGGAAAACTACCAGCGTACTGATGGCGCAGGAGACCACTATCGGGCCGAACTGCGCCTTAAGCACATCGTAATACTGCATAACCCCAACGCCGATAGGCACAAAAAGCAGGGCCATATAGCGAATGAGAACGAAGCACCCCGGGTTGACCCATTTCGCGGGCAGCACCTGTAATGCCAGCAGCACAAACAGGATCAACATGCCGATAATGCTGCCGGGGATGGTAATAGGCAGCAGCGACGCGATAAAAATGCCGGCGTACAGGCAGGCATAAATCAGGACGAAGGCGCGAAGGTATTGCCAGATAGTATTCAGTGATTTGCTCATGGTGAAAGTCCTTGCTGAGACGTATTCATCATACAATTAAACCTGAAAATGTGCCACGGATCACATCATGAATTTTGGGCATACCAGACATTCCAGAATGGAACGCCGGGCTTTCAACATACATAGAGAGCAGCTACTATAGCGCGTCTTTTTTCACAGGTACTCAGAATGCGTGTTTTACTGGCCCCGATGGAAGGCGTGCTCGACTCTCTCGTGCGCGAGCTGCTTACCGAGGTGAACGATTACGATCTCTGCGTGACGGAGTTTTTGCGCGTGGTCGATATGTTGCTGCCAGAAAAATCATTTTATCGTCTCTGTCCGGAACTGCATCGTCAGAGCCGCACCCCCTCCGGTACGCTGGTGCGCGTCCAGCTGCTCGGCCAGTATCCTGAGTGGCTGGCGGAAAACGCCGCCCGCGCGGTAGCGCTTGGCTCGTACGGTGTCGATCTTAACTGCGGCTGTCCGTCAAAGCTGGTCAACGGCAGCGGCGGCGGGGCGACGTTACTCAAAGATCCGGAATTGATTTATCGCGGCGCAAAGGCCATGCGTGAGGCGGTGCCATCGCATCTACCGGTGACGGTCAAAGTGCGTCTGGGATGGGACAGCGGCGACAGGCAGTTTGAAATTGCCGACGCGGTGCAGCAGGCGGGCGCCACCGAGCTGGTGGTGCACGGGCGAACCAAAGAGGATGGTTATAAAGCCGAGCGCATTAACTGGCAGGCGATTGGCGAGATCCGCAAACGGCTTACTATTCCGGTGATTGCTAACGGCGAAATCTGGGATTATGAGAGCGCGCAGGCCTGCCTCAAAGAGACCGGCTGTAATGCCGTGATGATTGGCCGCGGTGCGCTGAACGTGCCGAACCTCAGCCGGGTGGTGAAATACAATGAGCCGCGGATGCCGTGGGCGGACGTGGTGAAACTCCTGCAAAAATACACGCGGCTGGAAAAGCAGGGCGATACCGGGTTGTATCACGTCGCGCGCATTAAGCAGTGGCTGAGTTATTTACGGAAAGAGTACGACGACGCGCTGGGATTATTTCAGGAGATCCGTACGCTACAGACGTCGGCGGATATTGCCCGTGTGATCCAGTCGAAGCACTGAGCGAAGTGTGAATACGTTTGCCCGGCGCGGAGCCGGGCAAACGTATCAGAAAATCATTTTGAATACACCGGTTACCACCAGCAGCCCTATCAGAAATATAATCAAAATAACCCACAATAATATTTTCATTCGCTTCTCCTGCGTATGTCTGTCGTCAGTAAGTGTAGCAGTCAATTCATAATTGGTATGAATAGGTGAAATTAAATCATTCGCTTGGGGAATAAATTTCCGGATATGAAAATGTATAACAATATGCGGATTGCCACGCGTTACTAAAAAACGGAACGTCAGTAAGCGTAAGTTGCGCCTTTATTTTTTTGAGTTTATGGCGTAATGAAACGTTCTCTTACTTTATCTCTGAGTGCTCCCCTTATTTTTATGCTGGCCGCCTGCGCGCCGGAGCATGCCACGGTGTCTCCAGTGAAAACGCAAGCCGCCGCCGCTGCTGTAAATACCCAACTAAGTCATGCCGACTGGCCAAAAAACGAATGGTGGAAAGATTTTAATGACCCTCAGCTCAACGCGCTGATCGCTAAAGCGCTGGCGGATGCGCCGGATATGCAAATTGCCCGGCAGCGCATCACCCTGGCAGAAGCACAGGCGAAAGCCGCTGTCGCTGCTGATGGTCCACAAATGGATTTTTCCGCAGATGTGGAACGGCAAAAGATGTCGGCAGAGGGGCTGATGGGGCCATTCGCCCTGACTGACCCGGCGGCGGGGACAACCGGACCCTGGTACACCAACGGCACCTTTGGTCTGACGGCCGGATGGGATCTGGATTTATGGGGTAAAAACCGCGCCCAAATTGAGGCCCGCATCGGTAAGGTGAATGCGCAAAAAGCGGAGCTGGAGCAGACCCGACAGCTGCTCGCCAGCAGCGTCGCGCGGCTGTATTGGGACTGGCAGACCGAGGCCGCGGTGGGTGACGTGCTCGCGCAGATCAAACGGGAGCAGGAAAATATCATCGGTGCCGATCGTGAGCTTTATCAGCACGGCATTACCTCCTCGGTGGAAGGCGTTGAAACAGATATCAATGCCAGCAAAACCGATGAACAGCTCGCTGACGTGCACGGCAAAATGAAGGCCATTGAGGCGCGTCTGAATGCATTGACCAATACCCCTTCAGTCACGCTCGCCCGGCATGCCTTACCTGACGCAGAGGCGTCGCTGCCGTCAACGCTCGGTTATGAGCTGCTGGCTCGCCGCCCGGATTTGCAGGAGGCGCACTGGTATATCGAAGCGTCCATGAGCGAAGTGGATGCCGCCAGAGCCGCGTTCTACCCTGACATCAATTTGATGGCGTTCTTGCAGCAGGATGCATTGCACCTTAGCGACCTGTTCCGCTCATCTGCTCAGCAAATGGGCGTAACCGCGGGTCTGACGCTGCCAATTTTTGACAGCGGTCGGTTAAATGCGAACCTGGATATCGCCCAGGCGCAAAACAACCTCTCCGTGGCGAACTACAACAAGGCCGTAGTGGACGCCGTAAACCAGGTTGCCCGGACGGCCAGCGAAGTAGAAACCCTGACCGCCAAAAATCAGCACCAGCAGCAGATCGAAAAAGATGCGGCGCGCGTCGTTGCGCTGGCACAGGCGCGCTTCAGCACGGGGATCATTGCCGGCTCGCGGGTGAGTGAAGCAAAAATTCCGGCGCTCAAAGAGCGTATTGCCGGGTTGATGCTGAAAGGTCAGTACGTGGATGCTACGCTCCAGCTCACCTCCGCGCTGGGTGGCGGATATCATCACAGCTAAAATCGCGCATTATCTATACTTACCTCTTTGCAGATTTTCAGGAGGTGAGTATGACGCGAGTCGCAATTGTTACCGCATCGGATTCAGGAATTGGCAAAACGACGGCCCTGATGCTGGCCGAACGCGGGTTTGATATCGGGGTGACCTGGCATTCAGATGAGGAAGGGGCGCTGGCAACCTGCCGTGAAATTGAAGCGCGCGGGCAGCGTGCCGAGGCCATCCAGCTCGACTTAAGCAATTTGCCGGAAGGCGCAAAGGCCATTGAAACCCTGATTACGCGTTTCGGGCGGCTGGATGTGCTGGTAAACAATGCCGGGGCGATGAACAAAGCGCCATTTCTGGACCTGTCATTTGACGACTGGCGGCACATATTCACCGTTGACGTGGACGGCGCATTTCTCTGCTCGCAAATCGCGGCGCGTCAGATGGTGAAGCAGGGAGAAGGGGGGCGGATCGTGAACATCACCTCGGTGCATGAACATACGCCATTGCCGGACGCCAGCGCCTATACGGCGGCCAAACATGCGCTGGGCGGGTTAACAAAATCGATGGCGCTGGAGCTGGTTAAACATAAGATTCTGGTGAACGCCGTTGCGCCTGGTGCGATCGCCACGCCGATGAATGATATGGACGACAGCGAAGTGAAAGAAGGCTCAATGCCGGAAATCCCGCTGGCACGGCCAGGGCATACCAAAGAAATAGCCAGCCTGGTGGCGTGGCTGTGTGACAGCGACGCCAGCTACACCACCGGGCAGTCGTTTATCGTCGACGGTGGTTTTATGCTGGCGAATCCGCAGTTTAAGCCAGCAGAATAAACATTCCCCTCACCCCAGCCCTCTCCCCAAAGGGGAGAGGGTGTATAGAGTTCCCTCTCCCCTTTGGGGAGAGGGGTAGGGTGAGGGGCAGCAGGCCGCACTCACTCTTCATCCCGCCGCTTTTCACGATGCTTGAGCCACAGCCGTACCCCAATCACCACCGCAACAACCAGGATCAACCAGGCCCAGTGTTTAAGATGCTGATCGAGATTATGCAGCCACGGGCCTATCACTTCGCCACCCACGTAGCCAAGCGTGGTAAAAATCAGCGCCCAGGCAATCGCCCCGATAATGTTCAGCGGCAGGAAAATTTTCGGCGGTAAGCGGCTCGCGCCAATCAGTATTGGCCCAATGATGCGAAAGCCATACATAAAGCGGGTGCCAATCACAAACATATAGGGATGCCGCTGGATAAGCCGCTGAGCACGACGAATTTTCTTTTGATGCTTAGCAAAACGTTGTAAAAGCGTCGGACCAAAGCGCAGACCCAGAAAGTAGAGCAGCTGGTCGCCAATCATACCGCCCAGTGCGACGGCGGCGACCACCAGCGGGAATTTCAGCAATCCCTGATGTGCGGCCACTCCGCCCAGCAGCGTGATGGTTTCACCCTCTGCCACGCTGCCGATGACCAGCGCGGCGTATCCATATTGTTCAATAAGACCGTTGATATCCATTAAGTAAATGTCGTCTCCCTTACTGTGCCTGCGTTAATCATATACCCCATCCATCAACCACGCGGCAATCAACGGAAATTTCCCACTGTACATAAAATAATCTAAAGCCTGCATTATACTTTAGCTATCGCTGACGGGCCGACAACAAGGGGGCGTTATGAACCATGTCTGGGGACTTTTCTCCCATCCCGATCGTGAAATGCAGGTCATCCGTAACGAGAACGAAACGGTCGCGCATCACTACACCCACCACGTCCTGCTGATGGCAGCGGTGCCGGTGGTCTGCGCGTTTATTGGTACTACGCAAATAGGCTGGAACTTTGGTGACGGCACCGTGGTTCAGCTTTCCTGGTTTACCGGACTGTACCTTGCCATTCTGTTTTATGGCCTGATGCTGGCCGGGGTGGCGGTAATGGGGCGGGTCATCCACTGGATGGCGCGCAACTATCCGCAGCGCCCGTCGCTGGCACACTGTATGGTCTTCGCCGGATACGTCGCGACCCCGCTGTTCTTAAGCGGTATTGTTGCGCTCTATCCACTGGTCTGGCTGTGCGCGCTGATCGGTACGGTTGCCCTCTTTTACACCGGTTATCTGCTGTATGTAGGAGTGCCAACCTTCCTCAACATCAATAAAGAAGAGGGCCTGAGCTTCTCCAGCTCTACGCTTGCCATCGGCGTGTTGGTCCTTGAGGCGCTACTGGCCCTGACAGTTATTCTTTGGGGTTATGGATACCGTCTCTTTTAAGTCCCCTGCATTGCTGGCGTAAATGCCAGCAATGCAGCATCTGGTTATGATTCTCCGCTGGCGACAACGCACGGTGACCGCTATGATGCCGAAGCCAGCCTGTGTTTATCCGTCGACACAGGCGGTGTACGTCATAACGTGCGTGAATCATTATCAGAAGTCTCATCATGCTGAAATTTCGAGTGTCACTCCTTAGTCTTGCGCTACTGTTGGGCGTCTCCGCTACCGCGCCAGCCATCGCCAAAACGCCCGCAGTTGCCACCGCTGCTGCGCAACCCCAGATTGCGTCCGGCAGCGCGATGATCGTTGACCTGAATACCAACAAGGTGATCTACGCCAGTCACCCGGATCTGGTGCGCCCGATCGCTTCCATAACCAAAGTCATGACCGCGATGGTGGTGCTTGATGCACGACTGCCGCTGGACGAAAAGCTAAAAGTGGATATCAGCCACACGCCAGAGATGAAAGGGATCTACTCTCGCGTGCGTCTGAACAGTGAAATCAGCCGTAAAAATATGCTGCTGTTGGCGCTGATGTCCTCAGAGAACCGCGCGGCGGCGAGCCTTGCCCAC
This sequence comes from Enterobacter cloacae complex sp. IR5428, assembly GCF_049238585.1. Classification (NCBI taxonomy): domain Bacteria; kingdom Pseudomonadati; phylum Pseudomonadota; class Gammaproteobacteria; order Enterobacterales; family Enterobacteriaceae; genus Enterobacter; species Enterobacter cloacae complex sp. IR5428. Next base: position 26,139 of record NZ_JBMKHV010000004.1, on the reverse strand, counting down.
CATTATCCTGGCGGTTACGACGCGTTTATCCGCGCGATGAATGCCAAAGCCAAAGCGCTGGGGATGAAAAATACCCATTTCGTGGAGCCAACCGGTCTGTCGATCCATAACGTCTCGACGGCGCGTGATTTAACCAAGCTGCTGATCGCCAGTAAGCAATACCCGCTGATTGGTCAGCTCAGCACCACGCGTGAGGAGATGGCGACATTCTCGAACCCGGCGTATACGCTGCCGTTCCGCAACACTAACCATCTGGTGTATCGCGATAACTGGAATATTCAGTTAACCAAGACCGGATTCACCAATGCGGCAGGGCACTGCCTGGTGATGCGCACCGTGTTTAACGGTAAACCAGTGGCGCTGGTGGTGATGGATGCCTTCGGCAAATATACCCACTTTGCGGATGCCAGTCGCCTGCGCACCTGGATTGAAACCGGGAAAGTGCAACCGGTGCCGGCTTCAGCGATGGCGTATAAAAAGCAGAAAGCGGAACAGATGGCGACGGCGCAGAACGACTGAGTCGCCTGTCTGTGCCGGGTGGCGGCTTCGCCTTACCCGGCCTACGGCCCTAAAGCGGCCCCGATACGTAGGCCCGGTAAGCGGAGCGCCACCGGGCGAAAGCGCCTACTCCGGCAGCGTCCAGTCACCATCGTTGAGTGGACGCTGCATGATCAACGTATCCCGCCAGTCGCCCTTCTTATACCCCACGCTGCGCAGTTGACCGACAACCTCGAAGCCATGTTTTTTATGCAGCCGTAACGATCCCGCATTATTGTTTCCGTCACCGACCACAGCAATCATCTGCCGCCAGGGACCTTGCTCACACCGTGCAATCAGGGCATCCATCAGCGCCGAGCCAAACCCGCGCCCGGTGGTGCTGGCATCCACATAGATGGATTCCTCAAGGGTGTACCGGTAGGCCTGACGTGGACGATAAAACGTGGCGTAGCAGTAGCCGACGACAATGCCGCGATACAGCGCAACCAGCCACGGTAAACCGCTGTCGGTCACACTCTTCATCCGCTGACGCATCTCATCGACGGTGGGGGGAACTTCCTCGAACGACGCACGGCCATGAAGCACATGCCAGGCGTATATCGCCGAGATGGCATGTGCATCGTCAGGAAGGGCGTCGCGCACCTCGATTTCAGTTTCGGGTAAAATCTCTACAGCCGACATGTTCTGCCCGCTCCTTGTTTGGAAAGCCAGAGAAACGTTTCTCTGGCAACAGGCAGATACTCTAGTACGATTGAGGAGAGCTTAACAATCTCTTAAATTTGGCTATAGGCGTTCATCAGAGGCTTGCGTATTTTGCTCCTCTGTTTCGGCACTCTCTTTCCAGTATTTCTTCCGCGTTGTCTTACCAATGCCGGGGTTCATACTGTTTGTAGGGTCATTTTTGCGATAAAACTGTTTAAGCGTCTCCGGCGCTTTGTACAAATGCCCCACGTTATGCTCGGCAGGATATTGCGCGCCACGCTCGTGCAGCAACGCCAGCATCAGCTCTTTCAACGCATGCGCATCCACCCCTTTTTTGACGATGTAATCCTGGTGGAAGACATAGCACATGAAGTGGCCGTAATAGAGCTTGTGCACCAGCTTGCTGTCAATCTCCGGCGGCAGATGTTCAAACCACTCGGTATCGTTGCGACGCAGGGCAATATCCAGCGCCAGAATATCCTCTACCTCTTCGGAATGCACAGCCTGATAACGGATAGCCGCACCCGCCGCGGCGAAGCGGTGCAGGAAGGCTTTGCTGCCTTCTTCCGGCGTGCAGGCGAAGAAATCCCCGTCGGCAGTTTTGAAGAACTCGGTGAGCCAGCTCTGCGCTTCGGCAATTCCATCCCCGGCCATTTTCAGCAGCAGGTGGTGCTCATACTTATCGCGCCAGGTCTTCATCCGCTCCGGTAAATGCGCCGGGAAGGCGTTGCCCAGTTTCTGCATAAAGCGGTCGGTGAAGTGCGGTTTGAACAGCGATACTTTCTCCAGCATCGCGTCGGTGCGACCCTTCATGGTGAAGAAGAACGGCATTTTGTCGGTGCCGAGCTTGTCGATCATCAGGAAGGTATCTTTGCCGTAGCGCTCAGCGATGTCATAAATGTCCCGGTGCATATACTCGCCCGCCACCGGCAGGTGAGTGAACTCGGCCAGAATATGACGGCGGATCTCCGTCAGCACCTCCGGCTGATTGGTGCCAATGTAAAACACCTGCTGCTTTTTCTCTGCCGGGAAGGTATCGAGGCGCACCGCAAAAACGGCCAGCTTGCCCGCGCAGCCGGAGGATTCAAACAGGCGATCCGGATCGGCGTTATAGCGCGCTGGCGTATCGGCATTGATATCGCGCACGCGGGTGATGTAATCGTGGTCATGCGCGTGACGGCCATCGTGCTGAACGTCTTCGTCCTTCACGCGGTCATCGTCAAGTTTGCTGAGGATCTGCTCTGGCGTTACACCCAGATCGATCCCCAAATGGTTAACCAGCGTCAGCTTGCCGTTTTCATCGATACGGGCAAACAGCGACATCTCCGTGTAGGCCGGGCCGCGCTGCACCAGCGAGCCGCCGGAGTTATTGCAGATCCCGCCGATCACCGAGGCGCCAATGCACGATGAGCCGATCACCGAGTGCGGTTCGCGTCCCAGCGGCTTAAGCGCTTTTTCCAGCGAGTAAAGCGTGGTGCCGGGGAAGGCGAGCACCTGTTCGCCCTTGTCCAGCAGGTGCAGTTTGTCGAGGCGCAGGGTGCTGATAATCACGATGTCACGATCGTAATCGTTGCCGTTCGGCGTGGAGCCTTCGGTCAGGCCGGTGTTAGCAGCCTGCATTAAAATAATCTTGTCTGCCGCAACGCAGGCGCTGAGCACGCGCCACAGTTCGAGCAACGTACCGGGGAAGACTACCGCCAGCGCGTCGCCCTGGCCGGAGCGAAAGCCCTTCCGATAGCGGGCGGTTTTGGCCGGGTCGGTAAGCAGGTGAGAGTGACCAACCAGGCGAGACAGTTCGTTAATAAATGTAGTGTTATCGTCAGTTCGAACAGAAGACATCTTCCACTCCTTGTGGTGGGGCAAATTTCTCGCTGTAAAGCATAGCGCGATTAGCCGTTGAGCGGTCGGGTATTCATGAGAAAAATCAGAGAATAACCCTGCAAGGTTTTCAGGCTTTATGGCACACTGCGCTTTTCGCACGGTCTGGCCGGGTGCTTCCCGCGGTTATTGATGAGAGAGAATAACAACATGAAATGGCTATGTTCTGTAGGTGTCGCCGTCAGCCTGGCGCTGCAACCTGCGCTGGCAGAGGATTTGTTTGGTAATCACCCGCTCACGTCTGAAGCCCGCGACGCCTTTGTCACGGATTTACTCAAAAAGATGACGGTCGATGAGAAAATCGGCCAGCTGCGCCTGATCAGCGTCGGCCCGGAGAACCCGAAAGAAGCCATTCGCGAGATGATCAAAGACGGGCAGGTAGGAGCCATTTTTAACACCGTTACCCGCCAGGATATCCGCAAAATGCAGGATCAGGTGATGGAACTGAGCCGCCTGAAAATTCCGCTGTTCTTCGCCTACGACGTGGTGCACGGCCAGCGTACCGTCTTCCCGATTAGCCTCGGCTTAGCCTCCTCCTTTAACCTCGATGCGGTGAAAACCGTCGGGCGCGTATCGGCATATGAAGCCGCAGACGACGGCCTGAACATGACCTGGGCGCCGATGGTAGACGTCTCCCGCGATCCGCGCTGGGGCCGTGCTTCGGAGGGCTTTGGGGAAGATACTTATTTAACCGCCACGATGGGCAAAACCATGGTGGAAGCGATGCAGGGCAAAAGTCCGGCAGATCGTTACTCGGTGATGACCAGCGTCAAGCACTTCGCCGCCTATGGCGCGGTGGAAGGCGGCAAAGAGTACAACACCGTGGACATGAGCCCGCAGCGCCTGTTTAACGACTATATGCCGCCGTACAAAGCGGGGCTGGACGCGGGCAGCGGCGCGGTGATGGTGGCATTGAACTCTCTCAACGGCACGCCTGCCACCTCCGATTCGTGGCTGCTGAAAGATGTGCTGCGCGACCAGTGGGGCTTCAAGGGCATCACCGTTTCGGATCACGGCGCGATTAAAGAGCTGATCAAGCACGGCACAGCGTCTGACCCGGAAGATGCGGTACGCGTGGCACTCAAGTCCGGCATCAACATGAGCATGAGCGACGAATACTACAGCAAATACCTGCCGGGGCTGGTGAAGAGCGGCAAGGTGACGATGGCGGAGCTGGACGATGCCGCTCGCCACGTGCTGAACGTGAAATATGACATGGGGCTGTTTAACGATCCTTACAGCCATCTGGGGCCGAAGGAATCTGATCCGGCGGACACCAATGCTGAAAGCCGCCTGCACCGCAAAGAAGCCCGCGAAGTGGCGCGCGAAAGCCTGGTACTGCTGAAAAACCGTCTCGACACGCTGCCGCTGAAAAAATCCGGCACCATTGCCGTGGTCGGTCCGCTGGCCGACAGCAAGCGTGACGTCATGGGCAGCTGGTCCGCCGCAGGCGTGGCGGATCAGTCCGTTACCGTGCTGACAGGCATTAAGAGCGCCGTGGGTGATAATGCAAAAGTGGTTTACGCCAAAGGCGCAAACGTCACCGACGATAAAGACATCGTGACCTTCCTCAACCAGTACGAGGAAGCGGTGAAGGTGGATCCACGCACGCCGAAAGAGATGATCGACGAAGCGGTTAACGCCGCGAAGCAGTCCGACGTGGTGGTCGCCGTGGTGGGTGAAGCGCAGGGGATGGCGCACGAAGCCTCCAGCCGGACCGACATCACGATCCCGCAAAGCCAGCGTGACCTGATCGCGGCCCTGAAAGCCACCGGCAAGCCGCTGGTGCTGGTGCTGATGAACGGGCGTCCGCTGGCGCTGGTGAAAGAAGACCAGCAGGCTGACGCCATTCTGGAAACCTGGTTCGCCGGTACCGAAGGCGGTAACGCCATTGCCGACGTGCTGTTTGGCGATTACAACCCGTCAGGCAAGCTGCCGATGTCCTTCCCGCGCTCCGTCGGGCAGATCCCGGTTTACTACAGCCACCTGAACACCGGTCGTCCGTACAACGCCGACAAGCCGAACAAGTACACGTCCCGTTACTTCGACGAGGCTAACGGCCCGCTCTATCCGTTTGGCTATGGCCTGAGCTACACCACGTTTAAGGTCTCTGACGTGAAAATGTCGGCGCCGACCCTGAAGCGTGACGGCAAAGTGACCGCCAGCGTGGAAGTGACCAACAGCGGCAAACGCGAAGGCGCGACGGTGATCCAGATGTACGTTCAGGATGTCACGGCCTCCATGAGCCGTCCGGTGAAACAGCTGCGCGGCTTCGAAAAAGTCAACCTGAAACCGGGCGAAACCAAAACGGTCAGCTTCCCGATTGACGTAAATGCGCTGAAGTTCTGGAATCAGCAGATGAAATACGATGCCGAGCCTGGCAAATTCAACGTCTTCATCGGCGTGGATTCCGCCCGCGTGAACAAAGCCGAGTTCGAACTCCAATAATCTTACCTTCCTCCCCATCCCCCGCCTGGCGGGGGATGCCTCTCATCTGGTACGAAAAACGGTTAAATTCACTGTTTTAAGCTACGCTTTTCTCTCAAGCCTATGAAAAAGGCCACAAAATAATGAGGAAAGTAGAATGACGATTATTAAGGGGATAACAGGGTCGGCGGTGCTTCTGGCGGCGCTGAGCCTGCCGTTACAGGCCGCAGAGCCGGTTAAGGTGGGTTCCAAAATTGATACCGAGGGCGCGTTGCTCGGCAATATCATTTTGCAGGTGCTCGAAAGCCACGGCGTGAAAACGGTCAATAAAGTGCAGCTTGGCACTACGCCTGTCGTGCGCGGTGCTATCACTTCCGGCGAGCTGGATATCTACCCGGAATACACCGGCAACGGGGCATTCTTCTTCAAGGATGAAAACGATCCGGCCTGGAAAAATGCCAAAGCCGGGTACGAAAAAGTCAAAAAGCTGGACGCGGAAAAAAATAAGCTGGTCTGGCTTACACCGGCACCGGCCAACAACACCTGGACCATCGCGGTGCGCAAAGATATCGCCGAGAAAGGCAAGCTCACCTCGCTTGACGATCTCAGCCGCTACCTGAAAGAGAAGGGCGAGTTTAAGCTCGCGGCCTCGGCAGAGTTTATCGAGCGCGCTGATGCCCTGCCAGCGTTTGAAAAAGCTTATGATTTCAAGCTCGATCAGGCACAGCTGCTCTCTCTGGCGGGCGGCGACACGGCGGTGACCATTAAGGCGGCGGCGCAGCAAACCTCCGGCGTCAACGCGGCGATGGCTTACGGCACCGACGGCCCGGTCGCGGCGCTTGGTCTGCAAACCCTGACCGACCCGAAAGGCGTTCAGCCAATTTACGCCCCAACCCCGGTCGTGCGCGAGGCGGTGCTGAAAGCCTACCCGGATATCGACGATTGGCTCAAACCGGTGTTTGAAAAACTGGATGCGAAAACGCTGCAACAGCTGAATGCCAGCATTGCCGTAGAGGGGCTGGATGCCAAAAAAGTGGCTGCCGACTTCCTGAAACAACAAGGGCTTGTGAAGTAACGGGATAAGGCTGTGCCAATAAAATGTCATAACCGCGTCCTGCTGCTGTTGGTCTGTGTGGCCATCGTGGCGGTCGCGTTACCTTTTGTGAATGTCGCGCCAAACCGTCTGGTGTCGGGCGAACCGCGCGCGCTGTGGCAGATCTGGGCATTTACGCCGCTGCTGCTGGGCGCGGCGCTGGCGAGTACCGTAGTCTTAGCCTTCTGGCCGGGGCGAACCGCGCTGTGGCTGACGCTTCTGCTCAGCGAAGCGCTGTTTATCGTACTGTTCTGGAGCGCGGGACAGGCGGCAACGCAGATGGCCTCGGTTGAAAGCCCGCTGGCGCGCACGTCGATTGGCAGCGGCCTGTGGCTGTGGCTGGCACTCTGCCTGCTGGCCTGTAGCGATGCCATTCGCCGCCTGACGCCGATACCTGTGTGGCGCTGGCTGCTGAACGCGCAATTCTGGGTTATCCCCCTGCTGATCCTCTTCAGCGGCGATCTGAATCAACTCTCGCTGTTAAAAGAGTACGTCAACCGCCAGGAGGTGTTTGACAACGCGCTGGCGCAACATCTGACGATCCTGTTCGGGACGCTGGTCCCGGCGCTGCTGCTGGGCGTGCCGCTGGGCATGTGGTGCTACCGACATCCCAGCCGCCAGGGTGCCGTCTTTACCGTGCTCAACGTTATTCAGACCATCCCCTCCGTTGCCCTGTTTGGCCTGCTGATTGCCCCCCTCGCCGGTCTGGTTAAATCCTTCCCTGCGTTGGCCGCGGCAGGCATTGCCGGAACCGGGCTGACCCCGGCGCTGATTGCCCTTGTGTTGTATGCGCTGCTGCCACTGGTGCGCGGCGTGGTGGCGGGCTTAAGCCAGGTTCCGCCCGACGTGCTGGAAAGCGCCCATGCGATGGGGATGAGTGCGCGCCAGTGTTTCTGGAAAATACAGCTGCCGCTTGCGCTTCCGCTGCTGGTTCGCAGCCTGCGGGTGGTGACGGTGCAAACCGTGGGGATGGCGGTGATTGCCGCGCTGATCGGGGCGGGCGGCTTTGGGGCGCTGGTGTTCCAGGGGCTGCTCAGCAGCGCGCTGGATCTGGTGTTGCTGGGCGTTGTGCCCACGATTGCGCTGGCGGTCGTTCTGGATGCCCTGTTTGCCCTGTGGCTCGCGCTGCTCAGGAGAAGAGCCAATGATTGAATTTCATGATGTGAGTAAAACCTTTGCGGGCCGTCCGGCGGCAAGCCATCTCAATCTGCATTTTGCCGAGGGGGCGTTCTCGGTATTGATCGGGACGTCGGGGTCGGGAAAATCGACGACGCTGAAGATGATCAATCGGCTGGTGGAGCACGACAGCGGGACGATTCGCTTTGCCGGAGAGGAGATCCGCAGCCTGCCGGTGCTGGAGCTGCGGCGGCGTATGGGCTACGCCATTCAGTCCATCGGCCTGTTTCCCCACTGGACGGTGGCGCAGAACATTGCCACCGTGCCACAGCTGGAAAAATGGTCCCGGGGGAAGATCAATGAGCGTGTCGACGAGTTGATGGCGCTGCTGGGCCTGGACGCGTCGCTTCGCGACCGCTACCCGCACCAGCTTTCCGGCGGACAGCAGCAGCGGGTCGGGGTGGCGCGCGCGCTGGCCGCTAACCCGCAGGTACTGCTGATGGATGAGCCCTTCGGCGCACTGGATCCGGTCACCCGCGGCGCACTTCAGGCCGAGATGAGCCGCATCCACCGTATTCTCGGGCGCACCATCGTGCTGGTGACGCATGATATCGACGAAGCACTGCGGCTGGCCGATCGTCTGGTACTGATGGATCACGGCGAAGTCGTCCAGCAGGGTACGCCGCTTGAGCTGTTAACGTCGCCGGCAAACGATTTTGTGCGTGAGTTCTTTGGCCGCAGCGAGCTGGGTGTCAGGCTGCTCTCGCTGCGCACCGTCAGGGACTATCTGCGTCCGCAGGATGCGCAAATCGGTGGTGAACCGCTGCATGACGGGATGAGCCTGCGCGATGCCCTGTCGGCGTTTGTCGCCCGGCAGTGTGAGGTGTTACCCGTTGCGGACGGGCAGGGGACACCATGCGGGACGATCCATTTTCGCGATCTGCTGGCGGGGGAGGTGACGCGTGAAGTGGGTCCGTGATCCGTTACTCTGGCTGACAGGGCTGTTTATCGCCTTACTCTACCTGATGCCGCACAGCGCGGCGCTGTTTAATGCGCTTATTCCCGGGCTGCCGCGCCCGGTGTACCAGCAGGAGAGCTTTGTTAATCTCACCCTGGCGCACTTCTGGCTGGTAGCGGCGTCAAGCGTGATTGCCATCGTGCTGGGCACAGGTGCCGGTATTGCGGTGACGCGGCCTGCGGGCAGGGAGTTCCGTCCGCTGGTGGAGACCATCGCCGCAACGGGGCAGACCTTCCCGCCGGTGGCCGTGCTGGCGATTGCCGTGCCGGCGATCGGTTTTGGGCAGGAGCCTGCCATCATTGCGCTGATCTTGTACGGCGTGTTGCCCATTCTGCAAGGGACGCTGGCGGGCATTGCGGCGGTGCCTGCATCGGTGCTGAGCGTAGCGGAAGGGATGGGAATGAGCGCCTGGCAGCGGCTGCTGAAGGTTGAACTGCCGCTGGCCGCACCGGTGATTATTGCCGGTGTGCGGACGTCCGTGATCATCAACATTGGTACGGCAACCATCGCGTCGACGGTCGGGGTCAATACGCTGGGGACGCCAATCATTATTGGGTTAAGCGGGTTTAACACGGCCTATATTATTCAGGGGGCGGTTCTGGTTGCGCTGGCGGCGATTGTGGTGGATCGCCTGTTTGAACGCCTGGCCGGATACCTCAGCCAACACCGCCGCGAACAATAAACGAGTAACCTGCAAGCATAACGCCACCGATACCGCTGACGGCCATCAGTGCAAAAAGGGTAATTACGGCCAGTTTCGTTGCCTTCATCATGTGCTCCTGTTGTTAACGGAACAATTATACGGTGAAGCGCAGCTGTTAATGAACCATTAAATGCCGTTACAACGCATTTGGCCCCAGCGAGTAAACGGGATAACCATGTTCGCGCCATTCCGTCAGGAGCTGCTGCTGGGAAGCGGAGGGGACTTCGCCACACCAGACCAGCAGCGTCTGCCCCTCAAACAGTTCCGGCCTGAGCTGTGCCAGGGAGTGTGCAAGCACGTCAACGCGCCAGCCCTGCTGGGTGGCAATCCAGGCTTCGAGCCACAGCCGGGTGGTATCGTGGACGTTCCAGCCGATCACCAGCGCATCTTTGCTGTTTTTATTCCGCGCTGAGGCAAGACAGACGGAAATATAGTTAATCAGCACGCCATCAAGCATGCTGAGCAGTGCCTGTAAGGTGGTTTGCTGACACTGAAGCCGACGCCGTAGGGGAATAAAAAGATGGGTGATCAGGGTTTCCGCGGGGTAGTCTCGACCCTGTTCTTTGATCCAGCCGCGCAGACGCTGCAAATTGCCGGTCTGCAACAGCCTCAGCAGCGTTTCCTGCTGCCCGCGCCAGAGATGCTGCGTATCAGGATCGTCCTGGCTCAGAAGCGACTTCACCTTGCCGACCTGTACGCCATTGTCGATCCAGCTTTTGATCTCGCGGATCCGGTCAATATCCGCATCGTTAAACAGGCGGTGCCCGCCGTCCGTTCTTTGCGGCTTAAGCAATCCATACCGTCGCTGCCACGCCCGTAGCGTAACGGGATTGATATCACACAGGAGTGCCACTTCACCTATCGTGTAAAGCGCCATTTTCGCCCCCAGGCTTGCGCGTCCCCAGCTTAACTGTAGACCCACTTTGCGGAACCAGGAAGATTTGATTCTTTTTTGTACAAATTATACGAAAGACAGGTTATCTCCGGCAAAAGGTGTGATGACGGACACGATTTATCGCTTTTTTGGCACGTTTCAAAGAAAGTTAACCGCCATCAGTGTATGTTACGCGTTTTTAGAATGTGCGGTTTGTGAGTATGTACGAGTTTAATCTGGTGCTGCTGTTGCTTCAGCAGATGTGCGTGTTTCTTGTCATCGCCTGGTTGATGAGCAAAACGCGCCTGTTCATTCCGCTGATGCAGGTCACCGTCCGTCTGCCGCACAAATTCCTCTGCTACGTCGTATTTTCCATATTCTGCATTATGGGGACCTGGTTTGGTCTCCATATTGAAGATTCCATCGCCAATACGCGCGCCATTGGCGCGGTAATGGGCGGGCTGCTCGGAGGCCCGGTCGTGGGCGGTCTGGTGGGGTTAACCGGCGGCCTGCACCGCTATTCGATGGGCGGTATGACGGCACTAAGCTGCATGATCTCCACCATTGTCGAAGGGCTACTCGGTGGTCTCGTCCACAGCTATATGATTAAGCGCGGACGGCCGGATAAAGTGTTCAGTCCCCTTACCGCCGGGGCGATCACCTTCGTGGCGGAAATGGCGCAGATGGCGATCATCCTGCTGATCGCGCGCCCGTTTGACGATGCGTTACATCTGGTCAGCAGCATTGCCGCACCGATGATGGTCACCAATACCGTAGGTGCGGCGCTGTTTATGCGCATTCTGCTCGACAAACGCGCCATGTTCGAAAAATACACCTCGGCATTTTCTGCCACCGCATTAAAAGTTGCGGCGTCGACGGAAGGGATCCTGCGGCAGGGATTCAACGAGGAGAACAGCATGAAGGTGGCGCAGGTGCTGTATAAAGAGCTGGATATCGGGGCCGTGGCGATTACCGATCGCGAAAAGTTGCTGGCGTTTACCGGTACCGGGGACGACCACCATCTTCCAGGTAAGCCGATCTCCTCGGCCTACACTTTGCGCGCTATTGAAACGGGTGAAGTGGTGTATGCCGACGGGAATGAAGTGCCGTACCGCTGTTCCCTGCATCCGCAGTGCAAACTTGGCTCTACGCTGGTTATTCCCCTGCGGGGCGAAAACCAGCGCGTCATGGGCACCATTAAGCTTTACGAAGCCAAAAATCGCCTGTTCAGCTCCATCAACCGCACGCTGGGGGAGGGTATCGCCCAGCTGCTTTCGGCGCAAATCCTGGCGGGGCAGTATGAACGGCAAAAAGCGCTGCTGACGCAGTCAGAAATTAAGCTCCTGCACGCTCAGGTGAATCCGCATTTCCTGTTTAACGCGCTCAACACGCTGAAGGCGGTGATCCGCCGCGACAGCGATCAGGCCGCGCAGCTGGTGCAATTTCTGTCGACATTTTTCCGCAAAAACCTAAAGCGTCCCTCGGAGATCGTCACCCTCGCGGACGAGATTGAGCATGTAAACGCCTATCTGCAAATTGAAAAAGCGCGCTTCCAGTCACGATTACAGGTGTCGTTATCCGTCCCGGATGAGCTGGCGTATCAGCATCTTCCGGCCTTTACCCTGCAACCGATTGTGGAGAACGCCATTAAGCATGGGACGTCGCAGCTGCTGGGAACCGGAGAAATCATGATTTCCGCTTCCCGTTTTAACCACCATCTGGTGCTGGATATTGAAGATAACGCGGGGCTGTATGAAGTCTCCGCGTCAGGCGGTCTGGGCATGAGCCTGGTGGATAAGCGCCTGCGCGCACATTTTGGTGATGACTGCGGTATCACCGTCGCCTGTGAGCCAGACCGCTATACCCGAATTACCTTACGATTGCCGCTGGAGGAGAACGCATGTTAAGAGTGCTGATTGTTGATGATGAGCCGTTAGCACGGGAAAACCTGCGTGTCCTGTTGCAGGAGCAGAGTGATATTGAGGTCGTGGGGGAATGCGCCAATGCCATTGAAGGCATCGGTGCTGTGCATAAACTGCGCCCGGACGTGCTGTTCCTCGATATTCAGATGCCGCGCATCAGCGGTCTGGAGATGGTCGGCATGCTCGACCCGGAGCACCGTCCCTATATCGTCTTTCTGACGGCTTTTGATGAGTACGCGGTAAAGGCGTTTGAAGAGCACGCGTTTGATTATCTGCTGAAACCGATTGAAGAGAAACGCCTTGAAAAGACCCTGACCCGTCTGCGCCAGGAGCGTACCGCGCAGGACGTGACGCTGCTGCCGGAGCATCAGCAGCCCCTGAAGTTTATCCCCTGTACCGGGCACAGCCGGATTTACCTCCTGCAAATGGACGACGTTGCCTTTGTCAGCAGTCGTCTGAGCGGGGTATACGTCACCAGCGCTGAAGGCAACGAAGGCTTTACCGAGCTTACGTTACGCACGCTGGAGAGCCGCACGCCGCTGATTCGCTGTCATCGACAGTATCTGGTGAACATGGCGCACCTGAAGGAGATCCGCCTGGAAGATAACGGCCAGGCCGAACTGGTGCTACGTGCAGGGCAAACCGTGCCCGTCAGTCGTCGCTATCTGAAAAGTTTGAAAGAGGCGATAGGGCTGTAAAACTGGTACACTGCGCGCCATTGCATCATCGACATTCGAAGGCTCTATGCTAAGTAACGATATTCTTCGTAGCCTGCGCTACACCCTGAAAGCGAACAATAATGACATGGTGCGCATTCTTGCGCTCTCCGACATGGAATCCACGTCCGCCGGGTTCGACACCTGGATGACTAAAGAAGATGAAGAGGGTTTTGTTCGCTGCCCGGACATCATTCTGTCGGGCTTCCTGAACGGCCTGATCTACGACAAGCGCGGCAAAGATGAATCTGCGCCTGAGCTGGCGCTTGAGCGTCGGGTGAATAACAACACGGTGCTGAAAAAGCTGCGTATTGCGTTCTCCCTGAAAACTGACGACATTCTGGCGATCATGACCGAGCAGAAATTTCGCGTGTCGATGCCGGAAATCACCGCCATGATGCGCGCGCCGGATCATAAAAATTACCGCGAGTGTGGGGATCAGTTTCTGCGTTATTTCCTGCGTGGGTTGACGCAGCGGGTGCATAACCAGAAGGGGTGATTTTTAGCCGGGTGGCGGCCTCGCCTTACCCGGCCTAAAAACTCGTTGGCCCGTGCAAGCGTAGCGCCGCCGGGCAAAAAAAAGCCGGATTCTCATCCGGCTTTTTTATTACTTCACCTGCTGACCCGGCTTCGCGCCTTCGTCAGGGCTTAACAGGAAGATGTCTTTTCCGCCCGGGCCTGCGGCCATCACCATCCCTTCAGAGATGCCGAAGCGCATTTTACGCGGCGCCAGGTTTGCCACCATCACGGTCTGACGACCGATCAGCACCTGCGGATCAGGGTACGCGGAACGAATGCCGGAGAAGACGTTACGTTTCTCGCCGCCCAGATCCAGCGTCAGACGCAGCAGTTTGTCAGAACCTTCCACGAACTCCGCGTTTTCGATCAGCGCCACGCGCAGGTCGACTTTGGCGAAATCATCAAAGGTGATGGTCTCCTGAATCGGATCGTCCGCCAGCGGGCCGGTCACCGGCGCGGCAGCCGCTTTCACCTCTTCTTTTGATGCTTCCACCAGCGCGTCAACCTGTTTCATCTCGATGCGGTTATACAGCGCCTTGAAGGTGTTCACCTTGTGGCCGAGCAGCGGCTGCTGGATGGCATCCCAGGTCAGTTCGGTGTTCAGGAATGCTTCCGCGCGGGCTGCCAGCTGCGGCAGAACCGGCTTCAGCCAGGTCATCAGCACGCGGAACATGTTCAGACCCATGGTGCAGATCGCCTGCAAGTCGGCGTCGCGGCCTTCCTGTTTCGCCACCACCCACGGCGCCTGCTCGTCGACATATCGGTTGGCCACGTCTGCCAGCGCCATGATTTCGCGAATGGCTTTACCAAATTCACGGCTTTCCCAGGCTTCGCCAACCGCAGCGGCGGCGTCGGTGAAGGTTTTATACAGCTCAGGATCGGCCAGTTCGGCAGAGAGCACGCCGTCAAAGCGTTTAGCGATAAAACCTGCGTTACGGGACGCCAGGTTCACCACCTTGTTGACGATGTCCGCGTTCACGCGCTGCACGAAATCTTCCAGATTCAGGTCGATATCGTCGATGCGGGAAGAGAGCTTCGCGGTGTAGTAGTAGCGCAGGCTATCCGCATCGAAGTGGTTCAGCCAGGTGCTGGCCTTAATAAACGTCCCGCGAGATTTGGACATCTTCGCGCCGTTGACCGTTACGTAGCCGTGTACAAACAGGTTAGTCGGCTTGCGGAAATTGCTGCCTTCAAGCATCGCTGGCCAGAACAGGCTGTGGAAGTAAACGATGTCTTTGCCGATGAAGTGGTACAGCTCGGCGGTGGAATCTTTCTTCCAGTACTCGTCGAAGCTTAGGGTATCGCCGCGCTTGTCACACAGGTTCTTGAAGGAGCCCATGTAGCCGATTGGCGCATCCAGCCAGACGTAGAAATATTTGCCCGGCGCGTTCGGGATTTCGAAGCCGAAGTATGGCGCATCGCGGGAGATATCCCACTGCTGCAGACCGGATTCAAACCACTCCTGCATCTTGTTCGCCACCTGCTCCTGCAGCGCGCCGCTGCGGGTCCACGCCTGCAGCATTTCGCTGAACGACGGAAGGTCGAAGAAGAAGTGCTCGGAGTCACGCATCACCGGCGTGGCGCCGGAAACCACGGATTTCGGCTCGATAAGCTCGGTCGGGCTGTAGGTCGCGCCACACACTTCGCAGTTATCGCCGTACTGGTCCGGGGATTTACATTTCGGACAGGTGCCTTTGACGAAACGGTCCGGCAGGAACATGCCTTTTTCCGGATCGTACAGCTGAGAGATGGTGCGGTTTTTAATGAAACCGTTCTCTTTCAGACGGGTGTAGATCAGCTCTGACAGCTCGCGGTTCTCGTCGCTGTGCGTGGAGTGATAGTTGTCATAGCTGATGTCAAAGCCAGCAAAATCGGTCTGATGCTCCTGACTCATTTCGGCGATCATCTGTTCCGGGGAAATTCCCAGCTGCTGCGCTTTCAGCATGATTGGGGTGCCGTGGGCATCGTCCGCACAGATGAAGTTCACCTCGTGGCCGCGCATTCGCTGGTAACGGACCCAGACATCAGCCTGGATATGCTCCAGCATGTGGCCGAGGTGGATTGAGCCGTTGGCGTACGGCAGGGCGCACGTTACCAGAATTTTTTTCGCGACTTGAGTCATAGTAGGCATTACTTCTTTTAACTGTGAAAAGGGTTTTCGATATTACCAAAAGGGGCATTATTAAGTAAGCACAAACCACGGCCTTTCAGGTAAACTTGTTCATCTAAGGTCTTATTCACAAGAACAAAGGAGTCGGGATGAGTTCTCAATCCCAGGCCAAATCACCGGAAGCCTTACGAGCAATGGTCGCCGGGACGCTGGCTAATTTTCAGCATCCAACCCTGAAGCACAATCTCACGACGCTGAAAGCGCTTCATCATGTCGCATGGCTGGACGATACGCTGCACATTGAGCTGCAGATGCCGTTCGTCTGGACCAGCGCCTTTGATGCCCTGAAAGAGCAAACCAGTTCTGAGCTGCTGCGCATTACTGGCGCAAAAGCAATTGACTGGAAGCTAAGCCACAGCATCGCCACGCTCAAGCGCGTGAAAAATCAGCCGGGCGTTAACGGCGTGAAGAACATCATCGCCGTCAGTTCTGGCAAGGGTGGGGTGGGTAAATCGTCGACCGCCGTGAACCTGGCGCTTGCGCTGGCGGCAGAAGGGGCGAAAGTCGGCATTCTGGATGCGGATATTTATGGCCCGTCCATTCCGAACATGCTGGGTGCTGAAAACCAGCGTCCAACTTCGCCGGACGGCACCCACATGGCACCGATCGTGGCGCACGGTCTGGCGACCAACTCCATTGGTTACCTGGTCACGGACGATAACGCAATGGTCTGGCGCGGCCCGATGGCCAGCAAAGCGTTGCTGCAAATGTTGCAGGAGACGATGTGGCCTGACCTCGATTATCTGGTGCTGGACATGCCGCCGGGCACCGGTGATATCCAGCTGACGCTGGCGCAGAACATTCCGGTCACCGGCGCCGTCGTGGTCACCACGCCGCAGGATATCGCGCTGATCGACGCCAAAAAAGGCATCGTGATGTTCGAGAAGGTGGAGGTGCCGGTACTCGGCATCGTCGAAAACATGAGCATGCACATTTGCAGCAACTGTGGACACCATGAGCCGATCTTCGGTACCGGCGGTGCGGAGAAGCTGGCGGCGCAATATCACACCCAGCTGCTGGGGCAACTGCCGCTGCATATCACACTGCGTGAAGATCTGGATAGCGGTAAGCCGACGGTGGTCAGCCGTCCTGATAGCGAATTCACGGAAATCTATCGTCAGCTGGCGGGGCGCGTTGCGGCGCAACTGTACTGGCAGGGGGACGTGATCCCGAGCGAGATCGCCTTCCGCGCGGTGTAACGCCTCTGCGCGTTAGTGCCGGGTGGCGGCTTCGCCTTACCCGGCCTACCTCGATTTTGTAGGTCAGGTAAGCGTAGCGCCACCTGACTTTACCCAAGCCGATAGTGCATCAAATAATACTCTCCTTCCGGAGAATCCCCCGTCGCCTCAATGTGCCAGCCGTGGCGCTGGTAAAACGCAACTGCCCGCTCATTCTTCACCAGACACTTCAGCGCGCCTGTACTGGTAAACGTCCTCTGTACTTGTTCCAGTAACAAACGGCCAACTCCCAGACGCTGATACTGCGGGTCGACAAACAGATTGTGCAAAAAGTTATCATTTTCCCAGACGGAGGCAAACCCTACCCGGTGACCGTCGTGAATCGCAACCCAGATCTGCTCGTCACGCGTTGCGGCGTCAAAATCCTCAAGCTGCCATTCAGAATTGTCCAGCCATGGCCAGGCCACGCGTCGTGCATGCAGGTACAGCGTGCGCAGAAATGGCCGGTCGTCCTCCTGCCAGGGCCGGATCATCGTATCAGCGGTGATAGAAAATATCTCCGTTATAGGCTTTGTAGATTTTGCCATCAGCATCGCCAATCAGAACGTAATTTTCACCCATGTAGGTCCAGTGCGTACCGGCATCGGGCGCGGGAAGGTTACGTAGCTGGTACTGTTTGATGGTGTACTCTGGCGTCTGATACTGCGCGGGCGCGGTATCGCCAATCTTAAATTTGGTGAAGTCGGCGATGAACTCCTGCTCTTCATAAGCCTTAATGCCGGAAGGCGCGGCGGCCGTTTGCGGGGCTGCGAATGCGGAGCCCGCCAGAGACAGTAATACACCCAGAAGCACCAATTTACGCTTAGCCATTTTTTCTCCAGTGATATCGTTACGGATACGCTTGTCTGCGGGGGACAGTGCGGCAGACAGCCCATTTTAAGTATCAAAACAGGGTGTGTTTGAAAAAAAATGTAACAAAAGTGAACGGTTTTGTGTAGTGCCAGCGGTTGTGAGTATTTTTGATATGAATGCGTGCTGACGGGAATAATTCATTGTAACTATCGTTTTGCTGAATTAATTCTGAAAATACATTGTTGCCGTAATTTTATAAACTGTAGATCGTGCTTTTTTTTGCCACAGGCTTTAAGATTTTCAGGAAGATTATATTTTAATTAATTGCCCGTCACAGATCGGGCAATTCGTGTCTTCACTTTTAGATTACGTTTTCGTATTCCCTTGAAAAGAAACTTATTTCAAGCGTGGGTTAGCGCAGGGCTGCGCCCCGTCGGGCGTTCGCTACGAGCAGGGATGATAAGTATATATAAATGAAAAACACAACAGCATTATCTGTAATATTCTTAGCAATAAGTCAGTTGGCGGGGTGCGTAATTTCTCCTGGCCAAACGTTAAGTTCCGCAGGCAAAAAAATAATTGCGCCGGCTGATCTCAATAATAGTTTAGATAAACAAATCGAAATTTATCCACTTACGCCCGGATTAATTGAGAAACTACGTCCCGCAGCAGCTAAATCTCAGGCAAATCCTAATCTTGATGAGCAGGTCAAAAACTGGGAATACCGTATTGGAATCGGTGACATCCTGACGGTCACCGTCTGGGATCACCCGGAGCTGACTACGCCCGCGGGACAGTATCGCAGCGCAAGCGATACGGGAAACTGGGTCAATGCCGATGGCACGCTCTTTTATCCTTACGTGGGTAAACTGCACGTGGCGGGAAAAACGGTTTCCAGAGTGCGCGAGGAGATCACCGCGCGGCTGGATAACGTCATTGAAAGCCCCCAGGTCGACGTCAGCGTTGCCGCTTTCCGTTCGCAAAAAGCCTACGTTACGGGAGAAGTGGCGAAATCTGGCCAGCAGGCCATCACCAACATTCCGCTGACGGTTATGGATGCCGTTAATGCCGCAGGTGGGCTTACTGCTGATGCGGACTGGCGGAACGTGGTGCTGACTCACAACGGTCAGGATTCCCGAATTTCCCTGTATGCCCTGATGCAGCATGGCGATTTAACCCAGAATAAGCTGCTCAACCCTGGCGACATCTTGTTTATTCCCCGCAACGATGCGCTGAAAGTATTCGTGATGGGCGAAGTTGTTAAACAGAGCACGCTGAAGATGGATCGCAGCGGCATGACGTTGGCCGAAGCGCTCGGCAATGCCGGTGGCCTGGACCAGAATATGGCTGATGCGACGGGTATTTTTGTTATCCGATCGGTACGCGAGTCCGGGAAAATTGCGAATATCTATCAACTGAATGCAAAAGACGCTTCAGCCATGGTGCTGGGCACCGAGTTTCAGCTTGAGCCTTACGACATTGTCTATGTCACCACTGCTCCACTCTCCCGCTGGAATCGCGTAATAACACAGCTTGTTCCGACAATCAGCGGGGTGCATGACCTCACCGAAACGGTTCGTTATATCAGATCGTGGCCGCAATAATGTTCGAATCAATACTCGTGGTATGTACCGGAAATGTCTGCCGTTCTCCGATTGGAGAACGGCTTTTGCGCCAGCACTTGCCCGACAGACACATCACCTCGGCGGGAATACTCGGCCTTGAGGGGTATCCGGCGGATGAGTGCGCCCAGGACGTGGCCTGGCGGCATGGGATCTCCCTCGACGGTCATGTGGCGCGCAGGCTGACACGCAGGCTGATGCAGGGATCCGATCTCATCCTGGTTATGGAGCCGGAACATCTTCGCTTCATTGCAGCCATGGCACCGGAAAACAGGGGGAAGTCGCTGCTTTTTGGGCAGTGGTTGGAGCCGCAGGATATCCCAGACCCCTATCGTAAAAGCCGTGAAGCGTTTGAATATGTGTTCGGGCTATTGGGTAAAGCCAGCCAGGAATGGGCACGTCGTTTAGGACAGAAAGGAATAAAGCATTAATGTCGTCTTACACAACAGACAGTTATGGTGCAGGGGCACCCGAACAAAATGAAATCGATCTCGTTCGTTTGCTCGGCGAAATGATCGACCACCGCACGATGATATTGTGCGTGACTTTCCTTTTCACTCTATGCGCGGGCCTCTATGCCTGGGTTACGCCACCTGTTTATCAGGCGGATGCTATGGTGCAAATAGAAAGCAAACAGGATAACGGCCTGCTCAAAGGCTTGAGCCAGCTGGGCACCGATATTTCGCCGGATGTTGCCCCTGAAATTTTACTGTTGAAATCTCGCATGATCCTCGGCGAGACCGTCGACAAATTAGATCTGACGTATCAGGCAAAGCAGCGCGTTTTGCCTGTGGTGGGGCGTCTCTGGCAGCGTCTGCAAGGGCGTGGGCAGGGCAACATAACGTTAGGCGAACTCCAGATCCCGCAGGTGGAGGGCAAAGCGCAAGAACTCACGCTGACCGTACAGGAAGCGGGAAGGTATCACCTGACGGGCGAAAACATTGAGGCAGACGGCCAGGTGGGTAAAACGCTGGTTACGCAAGGGATCGTGCTGCGGGTGACCTCGATTGAGGCGACGCCAGGCACACAGTTTTCGCTTAAGTCGTTGACGCGCCTGGAGACGATCAATGCACTGAAGAAGCGTCTGACGGTCGTGGAATCGGAGAAACAGAGCGGTATTGTGACCTTAACCCTGACGGGTGAAGATCCTGACAAAATCGCCCGGGTGCTGAATGCGATTGCTGAAAATTATCTTCAGCAAAATATCGCGCGCCAGGAGGCTCAGGATTCGCGTAGTCTGGATTTTTTACAGGAGCAGTTACCGAAAATCAGAGCGGACCTGGATCAGGCTGAAGCGCGGCTGAATGCCTACCGGGCGCAGCGCGACTCTGTGGATCTGTCTTTAGAGGCAAAATCCGTCCTGGATCAGGTTGTGAACGTTGAGAATCAGCTAAATGAGCTGACGTTCCGGGAGGCAGAAATTTCCCAGCTCTTTAAAAAGAGTCACCCTACCTACCGTGCATTGCATGAAAAAAGACAAACCCTTGTGCGGGAACGGGATCGTCTTAATAACCGTGTGTCCTCGATGCCCTCCACGCAGCAGGAGATTTTACGCCTGAGCCGCGATGTTGAGTCGGGCCGCACGATTTATTTACAGCTTTTGACGCGTCAGCAGGAGCTGAATATTTCCCGCTCCAGCGCTGTCGGGAACGTGAGGATCATTGATGAGGCGGTTACACTCCCGGATCCGATAAAACCGCGAAAAGCGCTAATCATTGCGCTTGGCGTGCTGTTCGGGCTCATCCTTTCAATGGGGACCGTACTGGTACGTCAAGCGTTCAAACGTGGGATCACGCTTTCCGAACAGCTGGAAGCGCAGGGGATGCCGGTTCTGGCGACGTTACCACGTTCACAGTGGCTGTGGAGTAAAACGCATTTGCGCAGAAAAAATCCGTTTTCTCGTCGCTGGACACACAAAACCTCGGATGTACCTTTCCTGCCAGTCGATCGACCTGCTGATATGTTTGTTGAAGCGGTACGCGGGCTGCGAACCAGTCTGCATTTCACCATGATGGAGGCTGAGAATCGCATTGTGATGATTTCTGGCCCCACGCAGGACTGCGGAAAAACGCTGGTGGCGACGAACCTGGCGGCCATTGCCGGGCAGAGCGGTCAGCGTGCGCTGTTTATTGATGCGGATATGCGCCAGGGTTATGTGCATAATATTTTTGGCCTGGAGAACCGCCACGGATTATCCTGCCTGCTGGAGGGGAAGCGCGACTTTGGGGAGGTCATTCAGCATGCTGAAAAAGGGGGAATTGACGTCATCACCTGCGGCCCGGAACCCCTGCGTCCGTTAGAAATGCTGTTAAGCGAACGGTTCATTGACATCATGTCCTGGGTTAACGAGCACTATGACATTGTCATCATCGATACACCCCCAGTTCTTGCCGTCAATGATGCCGCGCTGGTTGCCAGAGCAGCCGGAACAACGCTAATGGTTGCCCGTTACGATAAAACCAGCGTGAAAGAGATGGAGAATACCGTTAAACGTCTACAGCACGTTGGCGTGAAGGTCAGCGGCACAATCCTCAACGATATTGTTAAATCCGCAGCGCTGTTTTACAGCTCGGGGTACAGCCAGTATGACTACGGTTATGCTTCGAGGAAAAAAGGATAGGGGCGTCAGGACGGGATAATAAACCCTCTCCCGGATGGGAGAGGGAAAAGCATTACTTCGCCATCACTTCCTGCGCGGTACGCTCAACCAGAGACAGCAGGACTTTAACGTCCTCCAGCGTCACGGTTGGGTTCAGCAGGGTCAGCTTCAGGCAGGTGACGCCGTTATGCTCGGTCACCCCGACGTTTGCGCGGCCGGATTCCAGCAGCGCATCGCCAATTTTCTGGTTCAGCAGGGCGATACCGGCGTCATCCATCTGGGTCTGCGGACGGAAGCGGAACAGCACGCTTGCCAGCTGGGGTTGCATAACCAGTTCCAGAGCAGACTGCTCTTTTACGTAAGCCGCAACCTGCTGTGCCAGCGTCACGCCGTGATCGATAATTGCCGCATATTGCTCCTGACCCAGCGCTTCCAGGCTCATCCACAGTTTCAGCGCGTCGAAACGACGGGTGGTTTGCAGAGATTTGGAAACCAGGTTAGGCACGCCCGCTTCTTCATCGAACTCAGAGTTCAGGTAAGCCGCCTGATAGCGCATCAGCTCATAATGACGTGCTTCTTTCAGCAAGAAGGCACCGCAGCTGATGGTCTGGAAGAACTGCTTGTGGAAGTCCAGCGTCACGGAATCCACCAGCTCGATGCCGTCCAGGTAGTGACGATACTGCTCAGACATCAGCAGCGCGCCGCCCCAGGCCGCATCAACGTGTACCCAGATATTCTGTTTCGCAGCCAGCTCGGCAATGGCACGCAGCGGATCGATAGCACCCGCATCCGTCGTGCCGGCCGTGGCCACAATCGCCAGGATCTGTTCGCCGTTCGCGTTGCACTGTTCGATTTTCGCCGCCAGATCGGTGAGATCCATGCGGGAGAATTCATCAGTTTTCACCTGCACCACGGACTGGTAGCCCAGGCCCATCAGCGCCATGTTTTTCTGCACAGAGAAGTGGGCGTTTTCAGAGCACAGCACGCGAATTTTGCGCAGATCGCCCACCAGACCGTCCTGCTGTACCGAGTGGCCTTGACGCGCGAAGAACGCATCACGCGCCAGCATCAGGCCCATCAGGTTACTCTGGGTGCCGCCGCTGGTGAAGACGCCTGCGTCGCCAGCCTGATAACCCACGCGGGTACGCAGCCATTCGATCAGCTTGATCTCAATAATGGTTGCGGACGGGCTTTGATCCCAGGAGTCCATACTCTGGTTGGTGGCGTTAATCAGCACTTCCGCCGCCTGGCTTACGACCAGGCTTGGGCAGTGCAGGTGCGCCACGCACTGCGGGTGATGAACGGACAAACTGTCTTTCAGGAAGAACTCCACGGCGCGTTCAATCGCCGCTTCGTTGCCCAGCCCTTTCGGGTTGAAATCCAGCTTAATACGGTCGCGCAGCTCCGCGACCGTTTTGCCCTGGTACATCTCAGGCTGTTTCAGCCACTGCATCACAGCCTGAGTGCTTTGTTCAATCGCCTGCTGGTAAGCTTCAATGCTCTGGGCAGAGGAGAACAAAATTGGGTTTGAATCAGACATCGTAATCAACAACTCCGGTTACGCCGGGCGAACGCCCGCAGCAAGCAGTGCCTGCTCGAATTTATCCAGGAAGACTTTCAGCTCGTCATCGCTGATCAGCAGTGACGGCAGCAGACGCAGAACGATACCGTTACGGCCGCCACGCTCCAGAATCAGGCCTGCTTCGAAGCACTTCTTCTGGATCAGTGCAGACAGCTCGCCATCGCCCGGGAAGCAACCCATGTGGTCGGCGGCTTCATGTGGCTTAACGATTTCAATACCGATCATCATGCCCAGACCGCGAACGTGGCCGATAACCGGATAGCGTTTCGCCATCTCTTTCAGCTGGCCTTTCAGCCATTCGCCCTGTGCGGCAACTTTGCCCGCGATATTCTGGTCTTTCAGGATCTTCAGCGTCGTCAGACCGGTTGCCATCGCCAGCTGGTTGCCGCGGAAGGTACCGGTGTGGTGACCAGGCGCCCACGCATCGAACTGCTTCTTGATACCGAGCACAGCCAGTGGCAGACCGCCGCCAACTGCTTTGGACATCACGATGATGTCAGGCTCAATGCCTGCGTGTTCGAAGGCAAAGAATTTACCGGTACGGGCAAAGCCAGCCTGAACTTCGTCGAGGATCAGCAGAATGCCGTGTTCCTGAGTCACTTTACGGATGCGCTGCAACCACTCAGCCGGAGCCGGGTTCACGCCGCCTTCGCCCTGAACAGCTTCCAGGATCACCGCGGCAGGTTTACGCACGCCGCTTTCAACGTCGTTGATCAGGTTATCGAAGTAGTAGGTCAGCGCCTTCACGCCCGCTTCACCACCGATACCCAGTGGGCAGCGGTACTCGTGTGGGTAAGGCATGAACTGGACTTCTGGCATCATACCGTCAACCGCTTCTTTCGGAGACAGGTTACCGGTGACGGACAGTGCACCGTGGGTCATACCGTGGTAACCACCAGAGAAACTGATGATACCGCTGCGACCGGTTACTTTTTTCGCCAGCTTCAGCGCCGCTTCAACGGCGTCAGCCCCGGACGGGCCAGTGAATTGCAGACAGTACTCTTTGCCCTGACCAGGCAACAGAGAGAGGAGGTATTCTGAAAACGCGTCTTTCAACGGCGTAGTCAGATCCAGGGTATGTAACGGCAAGCCGCTGGTAATGACATTTTGGATGCTTTTCAGCACATCAGGATGATTGTGGCCAAGCGCGAGGGTGCCTGCGCCTGCTAAACAGTCAAGGTATTCTTTATTATCTGCATCGGTGATCCACACGCCTTCTGCTTTCGTGATCGCTAAAGGCAGTTTGCGCGGATAACTCCTGACGTTAGATTCAAACTCGGCCTGACGGGCCAGATAGGTTTCGTTGCTTTTGTGGGCATCTACGGTGTCAATACGGACTTTATCCGTCATCATATCACTCCTACAACCGCCGCTTCGTTATGAGCAACGATTGAATAAAAAGTTAAAAAACAGATGGGGCCTGAAAAAAACGCCGCCAATATAGAGCCTTTTGTCACCGGGCTCAATGGTTAATTTGTTTACTGTTTTGTGACACAGGGCACAGGGGAGGGGATAACCTCATTTTTCGGCAAAGATATGCAGTTTATTCTCAATAAAAACAGTGGCTTATATATGGATTGTCAGCATTGTAAAATCAGATGAAAGAGTGTGGCAAATTGTGCGCCTGGCAGGCTAAAAGGAGGCGGAGAGCCTCCTTAGACTGTTTATTTTTGGGTAACGCGTAAAACGCCGTGTTCACGTCCCTTTGTTTTATTCCATGACGCGTCCGTAATACCGTTTTCATCCAGGCTTATCGATATCACAAAACCGTTACCATGGATCTCATAGAAATTCGCATTCAGACGTTTAACGCTGGCTTTTTTGCCGTTCACGGTAGCGCTAAAAAAGCCGTTAGAAAGGGTAGCGTTAACCGTATCCGACGAGAACGAGGCTTCGCGAAGGGGATCGTGAACGGATGCCGTTGGTTCGTGTTGTCCCGCGTTTTCCGCTTTGGTTTTGCTGATATCGCAAGATCCATCGCCAGCGCTAATTTGCGTGCATCCCGAGCGCTCTAACTGAGCACGATAGTGTGCGCTAATGGCGTGTGCAGGCGAAATACACCCAGCAAGTACGGCAGCGCTTAACACTAGCATCATTGATTTTTTCATTTTATCACCTTAAAAACGACACAAATAATAAGAAACGTACATAATGCCGATCCAGACCCCGACCGAAATAAGCAATAGATACAGGGCAGCTGAAATAAAAATGTGTTTGAGCATGTTATTGGCCATCATCATACTTTCCATCAGCGAAGTACTGTCGCCCTGAAAAGCTTCCTCTATTATGAATGTAGTCGAGTTACGTGTTTTTCTTAAAAGCCAATCCCGATGCCTGCGCCCATAGCAAGATCATTATTTGTAGAATCGCTTACGCCAGCTTTAACGATGGTGTTGCTACCAACGTGGAAGGATGCACCCACACTAACAGCTTGCTCGTCTTTAAAGCTACCTACACCAGCAGAGAACATGACAGCCTGATCTTTCTCTACTTGAGGCATAGAGGCGATAGCTACAGCGCTAGCAGCACCTGATCGGGCTTCTTGAATCGCCACGGGTTTAACAGACACCTCAGAGTCATTTAAGATGACTTAAAGAGAGGTGCCCATGAGCGGTAAGCGTTATCCTGAAGAGTTTAAAATTGAAGCAGTCAAACAGGTTGTTGATCGTG